>DLGM01000299.1:0-4872 GCA_002482705.1 Cyanobacteria bacterium UBA7694
CCCCGCACTTACCGCTTTGACCCCTATTCCGGTCAGGAGCGACCGATGTCGATTTTGGCTTCCCGGGGGTGCCCTTCTAGCTGCGATTTTTGTGCCCGTATTACCTTAGAGCGCAGTATCCGCTATCGCAGTGTGGCCCATGTCTTGCACGAGATCAAAACCCTGTATCACCAATATGGCGTGCGTCAGTTCACCTTTGTGGATGAATATTTTACTGCCAATATGCGCTGGGTAAAACAACTCTGTGAAGCCCTGGTGGCCGAAAATCTGCCTGATTTAATCTGGCATGCCTCTTCGCGGGTGCGGCTCTTTGATGACGATACCTATGATTTGCTGTATGCTTCGGGCTGCCGCAACCTGTCGTTTGGGGTGGAAACCGCCAATCTTGAAATTCTCAAACTCTATTCCAAACGCCAAGATCCCCAGCTGACGCGCACGATTTTTCAGAAGCTGCGCAAGCGCGGGATTCGCATGAACTTTTTATTAATTGCCGGAGCCTTTGACGACACTGAAGCCACCCTGATGGAAACGGCCAGCCTGCTGATGCCCCATGCTTCACCCGCGCGCTTTTTTTACCTCACACCGCTACCGGGTACCCCCATCTACCGCCGCGCTCAGGCCGAAGGCAAACTGCCCGATGAGGATGGCTACCTAGAACGTCTTTCCTTTTGGGACAATACCTTTACTGAGCGTCCTACCCTCAACCTCACCCGTTATTCGGATCGGGAATGGATTCAGATCAAAGAGCGGGTGGAACAGGACACCTGGAAAATGCACCAACTGCGCAACCAGATTGGGCTCTTCGGGCAGAATTTGTTGCGCCTTTGGCAAATTGCTGCGCACAAAGGTGAACTGGAGCTTCAGGCCCAGAGCTGGCGGCAACAGCTCGGGGCCACACTTGCGGGGATTAGGGCTTTGGCGGTTCGTTATCCTGAGCAGCCGATAGATCTCCCGGCTTTCCGGTTGCCAGATGGGGCAACGCCTCCGACCTTGCCCCCAGCCCCCCCTGAAGGCACCGATCTTGTGGCCCAGGCTGAGCAATTGCAGCAGCGTTATGGCTTATGGGGAGAAGAACTGTGGGAGCGCCTTTTACAGCTTCCAGAGGCCGCATTTCTGGCCGCTTTGCGGGCCGATGGGCTAGAGCAGTATTTTCCTCATTTAAGCGAAGACATGCTTAAAATGGCGCAGGTATCTGCTTACGCCGAAGGTACCCTCACGATGTTGGCTGCTCCAACTGTGATTACGGCATAAATCCCGTGAAGTTTGTAGAATGTGAAGAACAGGCTCCTCAACTTAAGAGCGAAAGGTTTTGGGTGATGGCTGACATGCCTCTGCGTGCCTATATTGTTGAAGATGATCGTCCGACGGCCTTTGTATTACAAGAACACCTGGAGTTACTCCATTTTGAAGTGGTGGGCATCGCCGAAAGTTATGTACCGGCCCTGGATGCTTGTAAAGTCGATGCTCCAGATCTGATTTTAATGGATATTTTTATTGATGACCGTCGCACAGGCCTTGATTTGGCCCGTACCCTTCGCCTTGAAGGAATTCTCTGCCCGATTATTTTTGTCACCGGCGCGGCAGAAGATTGGTTGCTGGACAATATTACCAGTCAGGCGGCGGAGCTGGGCCCCGTAGGCTGCGTACGTAAACCCGTGCATTTACATAAACTGGAACGCGAGGTGCAGCGGTTGGCTCCCATTCTCCCGCCCACGTTGGATGTTTAAGCGGACTGTTCAGTAGCGAGATCAGGCCTTGCCACTGTTTGGGGCTGGGCCGCAGGTAAATCGAGACTGAAAGTAGCTCCCTGCCCATCCCCAGGGCTACTTGCCCAAATGCGCCCCTGAATTTTTTCTACCAATTGGCGGCATAAATAAAGGCCTATGCCATTGCTTTTTTCTTCGGCGGTGCCTTTGCGACCGTGGGGGGTAAACTTGGCAAATAGAGCTTCTGCCAAATCTGGAGCAAACCCCAAGCCCTGATCGGTGATCGTGAGGTGGATGTGTTTCTGGTGGACATTGGCTTGGATCTGAATGGTGCTACCACGGGGCGAAAATTTAATTGCATTCTGAAGCAGGTTTTGGACGATTTGGGTCAAGATCGCTGAATGGGACAGGACGTTTAAATCGGGAGCAAGATCGACCTGAACTTGAAGTTGTTTCGAATTCCATTGGGGTTGTAAATCGCTGACGACTTCTGTTATGAGCGGGTGTAAAGCCAGAGCGTGAACCGGGAGTTTTTGATCGCGCATTTCGCCAAGGCGCAATAGGGCTAAAAGGCTATCCATGGTGTTTAATTGACCATGAATAGTGCGCTCAATTTGTTGGGCAAATTCGCGTTCACGGGAGCGTTCCTGACTCAGGCGATTTTGCAACAGATGAATCAGGGAGAGAACGGTAATGCCTGGGCTGCGCAAGTTATGAGAAAACAGATACATCAGATCTTTTTTTTCTTGCAGCAGATGATCCAGTTCATGCAGAGAATGATGGATATCCCGCATCAATATGCCGACTTCGTCCCCATATTCTGTGGGCAGATTGGGCAATTGTTGTTGGGTGAGGTAATGACGCAGCGCTTGGTAGGTCAGCTGAATGGGAGCCATCAGTTGGTTGAGCAAAAATAGGGTGAGGCCTGTGGCACCCAGCGTTAACACCAGGGTAATGACTAAAAGGTGAATCGCATTGATGGTGCCCGGTGGACGCAAGGCCAACCAAGTCACCAGACCCAAGAGCGGAACGTGGATGCCAATAAATGCAATGCCTAAAAACTTAGATGAATAACGTTTTTTAAAGCCAAGTTGGTTGAGGTAATGATAAACTCTCAGAATTCTGTCTCCGTTGCAATGCGCTATTTTTACCTTAGCAGTGATAATACCCGATTACAAGAGCAGGGTAGGCGGGCCCTGAACCATCGGTTATGATGATGGCTAGCCCCTTTTATTTATCCAAGGAGTTTTCCTTTGGCCCAACAGCTTCTTCTCAGCCCTAGCGAACAGCAGCTCTTGGCTGCCCAGAATGTGCCGATTACTCAGGTTGGTTTGCCGCCAGAGCTGACCCATCGCTTGCTCCAAGCCTACCTGTTAACCCCGCATCAGGTGCTCGATTTAACCTACAACGATTTGACGTTGCAGTTAGCTATTGAAGTGTCAGCTGCACAGACGCTATTTGCGACCTTAGAGGCTTATTTCTGCCAACGCGAAGACTTTCCCTGGCTGTACCCCATCTTGCCGCCCACCTGTTTTCAGAAGCCGCTGGATGTTTTGGCCCTCTCCGTTTCAGACCGTTTGGCCTTATCTGATCGGGGTTATGCGCGCTTGGGGCAACTGGCTGTCCTGCCTGTGGCTTTTTCTGAGGTAATCCATGAAGCCTTAGCGGCTTATGTCGATACCTTTCGCCGTACCACGGTGCAGTACCAGCAGCGTATTATCCACATTGACCTGCCTGCTTTGCCCGGTGAGCACTTGCCGTCGGGGTGCCCACTCACGGATTTATCGCTGTCTGCAGACCTGCTGGGTTACTTGCAGCAGTTGGGGATCAAGACCGTCCATCCGAATCTCACCCAGGCCGAATTGGCCCTGGTGTTTGCCCTGACGCCAGAATGGGCAGAGGCATTGCATCATGCGCTACAAAAATCCCGGATGCAGAAGCTGTCTTTGCCGCCCGTCAGCCGCCTGCAGCCATTCCCTCCGGGCACAGATCCGATCTTGGCCTATTGTGATGAACAGATGTTGTTGGCGATCTTGGCCCAAGCCGGATACACTTCCCTTTCCTTGCAGCAGCTACCCAAAGTGGTTGTTGCTTTTCAACAACTTTGGGCTACTCCCTTGACGGAGCTGGCTTATTTTCAGGCCTATCTCCCGGAGTGGCTGCAATGTACCCATTTACGGACTTTGGGAGAATTGCTACAAGCGCTTCATGATGTGTATCACGACCCACAGATCCCGTCACCTGTGTCACCCCGCGCTCCCAGTGCGGCACTTTTGTCGCTTTTACAGCAAGTGGTATCTCATGCGCGCTCCCCTGTGCCGCGCTCACGGGCACACAGGCATCCATTTCACTGGTTCAGGAGACTGGGCTCAAGCATCTAACTGGAGTACACTGTAAGGGTATGGAACATCCTGTGCTCGAAACCCAAATGATTGATGTCAGTGATAAACCTGTGACGGCCCGTAAGGCCCGTGCCGAGGGGTTTATCACAATGCAACCGGAAACTCTCCGGGCCATTGTGCAGCGTGAAATCAAAAAAGGGGACGTGCTCCTCATTGCTCAGTTAGCAGGCATTCAAGGAGCGAAAAAGTGTGCCGATCTGATCCCTCTGTGTCATCCTTTGCCCCTCAGTTCGGTCAAGGTGTCGCTCCAACCCGATACGGACCGCAATGCAGTCCTGATTACCGCTGAAGTGAAGGTACAGGGTCAAACAGGCGTCGAAATGGAAGCTTTAGCGGCTGTCAGCGCTGCGGCTCTGACCGTGTATGACATGTGTAAGGCCATGGATCGCAGCTTGTGTATTTCTGGGATTACTCTGGTCGCCAAGGAAGGGGGCGTGAATGGCCCCTGGACACGGGAGGAAAGTCATGTCTGAGCTCAAAGACAGTCTTGAATTTAACCGCGGTCCGGTTGTCCCTGATGCCGGATTTTACACTTCGCCTTTGCAGGCCCGTGGCCCCAAACAAAAAGATTTGCCCACCGTTGGCAGCCGTATCCTGGTGCTGCCCGCTGTACAGACCGCTTATAACTCGTTTGGCTTGGAAGGGCTCAAAAGCATTTTGTTGCAAGAGCTGATCAAGCTAGATTGGCCTTTTTTACAAGATGAAATGGTCTATTTGGCCGAGGGTGCCAATAATTATCAAGACATCAAACGGGCGCTGCGGGC
>DLGM01000299.1:4917-20829 GCA_002482705.1 Cyanobacteria bacterium UBA7694
ATCCGTGAAAAATGCCAGTTCATTTTTGACTCCATTTCGACCTTTGGCACCATTCAGGTGGTAGTGCCGGACAATCCGGCGGCTCAGGCCGCTGGGGCCCAGGTTGCCTTCCCCAATACCGGCCCACTGCCGATTGTGGGTGCTGAAGCGGAGCACATCCTTGAAAAAGGCGCAGCCCTGTTGTTTGCCAATGATTTGCAAGGCCATTATGACAAGCTTGAGAACCTGTTGTTGACCTGCCAATTGGCACAAAAACAGGGTGAGCTTCTGCACTGGACCGCTGGGCGTGAGTTTTATCTGGTGCTGGTGGGGGACCTGTTTAACCGCTCGCCCTATTCGACCTGGGGGGATGGCATTGGTTGGCAGGCCTATGAAGTGTTGGCCACCTTGCAGCGCTTTATGAAAGTGGCCCCTGACAATATTTTGATCAGTTATGGGTCGTATGATCTCGATTTGGCCACCAAAGCGGCATTTTACCATCCCGTCAGCGGGTTTCTGGGCACCGAATTAGGCGTCAATGCCCAGGCCCAGGCCATACCTGCACTGGTCAGTTATATCCAGGGGACGGCCCGGAACCCCCATGCCCCCGACTTTGCTTGGCAATATGATCCGGACAATCTCTGTTTTGACCTCAAGCCCGAATTCCAGATTGGGGGCATGCCCCACCTGACGCTACCGGCCAATGAGCACGGCTTGCCTGACATTGCCCCCCTGGTGGCCTTTTACCAAAGCCTCTTTGAGGCCATGACCCAACCGGCTGTGAATCAGCGGCCCCGGACGCTGGCCGAATTGGATGCCCGAGCCGTTACCCTGGTGCCGCCCACCACGCCCCATCTCAATTTGAGCGTGTTAAAAACTTCACTGGGGCGCTGTTTACACTTTGAAGGCTTGCTCGAAGGCAGCAAAACGCTCAAATTTTTACGCGAACGCATCGCTGGTCTGCACGTGTTTTATGCCGGTGAGCAGCAAATGTTTGCCATGCACCCAGAAATCCAAGAGATCAGTCTTGAAATGCTGGTCAAACTCAAGCCCCTAGAGGATGTGTGGGAACCCCCTGCTCTGGAAGACTTTTTATTGCGCTCCAAGGTGCTGCCCCAGTATCGGCTGGATCCCCGCCGCTTGCTGGATATCTTGCAGGTGCTCAAGTTTTCGCGCCTCAATGACTGGTTGGGCCTGCCTGAGCAGCAGTTTTACCAGCGCCTGGTGCAACAAAAACAGTTGGGTTTATTTGTCCCGGAAGTTATCGCTCACAAGGACGAAAAAGGCTTTTTAAACGCTTATCGCCAGTTCCGCTGGGAATTGATCAACGAAGACCCCACCGGTCTGACCGGTTATGCCATCAATATGGATGGCATCCCGCGTCGGGGTGAACCCCTGATGCGCAAACTCAGCAATCTGGATGAGCGCACCCGCCGCTCTTATACCAAAACCTTTCTGTTTGATCTGTTCCGTGAAGAGTTGCCCTTTAAGGTCGACATTAAGCCCGAAGGGGTGATCGTCGAATACCCGGAAGCAAATCCCGAATTTTTTATCTCGCTGCTGATTGATGAATCGGTGGCCATCTTTAAAGACCCCAAGGACAGTTTGCATATGCCCGTCAAACATGCCGCCTGGATTGAGTACCGCTAATGCTGCAATTACAAGGCAAAACAGCCCTGATTACTGGGGGTACACGCGGTATTGGTAAAGCCATTGCCTTGGCCTTGGCTGAACAGGGCGTGACCCTGATTCTGAGCTATTTGCGCAACCGCAAAGCGGCTGAACAAACCGCCGCTGAGATCGAAGCCTTGGGTGCGCCCCGCCCGCTTTTGTTGCGGGGCAATGTGGGGGAGCCTGAGAAACTGGTCTCCCTTTTTGACGAACTGCGTGTCCATCATTCCCACTTGGATATTGTCGTGAGCAATGCGGCTTCGGGGGTGATTCGCCCGGCTTTAGAACTGACCCCCCGCCATTGGCAGTGGACCTTAGACATCAATGCCCAGGCACTGTTAAATCTGGTTCAGCACGCCATGCCCCTCTTGCAGGCTGCTGGCGGTGGCAAAATTGTGGCGCTTTCAAGTTTGGGAGCCACCCGCGCTTTCCCTAACTATGCGGCGGTAGGAGCTTCCAAAGCAGCCCTTGAATCGCTGGTCCGCCATCTGAGCCTTGAGCTTGCTCCGCTGGGGACCCATATCAACGTTTTGTCGGCTGGGGTGGTAGACACCGAGGCCCTGACCCATTTTCCCAACCGTGAAACGCTGTTGGAGGAGTCATTGAAGCGTACCCCCGCCGGGCGCTTGGTGACCCCCGCAGATGTCGCTCGGGTAGCCCTGTTTTTGTGCAGCCCCCTCTCGGATATGGTGCAGGGGCAAACCCTGACGGTTGATGGGGGTTATTCAGTCGTCGCCTGAGGCCGCAGTTTGCGCCACAACCACAGCCCCAGGGCATTGTTGACGGCGTGTAAGATCATGACGGTGAGCAAATTCCCGCTCAGGGCATACACCCACCCCAGATATAAACTGGCGACGGTGGCCCACAGGCCATAATGCCAATGACGCGGGCTGGGGATATGCACCAACCCAAAGAGGATGCTGGCAGGAATCAGGCCAAAGCGCTCTTGCAACACACCCCGGAAAAAGAACTCTTCAGCCACTCCGGCCCAGATCGCCAGATAGATAAAGTCTGAGGGCTGTAGGCGGGAAAAAACCAGGCTGTCGACAGCCTCAATCGCCTGCCGCAGAGGCTGGGATAACCACAGCATCAGGGCACTGGTGGCCAACATGGCCAGGGCCCCGACGATTCCCCAGCCCACGGCTTGCCAGTGAAAGGTGATTTTCCAGACTGGCAGGCCGGGGTCAAGCCAGCCCCAGCCCAGGCTTAAAACCAGCAAAAAAAGCTCCTGACCCGTGAGCAGGCGCAATACCTGGGCACGGGTCAGGACAAATTCAGAGGGAGGTTGCAAACTAAATATGCTTGGCGAGCATATCTTGCAGGCGGGCTTTGGGCACCGCACCCACGATTTGATCGGCAACTTGGCCATTTTTAAACAGCAGCAGGGAAGGCAAACCGCTGACATGGTACTGAGAAGGGGTGTCGGGGTTTTCGTCGGTGTTGATTTTTACCACTTTGAGCTTCTCAGTATTTTCGCTGGCGATTGCTTCGACCACAGGAGCTACCATGCGGCAAGGGCCGCACCAAGGAGCCCAGAAGTCAACCAAGACGGGCAGGTTGGCTTTAAGCACTTCCTCGTCGAAATTTTGATCGGTGACGGATTGTAGTTCTGCCATGCGTCATTTTCTCCTTTTCCAGGGCCACTGCCCAGGTGCCCAAATTATAGCATAGGGCCCCCGTTAAAAGCCTAGCAGATCAGGCCAGGGCGCGCTCCAGTTCAGCGGCCACTTGCCCAGGGTTGAGGCGGCTTAACTGGCCATTTTGAACCACTTCTTCCCCGTCTACAAAGACCTGACGAATGACCTGAGCCGGGGGCGCAGAGAAGATCAGTTGGTTGAGCACAGGGACTTCAGGATAGGGGCCCAAGCTGGCGGGCAGGAGGGCCTCTGCACTCAGATCGATCACCAGGAAGTCGCCGTGGTAACCCGGTTCGAGTTGCCCAACGGGGAGTCCCAACACCGTGCCCCCATGGACATTGAGCATATGGGCCAGAGAGCGGGCTTCGGGGATCACCCCCATGGCCAATTTGCGGCTGCGCTGTAAATATTCGGTGGTGCGGGCTTCGGCAAACAAGTCGGCTTGGATATTGGCATCCGTTCCGAGCGCAACGGGGACACCGTGATTGTGCCACCAAGGGATGTCTGCAATCCCATCGCCTAAGGCCATATTGGTAATTGGGTTATAGGCGATGCTGGCCCCGGCATCCTTGACCAACTGCTTGTCCGTTTCGTTAAGCCAGATGGCGTGTACCAGTACGGTGCGGCTGTTTAAGACGCCCCATTCGGCCAAACATTGGACTGGGCTGAGGCCATAACGTTCTTGGGCAAAGGGGATATCGGACTGTTGCTCGGCCAAGTGGATATGCCAAGGGGTATTGAGCTGTTGGGCCAGTTCGGCCCCGGCAATAATCAGTTCTTTGGAAGCGCCGTGTAGGGAGTGAGGAGCTGGCATGATCGTGACTTCAGGGGTTTGGCGATAGATATTATAAAGGGCTTCCGTCTGTGCTAAGGCCTGATCCAAAGGCTCACGAAAGCGCTTTTGTCCTTCTTTATGGCCCAGGTCGTACAGTGTGCGGATCAGAGCAATCCGCAAGCCCACATCGCGAGCGGCCTGAATCACTGCGCGTGCATGGCGATTGTGGCTGGAGCTACCATCTTCGAGGTTGTGTACATAAAAGAATTCTCCGACGGTGGTAATCCCGTGCCGCAACATATCGCTGAATACCAACAAAGCTGAGGCATAGAGCTGTTCTTCATTGAGCGTTAACACCAGCGGGTATAAAAAGCGATCCACCCAGTCCTGAAAGTGCAAAGGCTGGCCGGTGGTTGGGCGTAACAATACCTGGAAAGCATGGCTGTGGGCATTAATACAACCGGGCATGAGCAGGCTATTGCCCAGAGCATGGTACTCCTGACAGTTTTCACGGGGGTATTCGATATCCGCCTGGGTTTGGGAGAGCAGGGCGGTGATCAGGCCCTCGTCATCCAGAATTAGGCTGGCGTCAGCGTGCCACGTATGCCCATCATCAATATATTTACTGTCGAAGCGTTTCATGGTTAACTCTTAAAGATAGTAATAGAATCTGCCTCTGTATGGTAAATCAAAGGAGAGAGCCATGACAAATCAGTCTCAGGTGTACAGCTTTGGTCTGCGCTTGCGTGATAAAGAATTTAACGTAAGCGGTGATCGCGATTTTGTCGAGTCTTATGTGGAGCGCTGGCTGCAGCTTTTTGGCGAGGAATTGCCGGAAACCTTACAACCCAACCGCATACCCACCCGCTCCGGGGGCAATACGGCGGAAGCGCCTGTGGCGCGTAAGTTGCCCACCTTGGAAGAGTTTATCAAAACCAAAGAGCCGAAAACGATCAGCGATGCTATTTTGGTCACGGGTCTGTATTTAGAGCGCTTCCAACAAAAGAATTTATTCAATCGCACCGATCTCATGCAGGCTTTGTTTTCGCGGCTGAATAAATCGGAAGAGGATGTACAGGTACAGCTTGATGAATTGGTCAGCCAACAGTTTTTAAGCCAAAGCTCGACCATGGGAAGCGCTTTACCCGTTTATTCGCTCACCTTCAGCGGCGAACAAGCGGTCAAAGACGGTTTTAACCACGGATAACAACATCCATTTAAAAAAGGCCGGGACAATTCAGTCCCGGCCTTTTTATGGCGTTTGGGCTTAACGGATGAGCCCTAAGCACACGTCGATATTGCTTTGAACAACCTGAATGACCTTGGAGATGGCCGAGAACATTTTTTGAGCCAGGGCCAGTTCGGGAACGGCTTGGGTCAAAGAGGAGTTCGAGGCTTCCAAGGAGTTGGGGATAACACGACCGACAGGGTTGGCACCTTCATTGATGGTGCCCTCAGCAGTGATGGTTTCGGCACCGGGGTCAGCGATACCAGTAACCAGTTCGAAGACGGTCGAACCAAAGCGTGAGAACTGCAATTGCAGGTTGGCGTTCGTAAAGTTGGAAATGCCGACGCGGTTAAGCGCCACTTGGCCGTTGACCAAATCGTTGACGTTGCTGCCGAAGGCGGCTCCATTGGTATTGAGCAGAATCAGCCCTTGGCTGTTGACCAAGAAGCCGTCTTCGCTCAGGTGCAATTCGCCATCACGGGAGAAGAGCGTTTGGGTGCCGCCTGCAACTACGCCTGCACCATTGACAAACTCAGGCTGTACAAAGCGGAACATGGGAACAATCGTGCCCGTTTGCTGAATACCCAAGTGGGTTGGGTCGGTGGATGCGGTAATGGCCCCTTGGGCGAAGTCAACGGCAGATTGGATGACACCCACGCTTTGTTCAGCGATATTGACCCCGAGGCGGGGGCTCACAATGGGGCGTTCGCTGCTGGTGGCGCCCCCATCAAATTTAATGCGAGTAGCTTTAAAAGCGACGCGACCACTGCCTGCCATATTTGAGTTAATATTGGCAATCCATGTATCAATGGATTTGAGGGAGGCAACAGCCGAGTAGCTTATATCTCCGATACCCATGAGAGCGACTCCTATCTATACGTTTACGAATGTTTTAACTATACACGATCTCTTGTTCCTGTATCACGCCCGCCTCTGAAGAAGCCGTCGCGATTTAACTCAATCATGATATAAAAAGCCACACACTTAACAAAAGACGTGCTAATTTAATATATCCTTAACAACTTTAAATGTGAACATCCCCTATGTCAATTTTGCGTGCCGCTGGTTTAATCGCTATTTTGTCTTTACTCAGCAAAGGCATGGGGCTGTTGCGCGATATGGTCGTTGCTTATTATTGTGGTCTCAGTGCTGTAGCAGATGCCTATAATGTGGCCTACCTGATTCCCGGGAGTTTTGCCCTGCTCATGATTGGCGGCTTAAATGGCCCTTTTCATTCGGCAGTGGTTTCGTCTTTAACTCAGGCCTACCGGGAAAAAGATAACCAGACATGGCGCGTGGTGTTGTCAACGGTAGTATTGACGACCTTATTGGCAATGGGGGGGGCGGCTTTGGCTTTGGGCTGGTTTGCCCCGCAGGTGATCCAGTTTTTCTTTCCGTCTTTGCCGACGCTGACGGCTGACTTGGCGGTCTTGCAACTGCGGATTATGGCGCCGATTTTTGCTCTGTCAGGGCTGATTGGCATTTCTTATGGGGTGTTGAGCATTCGCCAGCAATTTTTAACCCCCAGCTTGAGCCCAATTATGGCCAGTCTGGCGATCATTGTGGCCCTGTTTTGTAGCCCCTGGATCCCGATGCCGGAAGGGCTCATGGGACAACTTCATGTGGAAAGCCTGATGACAACACCCTTTTTACAGGGACTGAGTGCCGCGCCCGTGACAGGGCTGCTCTGGTCAGGGGCACGTACCTTTTATTTATTGGATTTGTACCGTTTATCGTTGGCGCTGGCTTGGGGTACAACCTTGGGAGCCGTGTTCCAATTGCTCTTACAAATGCTGCCGCTGATGCGCTCATTCCGGCTTTTACCGATTTATTTCCGTGCCTCTGATCCGCAATTCTTATCGCTGATGGGATTGCTCATCCCGGCTTTTATGAGTTCAACGGTCGGGCAAGTGAATTTGTTTGTGATCAATTTCTTTGCCGGTTCTTTGGCCGAGGGCAGCATCAGTGCCTTCCAATTGGGCAACCGCCTTTTGCAATTGCCGTTGGGCATTTTGTTGACGGCGTTATTGGTGCCGATGCTGCCGGTCTTATCCACAGCGGCCCTCGAAAAAGACAATCACCGGGCGCTAATTACCCGCCTTAATCAGGGGCTGCGTCCGATATTACTGATTACGCTCCCAGTCACGGTACTGATGATCTGTTTTGGGCCCTTTATGATTTCGCTGTTGTTTGAACGCGGTGAGTTTGGGCTTCGAGATACCCTGATGACCTATCAGGTTGTACTCTTTTTATCTATCAGCATTACCCTGTATGCGGTTCGCGATCTACTGGTCCGGGTTTTTTATGCCCTCAAAAATTCGCGCATCCCTTTTTATACAACCTTTGTCTCAATTGCTGCCATGTTTGTCTTTAGCTGGCTGTTGGCCAAACCGATGGGGGTGGGCGGCATTGCTCTGGCCACATCGTTGGCAACACTGCTCAACTTTTTAACGCTTAGCGGGCTTTTGCGTCGCACTATCGGCCCCTGGATCGAACCGCAAACCTGGGCCCATCTCGCGCGAGTTCTGGTTGCCTGTCTGCCGCTGGTCGGTTTGGGTTCGCTGACTCTGTACAATTTATTGGGGCAAGCCGATCGCTGGCAACAAATGCTTGGAGCCCTCTATTCGGGTACCCTGCTGTGTATTTTGTATGCCCTGATTTTGATTGCTTTGCGCGATCCGGAAGTACACCTGCTCAGTCCGGTGGCTGGACGCGTGTATAATAAGTTCAAGCGCCTACTTCCTGGCCATCGAAACAAATAACCTTCGGACAGGGCTGCCGTGCTTTGGTATAATGCCTACCATAAAAATATTTTTAGGGACGGACTCATGGATTGCCGTAAACAGCTTTGTTCTCTCCTGCTCGCTGCTGGTATGTTGGTAGGAGTTGGCTCCTTTGCCGCCGCGCCTCCGGCGCAAGCCCAGAGTGCACCGAATATTGTCATTCCCCTGGGCCAAGTGGTCACGTTTAGTGTGCCTGACGGAATCAGCACCTTTGTTTTGGGTGACTCCAAGCTGGCTACGGTGGTAGTACCTCCGGGTCAGAATAAGTACGCACTTGTCAATGCCAAGGCCCCTGGCGTTACCAACATGCTGATCTGGACCGAAAAAGGTGGCAATCCGATCAACTATGTCATTGAAGTGTCTCCCAATAATCGCAACGAGCAGATTGCTGTCCGCGTGAAGGTTTTAGAGGTGGATACGGCTGCTGATGGCAAGCTGGGGATTGACTGGTCGGATTTTGTCTCTTTTGCCGAAGCGCCCCCGAATGCCCCTTTCCGTTTTGGCCTTCCCCTGCGCACGACCACCCTTAATGCCAAGATTGATACCCTGATCAATGATCGCAAAGCCCGTGTCTTGGCCGAACCGACCCTGGTGCTGCTGCACCAAAAAGAGGCCAGCTTCCTGTCTGGGGGCGAAGTGCCGGTCTTGGTCACCGATCGCGACCGCATCAATATCCAGTGGCGCGAATTTGGGGTCAACCTCAATCTCAAAGCAGCGATTGAGGGCTCTCAAACGATTCAAATGGATCTGGCCCCCGAAGTCAGCGACGTGGATCCGGTCAACAGCGTGACCATTGCCAACCAGCTTCAGGGCGGTTCGTTTGTGGTGCCCGCGTTTAAAACCCGTCGTGCCAAAACCACCCTGCGCATGAACAACAATGAAACGATTGTGATTGCCGGTTTGCTCAAAAACGACAAAAGCGAAGTGATTCAAAAATTCCCGATTTTGGGAGATATTCCGGTGCTGGGTTTGTTGTTTCAGACCGTACAGTTCCAGGAGCGCCGTACCGAACTGGTTTTTTTAGTCACGCCGACGATTGTCAAAGATCCCAAATCCATGCCTGAGGCCAATTATGGCCAAGCCGCTGACGTAGAAAAAAAGAAGTAAACAGCCCGCGTGATCGGTCTTTTACTGCTGATTTTATTGTTACTGGCAATCGGGAGCTTGGTCTATTTACAAAATAACCGGCTCCTGGTGGCCCGCTGTTTTGGCTTATTGATTATCCTTGGGGTCATGCTGTTTGTTTATCTCAGTGGCATGGCCCCTCTGCGTCCCATACACATGGGGCTGTTGTTCTTATTGGCTGCTGTGGGTATAGCCTCAGACTATTATTCTGCTTCGCTGCGCACTTGGTATTTCCGAGTGTCTGATACCTCTTTGTGGGGGATTGTGATTGGCAGCTTTATTGGTCTGATGATGTGGTCGTTTATCAATACTCTGAGTGGTTTTTTAATCGGCAGTCTGTTAGGGGCTCTGATTGGTGAAATCAAAGCCCGTGGATTCCGCTCCCTTCGCCAAGTGTTAAAAGCAACCCTCGGAGCCTGTGCGGGTCTGTTTGGTATGTCCTTAAAGCTGATTTTGGGTCTTGAAATGGTCTATTGGCTGTTGCCGGATATTGCCCGTTAGTTTTTGGGCCGTTTGGCGAATGAGGTGCTGCACGGTATGATGGATAGGCTTTAGATTTTTGTGATGGGGAGTGCTTGCAGTCGGTTTGCGGGCAGTTGTACCTATGATCATCAGCTTATCCAACCCGCTCTATTGGCCATATCTTGTGATGTTGGCCGCTTCTGTATTGTTGCTGCTGGTGCATGTGTTTATTGGCCATGAAGGCCATTCTGAGGGCACTTTGCATGACGTTGACTTGGCTTGGGGCGAGGCTTTTCTGGGGTTTGTCAACCTCGGGCAGGTTCCCCTTTCGATGCTCTTGATGAGTGGCTTATTTTGTTGGGGAGCCGGAGGCATGATTTGGACTGCCCTGATGGGTGCCCGTTTTAATGCTTCTATCTTGGTATTTTTAGCGGGGTTTGTTCTATGCGGTGGTTTGGCGCTGTTATTGACCCGCAGCCTTTCCCAACTGCTGAGCTTTTTATTTCGTGACCACTCTGCGGTGGTGCAGTCCGAAGACTTGGTGGGCTGTGTCGGAGTTGTCATTTCGGGCACCCTTCCGCCTCAAGCGGGTGAATATTTTGGTCGCGTGCACGTATATTCCGAACAGGGAGTACTGATGCAGATCAGTGCCGTCACCCAACCGGAGCAAAGTGCCCCAGACAAACAGGAAACCGTGTTTATTACGGGGTATGATCCTCAGCGTAAGTGGTATACCGCTCTGCGTTATGAAAGTGACGATTTTTACGCATATCTTCATGGGGGTTCTCGCTTGGGTTTAGAAGCGCGCTTGGAGCGCAGCCTTCAAGAACTCAAGGCTGCAGTCCCCCCGCATTTTTCTCAGGAGGCATCTGATTCATGAATATAGCAACGATGATAGCCGGGCTGATAGGGCTGGCTGTTCTAATAATAGCGGGTCTGTTAATGGCCGCCTCAAAACTGTATGTAAAATCCCCGAGTAGCCGTGCCTTTGTGCGCACTGGGGGCGGCAAAGCCAAGGTCGTTTTGGATGGCGGGGCATGGGTGATTCCGCTATTACATGAAATGCGCTGGGTCTCTCTGGAGACCATGCGCATTGAAGTGACCCGTAATGCGGAAGCGGCACTGATTACCGGAGATAAACTGCGGGCTGATGTGTCTGCGGAATTTTACATCCGTGTCGAACCTACGACCCAGCAAATTCTGGCTGCTTCGCGCAGTTTGGGGGAACGCTCTGTCTCGGAAGGGGAAGTGGATGCGCTGATTGCCCCCAAACTGATCAGCGCCCTGCGCAGTGTGGCGGCTCAGAAATCGCTGATGGAGCTGCACGAAAAACGTGATGACTTTGCCAGTGCCGTTCACAATATTGTCAAAAATGAGCTTGATGAGAATGGTCTGTTGCTGGAGACTGTCACGATCAGTAACTTAGACGCCTCGACCTTCCGCAGCGATCAAAACTACTTTGACGCTCAGGGGGTCAGCCATATCACCGAAACGATCCAGATTGCCGCTCGCCGCAAAAACGAAATTGAGCAGAGTACCAAAGAAGAGATTGCCCGCAAAAACGTTGAAACCCGCAAAGCGATTTTGCTGCTTGAGCGGGAAGAGAAAGAAGCGGAACTGGATCAGGAGCTGGAAGTCAATCGCATGTCGATTGAACAGCGCCGCAAGATCGAGTCTGAAAGTGCTGAAAAAATGGCCTCTCAAGAGCAGGTTAAAATTGAGCAGCAACGTGCGGTGGATGAGTCGCGTATTCAGCAGGATTTGGCTGTGCGCAATGCCCAAATTAATTCGGAAATCCAGCTAATTGAGCGGGCCCGTGAAAAAGACACTGCTGCTGAACTGGCCAAGGTGGCGATTGAAAAAGCCCGCTTAAAAGCCCAAATTGAGCTGGTGGAACAAAACAAGGACAAAGACGTGGTGGCAGCAACTGCTCAAGTCCAGATCCTGCAAAAGGACAAAGAGCGCTTGCAGGTGGATGCGGAGCGTGAACAGGCAAAACAGCATGTTGTCACCGTTGAAGAGGTAGAAAGAGCCCGTCGTGCTGCTGAAATTGAGCGCATTGAGGCCGAAGTGGAAGCGCGCAAAGAGCGCATTGCCCGGGAAACGGAAATCGAAGTGCAGGCCCTGCGCGTCCAGCGCGAAGCCCAAGCCCGTTTTGAAGCGTCCGACCTAGAAGCCAAAGCGATGGAGCGTTTGGCTCAGGCCGAACTGGCCCGCGCCCAGGCCCAAGCGGAAGGGGAGCGCCTGATGATGGACGCCCGCAACCAGTTGGGCTCCAACCTGCTCTTACAAGAACTGATCAAGGCCTTGCCGGAAATCACCCGTGAATTGGCTGCTCCGGTGGCCAAAATCAACGATATCAAACTCATTCATATGGGCGGTGCCGGGGGCAGCCCGGAAAAAGGCCTGGGTGAGACGATCTTAAAATCGACCATGATGTACCCGGTGATTAAAGAGCTGATGGACAGCAATGGCCTCGATCTCAACCAGGTGATCAAAGACTTGTCCGGTCGCTTGGGGGGCCAGAGCCAGGATGTGAATGTCTCGGCCCACCCGGTGCCGATACATCCCGAAGACTAATCCCAAAGGGGGAGCAGAAGCTCCCCCTTTAGAGTTAGACGACTTCCACAGTTTCAGCCGGAGTTGTACAGCCCGCAGCGTTGCGGTGCCCCCCGCCCCCAAAGGGTTTGGCCACGGCGCTGACGTCAAAGTCGCCTACGGAGCGCAGACTCCATTTGCGCACATCCCCCTGTTGGGAATAACAGGCGGCAAAATTGGCTTCGGGGTGGCGCAGGCACAGTTCATTGCCCACTTCTGAGGCAAAGAGCGGGGTGTTGACAACGGGTACGGTATGCCCGGCAAAGCTGAGCATTTCGGCCTTTTCACACAGGCGGTCTACCAATTGCTGCTTAAAGCGCAGGGCTACGCGGCCCTCCTGTTTCAGGCTCTCTACATCCAGCTTGTCCCAGACTTCAAAATCAAAGGGGTACAAGTTCAGGGCGGTACACACTTCGTGGGCTTCTGGCAATTTCCAGGTCCAGATGTCCTGATCCTGAACATATTGCAGCAGAAGGGGCACCTCGGTACCGGGATGGAAATATTCCCAGGCCAGCACGGCCCCGGATTTGTGCATGTCAAAGTGGGCAAAGGGCAGACCTCGCAAATCTTCTTCTGCGGTTTTGTGGTGGTCTAAAACTTGTAGGGTGTGTTCGGTAGCCAGGGCTTCAAGGATGCTGCGACTATAAGCAAAGTCGATAATGTAGACTTCACTGCCAGCAGGCATCTCCGGGGGCGGGTTGCCGTGGCGAACAGGCATAAAAACGGCTTCGGCCCCATATTTTTTCCAGGCGGCATAAGCGGCCCCAAACCCATCCGGGCAGTTATCGTGGTACAAAATGCAAATGGCCATGGGTATCTGTCTTTCTATCATGCTTTTTTTCATTGTAGCGTTCTTGGGGGGAGCAGCGGGGGCTGGAGCTTGGGGCTTCGGCCTGAACAGGCATATAATGGAGGCAAAAGGGCAACAGGGATATCAACCATGGGCAAAAAGCCACATATCAGGTCTGAAGAGCCATCTGCGTCTGCGGGTCTGCCAGAGCAGTGGCGATCATGAGCGCCATTGCTCCGCTCTTTCATACCCGGTGGCTGGTGAGTGCCCGTTATGACCTGACTTTTTTTATTGGCTCGGGCGTATTGACCTTTGTGTTTTTAGGCCTCTATCTTGGGCTCAGTAGCGCGGGTTGGGCCCCTTCCGGCGTGGCTATTTTGGTCACGTATGGCCTGTTTACCATTCTCCTTGACTTGCCGCATATTTTTCAGACCTTTTCACGTACCCATGCAGATCCGGTCGAATTTCACCGCCGCAAGGGCCTTTATACTTGGGGTTTGCCCTTGATCATGCTCAGTGGCCTGCTGATTCCCTTCTTGGGTATAGATGCCTATTTTATTGCCTTTATGGCATTTTATGGCAGCCACCATATTGTGCGTCAGCATGTGGGATTTTTGCGCATTTACCAGGGCCTGAATGAAAAGCCCAATCCGTGGGATCGTTGGATTGATCGACTGGCACTTGAAATCAGCCTGTACGCCTGTATCCTTCACGATTATTTGGCCACGACGGCGGGTAAACGATTTGAAACCGTTACCGTGTATGGCAATCTCAAAGCCTATTTCCCGGCTTTCCCCGAGGAATTGGGGACACTGATGGGGGCCTTGGCAGTGCTGGCGCTGCTGGTATTTGTTGGGCGTCAGGGGCAGCTCTTTCTCAAGGGGCAGCCTCTCAATCTTCCCAAACTCCTCTTGATGGCGATGGTGCTGACCAGCCATTATGTCGTATTTATCATTGCCGCCGTGCCTTTTCTGGTGGGGGAGGCGATTGAAACGGCTTACCATGATGTGCAATACCATGGTTTTGTGGCCCATTATCAGCGCCACCGCTTTCCACAGCGGCGGCGTATTGCCCTGCGTTGGCTGGGGCTGGCTCTGTTATATGGTCTGGTTGCTGGTAGCATTGAAATCCTGGGTTTTTTACACCCTTTGTTTTATTGGGTGTTTTTGCCGCTGGGGATGCTGACGCTGTTTCATTATTATATTGACGGTAAAATCTGGCGTCTGCGCGATTGTCCTGAATTACGGGCCGTGGTCTTTGCCCGTCCCGGCTATAATGAATCAACCTCTGTTGCAGGAGCACCGCTTGGAACGCTTTGATGCCTTGCTGATGACAGCCCGGACGCTGGCGGCTCAGCCTGCTTATGCAGAAGCCGTAGCTGCCTACCATGCGGCGGCTGCCGAAGCCCCTGATCTGCTTCCCATCTGGCTGGAACTGGCACGCTTCCAGCGTGAGCACAATGATTTATCCGCCTGTCGTGAGACTTTAGCCGAAATATTACAGCGGGATCCAGCCTATACTGAGGCCTATCTCGAACTGGGATATCTCTTTCAGGTCAGTGGCCAAAGCGAACATGCCCTGACCTATTTTCGCGAAGCCTTGCGCCATGATCCGCACCACAAAGCGGCAGCCAATGAGTTAGGCGTGTTGTTATTGGCTGAAGGGCAGCGCGAAGTGGCGGCCACGCTCTTTCGCAAAGTGCTGGAGCGGGACCCGGATTATGCGCCTGCCAATCACAATTTGGCCTTGTTATTATTGGCCTTTGGTGAACAGGAAGCCGCTTATGCCCTGGCAGCCCGCGCCCGTGCCCAAGCTCCGGGGGTGGCCGCTTATGCCCTCAGTTTTGGCACTATTTTATTGGCTTTAGGTCGCTTTGATGACGGTTTGTTGGCACTGCGTGAAGCTTTGCGCCTCGATCCCAATCTGGATCAGGAACTTTTGCGCATGGCCACCCGCATGATGAAACAGGGGGGAGCACGCGAAGCGATTGCCGTGCTGCGTGTGGCCCTATTTGGCCAAGGGGGTAAGACCACTGCGATTCTGATGTTATTGGCCCAGGCTTTCGAAGCGCTGGGCAACTTTTCCGAGGCCCAAGCGCATTATGCAAAGGCTTTATTGCAAGCTCCAGAGCGCTGGGATCTGCGCTTTCGCATGGCGCTGCTCTTACCGCTGTTATGGGCTTCGCCGGGAGAGCGCAATCGCTGGTGGCAACGCTTTCAACAGATCATCCACGAACTTCCCCACTTGGCTCCGACCTGGAAAAGTCACTCACCGCATTGGCCCATATGTGCCCCTGTGGTAGCAATGGCAGCCCGTTTTCCCGCTGGGCTCAAAACCGAAATGACTCTCCTGAGTCAAACGTGGCGGCCTTTTATTACACCTTTTGAGCGTCCTTTACCTCCTCGCCCCGTTGGCGACCCTAAGCGCATTGGTTTTGTCTCCAACTTTTTTTATGACCACTGGTTGATGCAGCGCTTTGCGCCCGTGATCCAGGCCTGTAGCGAACAGGGGTTTGAGACGCAGATTTTCTTTTTGCCCGATCAGTACCGGGACGAAACGACCCAGGCATTACAGGCCGGTGTCCAGGCATGGCATGAGTTAGCAACTGATTACCCCACGATGTTGGCCCAAATTCGGGCCGCTTCTCCAGATGTGCTCATTTATCCCGAAGTGGCCCAAGATGCCGGGGCTTGGCTCTTGGCCCAACACCGTTTGGCACCCGTCCAAATTGCGCTGCCGGGGCATCCCCTCACCACCGGTAGCAATGCCATTGATTATTTTATTTCCTGGCGCTGTGCTGAGCCCGCTGACGCGGCAGCGGACTATGTGGAAAATCTTGTACAGTTGCCCAGATATCCGGGTGC
>DLGM01000205.1:0-15213 GCA_002482705.1 Cyanobacteria bacterium UBA7694
CACCCTCTTGGATACGTGCGCCGCCTGAGTCATTAATGCCAATCACGGGGGCTCCGTTTTGAACGGCTAAGTCCATAATCTTGCAGATCTTTTCGGCAAAGACCTCACCGAGAGAGCCGCCAAAAACGGTAAAGTCTTGTGAAAACACATAGACGGGGCGGCCATGGATTTTGCCCCAGCCGGTAATGACACCGTCACCGGGCACCTGTTTGTCTTCCATGCCAAAGTTGTAACAGCGATGGACGGAGTATTTGTCATATTCAACGAAGCTACCCGGATCGAGCAGTAGCTCAAGGCGTTCGCGGGCGGTCTTTTTGCCGCGTTTGTGTTGGCGTTCAATGGCTGCGGGGTCGCCTTGCAAAACTTCCGCTTGGCGACGTTTTAAATCTTCGATTTTGGCCTGGGTGGTATCCACGGAATTGCCTTCCAACGGGGATGAGTAGGGCGTATTTGAGATGCCCGGAGATTTTGTATTCTAGCATAGCTTGGGGCGCTGATTCCGGGGATCTTGTTGGGGCAGATAGCATCCGCCTTCCCCAAGGGCGTGGGCAAGATGCCTGTAAGGGGTCAATGGATATGTGGGCTGGGGCGCATCTGCTCTTAGGGGGTGACGAGTAGCTGTAGCGCTTTGAGGGCGATGGCGATCTCTTCGCTGCTGTTATACAGATGGGGCGAGAAGCGCAGGTATTGTTGTTCACGCACCGAGGCGCGGATGCCCGTTTGTAATAGCGCTTGGTACAGGTATTCGGCCTCTGGGTGCCGCAGGGTTACAATCCCCAAATGTTCGCTGGCCGGGAAGGGGGTCACCACTTCCAGTCCCAGAGACTGACAACCTGTAATCAGTTGTTCGCTGAGCGCTAGGATATGGGCGGTGATGGCCGGAAAGCCGACTTCAGCAAAGACCCCCAAACTGGCGTGTAGGCTGGTTATGCTGGGAAAGTTGAGGGTGCCGGTTTCAAAGCGCCGGGCGTCGGGTTTAAAATGCAACTGGTAATCGAGCATATTCCAATCGTCGGTGACGCTCAGCCATCCGGCAAAGGCCGGGATCAATTGTGCTTGCAGTGCCTCTGAGAGATACACAAACCCCATGCCCTCTAGGCCCATCATCCATTTGTGGCTGCCACAGGCGAGGAAGTCGACGCCTTGCGTCACATCCAGGTCGGTGGCTCCAAGGGATTGGATGCCGTCAACACATAACAGGGCACCATGGGTTTGGCACAATGCTGCCAAAGTGGGGATATGGATGCGCTGCCCGGTCAAAAATTGGACGTGGCTAATACTGACAAGCCGTGTGCGGGGAGTGAGCAATTGGGCAAAGTCTTCCAGATCGAGGTAATGGCCGCGCGGTTGTACCCAGTCAATTTCGACCCCCAAGCGTTGGCAGTTGAGAAAGGGGTACACATTGGCGGGGAATTCCAGCGGGTTGAGGACAATGCGATCACCGGGCTTCCAGTTTAAGCCCGTTGCCAGGAGATTGAGCCCGGCGGAGGTATTGGCACAAAAGGCCATGCGGTCAGGGGTTGTGTGAAGAAGGGTGGCCAAGCGCTCGCGGGTGGCTTGTAAGATCGGTAAAAAGGGGAAGTAGTTTTCAATGGGGGCAATAAAGCGCTGGTCGAGAAATGTATCCAGTTGCGCCCGCACAGGGTGGGATAAGGGGCTGATCGAAGCATGATTGAGGTAGATGCCTTCGTTGAGGTGGGCAAAGTGATGACGCAATAAACCTTGGGGCATAACAACGAGTTCCTTTCATAACAAAATAGCCAGCGCGGCTGCGCTGGCTATTTGTGAAGTGGGTAGACCGTTTAGACGAGTTCGATGATAGCCATCGGAGCACCGTCGCCACGACGGGGCGGCATGTGCATCACGCGGACGTAGCCACCGTTGCGGTCAGCATACTTGGGCGCGATGGTTTCGAACAGACGCTGAGCGACAGTTTTTTCACGAACTTTCACTTTATTGGTCTTTTCGTCTTTTTTGACTACGCGGTACAGGGTTGTATCCACTTCTTCGTTCTTGTCCTTGAGGGTCAGAACCATGGGCTTGCTGGAGCGGTGCTCAAGCAGGTAAGAGGATACAGCACGGCGAGCGCTCAGATCTTCCACGCCACGTTTGGCGAGGGTGATCATTTTTTCTACTTCAGCCTTCAGCGCTTTGGCTTTGGCTTCGGTAGTTTGAATGCGGCCGTAGCGCAGCAATTGGGTGGTCATGGTGCGCAGCAGGGCGCGACGCTGATCAGCCGGGAGGCCGAGGCGATTTTTTTGTCTTTTGTGTCTCATGGGTGTTTATTCCTCATCTTCGTCGTCTTGATCGCCCTTTTTGGCGCGGCTACCGGCGCGGAGCTGGTAACCCATGCTCTTCACCTTGTCGATTACCTCTTCAGCCGATTTGCGGCCAAAGTTTTTGATATCCATCAGTTCGCGCTCGGACTTCTTGAGCAGGTCGGCGAGATTGAAGATATTGGCGCGCTTGAGGCAATTGTAAGCGCGGATAGAGAGTTCAAGCTCTTCGATGCTCAGCTCTTCTTCCTTCGACTTCATCACCGGTTCATCCATATCGCTGCTGTGGGAACCGCCACCGCCGAGGGCTTCGCCGCCCAAGATGGTGAACTGACGGAATTTGTCAGCCAGGATATTGGCGCTGGTGCTAATGGCTTTTTCCGGTTGGATGGTGCCATTGGTCCAGACTTCAAGAACCAATTTGTCGAAGTTGGTGATTTGACCGACGCGGGTGTTTTCCACGCGGTAGTTCACCATTTTGACAGGCATGAAGACGGCGTCCATGGGCAACCAGCCCAGGGGCAGATCTTCGCGCTTGACTTGCTCAGAAGGCAAGAAACCTTTACCGCCGTCAACGCGCATTTCAATTTCAAGCTTGGCGCCTTCTTGCAGAGTGGCCAAGTGGATATTGGGGTTGATGACTTCGACTTCGGTATCACCTTTGATGTCGGCAGAGGTAACCGTTGCGGGGCCGGTGACGCTCAAGGTGACGATTTTGGAGCGCTGGGGCTCACCTTTGGCGGGGGATTCGGTGTACAGACGGAACGGCACCTGCTTGAGGTTCATGATCACGTCGAGCACGTCTTCAACCATGCCCTCGATCACGGAAAACTCGTGCATGACTCCGTCAATCTTGATGGCCGTAATAGCGGCCCCTTCAAGATCGGAGAGCAGCACGCGGCGCAGGGAGTTGCCGAGCGTGATACCGTAGCCGCGTTCCAGCGGTTCGGCCACAAACTTGCCATAGAGCAAGCCGTCTTGGGTGGCGTAGGCTTCTACGCGTTCAATTGTCGGATTTTCCATTGTATGTGCCTGACCTTTCCTTAGTGGTATCGCGAGCCTGGATTAGACCCGGCGACGCTTGGGGGGACGGCAGCCATTGTGGGGGATGGGGGTGACGTCACGGATCATCGTGATTTCGATCCCGACGGACTGCAGAGCGCGAATAGCAGTTTCACGGCCCGAGCCAGGACCCTTGACGTGAACTTCTACTTGCTGCATGCCATGTTCAGCGGCGGTACGGGCAGCACCTTCAGCGGCGGATTGAGCCGCAAACGGAGTGCCTTTTTTAGCGCCTTTGAAACCGGCAGTACCAGCGCTGCCCCAAGAAATGGTGTTGCCTTGGATGTCGCTGATGGTGATGATCGTGTTGTTGAAGGTGGACTGGATGTGTACCACCCCACGGCTGACGTTGCGTCTGTCTTTACGCTTGGTTTTGACAGTGGTTTTTTTGCGAGACATATCCTACTCCTTACTTCCGGCCGCGTCCGGCAACGGTCTTTCTGACGCCACGACGAGTGCGGCCATTGGTACGAGTACGTTGCCCGCGTACCGGCAAACCTCTGCGGTGGCGCATACCGCGATAGGTTCCAATTTCAATCAGGCGCTTAATATTCAGTTGCACCTGGCGGCGAAGATCACCTTCAACACGGTGATTCTTATCGAGTTCTTCTCTTAACTTAGCGATTTCATCATCACTCAGCTGGAAGGTACGGGTATCGGGATTAATGTTGGTTGCAGCCAAAATTTGGCGGCTGGTGAAAAGGCCGATTCCGTAAATGTACGTCAGCGCGATTTCGATGCGCTTGTTACGTGGTAAGTCCACACCTGCAATACGAGCCATAAAAAGCTTGCTGTTCTCCTTTAAGACAAAAAATGAAAAATTCCGGATTCAGTGCCGTAAGCTCCGGTAAATCAGCCCTGACGCTGCTTGTGCTTAGGGTTCTCGCAAATCACCATGACGCGGCGCTTGCGCTTGATGACGCGGCACTTGTTGCAGATAGGTTTGACAGAGGAACGTACTTTCATTGCTCTACTCTTTCTGTAGTTACTTCAGTCGATAGGTAATACGGCCACGGGTCAGGTCATAGGGTGATAACTCGACTTTGACGCGATCTCCGGGCAGAATTTTGATGAAATTCTTGCGCATACGGCCGGAAATGTGGGCCAAGATCTCGTGTCCGTTTTCCAGCATGACGGTGAACATCGCATTCGGCAGGGACTGCTGAATGGCGCCTTCCATCTCGATGACGTCTTCTTTAGCCATAATTCAACTTTCTCTTACTCTTAACCTGAATTATACGGACATAGGCGGGCAATGACAAGTAGGTTTGCCCGGCGCATGCCGCTGGTGGTCGGCCAACTCTTTTTCGCGATCGCTTGGCTTTTGGGGTCCTTGTGTAAGGGGTGCAAGGGGCCGAGGGCGTACTGGGAAGCTGATGGGTAAAACGACCATCCCTAAACTTAAAACAGGCAAATAAGTATTTTACTCGATCACGATCGCGATTGCTACCCCTTTGGGCTGATATTCCCGCGCCCCGCATTTAAAGAGGCATGGCGTAACGGCTAAGTTGCTGTTGGTAGGCATGGCTCAGATCCGCCCAGTCAGAGGCTGGGGGTAGATCGGTCATGAGCTGGCTGAGACGACGTAAAACTAACAAGGCCTGACTCTCAGCCCACAAACCTTTAGGGCTGAGAGGATAGTTGGGCCAATACAATGTGGGGATGTCATCGACCCATTCCCAGTCGAGGGGACCACCGGTTTGGAGGGGCTGCCAGGTTAAGGCTGGGTGAAGATGTGCTTGGGAAAGATCGGTTTCTGTGCCCAAGAGATGTTGCCTTTGTCCCAGATAGGTGCTGTAAAAACAAGGCTGCTGATGGTGCTCCAGGAGACCGGGAATGCCCGGTGCACCGCTGTAATAACCGTGATGAAAGGGGGGCTCATGGCTGTCATGAGCCGGGCGGATGCGCAGGTGAGCAGGCTGTGCGGAGGCTTGCTCAGGTAGGGTTGTTACTCCCAACTGGCGTGCTTCTTGGATATGGCTTGTGAGCAGTGCGGCCCGTTGTAATAAGACACCCTCTAGCGCCTGTATACCCTCGGGACCGACACTTTGGGTAAGCGGGTATTGTACCCAGCTAAAGGGCCAGTGAGGGGGTTCTAAACCCACCTGTCGGTAGAGACGATGGTCAACGCCAATGATCGGGGCCTGAATGTGTGAGCTGGTTCTGATCTGCCACAAGACCCGCTGACCGCGCTGGGCCAATAAACAGGCCAAAAGGGCACCGGGATAGTCCGGAGCATCGAGGACCCAATCCCAAGTCTGAGCGCTGTTTGTCATGATATCCTCTGCGGTGGGCGCTCCTATATAATAAATGTATGCACGTTGATCCTCAACCTTTCGAGGCCCTCTTGCCCCAAGCCGCAGCGATGGGGGGCTTTAAACTGCCTGAGGATGCGCCGAGTTTTAGCCAGTTGTTAAGTGCCCAGTTGGCGACTCCCGCTCCCCCCCCTCCCGCTGCAAATGGGGGTTTATTGCCGCCGATGATGCCTCCCCCTGAGGTGATGGCGATGTTACAACCGGAAGAAAACACCCAAGAAGCTCTGGCTTTGCAACAACAGCAGGCGATGCTCGAAGAGCTGATTGAAGAACAGGCTGAAGAGGCGCTGGAAGAAGAGCGGTCTCTGCTGGAGCGCCGTCAGGAGGGGCTAGACGACGGGGAGACAGTGGGAGAAGATATTTCCTCTGAGCTTGAAGAAACGGATGATGCGGATCCCGATTTTTCTGAACAAGAGGCCTTAGATGTCTCTGCGGATGCGGGGGGTGATGATTTTAGCGAGGCCCAAAGAGATGCTCAGGATTTGGCTGATGATGTGGCCTTTACGAGCCAAGAACGGGCCCGGGACGGCGGGCATTCGAAGGAGACCCCACCCGGTGGACATCAGTCTTCCCACCAGCAACAGGAAGAGGAGGCCGCTGAAGATCAACAGCTCTCATTCCAGGAAGTGCAGCAATTGGTCGAGACGGTGCTTAATATNNTAATAGTCGTTCACTGCCCCCCAAGGCACACCGTCTTTTACAGGAAGTGTTAACGGCGCTCCTGCGCGGTGAGCGTCGCTTGCTTGATCAGCATCGTATGGTGTATCTCGATGCCCATGACTGGGCCTTTTTATTGGCCCTGTTTCCGCCGCGCTTTTTTGATGGTTTGATGCGTCCGATTGCTTTGCGGTGTGTGCGCACCCCGGAAGAAGTGCCCCAGTGGCACGCTCTTTTTCAGGCGCTGCTGTGGCAACATCCCCGAGAAATTGATCTGCCGCTGTTGCAGGACCTCTACGCCGCTGTGTTCCCTGAACCACCGGGCCTTTTGCGCCATTGGCTGTCTGGCAAGTCGGTATTGGGCAATTTGGCCACTTTACAAGACACCCTCGAAATCATGGCCCGCGCCAATGCCTTTGTACCGGGCTGTATTGGTTATACGCAGCAGTTGGCCATGCAGTACCACCATACCCCGGAAACGGCGGAGGCGCTCTTTTATCTCAGCCAGCAGTATTTACATGGGGACAGCCTGAACTGGAAAGAGACCCAGCTATTGGCCCGCACTTTGTATGAGCAGTGTTATACCCCGGAACAGTTTTCCGGTGAGCAGGTGGTCCCGGTGCTGGTACAGGCCCTGAACGGAGATCCGCTGGATTTGCCGGAAATCATGTTGTTACTTCAGGGGGCGGGGCGTCAGGTTCTGGGGCATTTGCCCTTTTACCGCTTGGCTTCCGAGCTACAGGAGCTCCAACAACTGCGCTATAGCGACCCTTATTACAGCGAAGAAAACCTATTGGCCTTGGTCAGCGGTAACTGAATCCCTGCGCTAAACCCTGCTATAATGGACGGTGCTTTATAGCAGTATTCGAACTCTCCGTCATCGTTTAGGACGTCGCTTATGTTGACTCAACTCGGCACCTGGGTGGTACGCCACCGGATTTGGGTGCTCGTTTTCTGGATCCTCCTGATTATCCCAAGCGTTTTTGCCGCTTCACGTCTCTCGCATGTCTTGCAAGGAGAGGTGGCCAGTGCCAAGGGCGATGAAATGTATCGCCAAGAGCATTTAATTAACCAAGATTTCCCCGAACAGAATCTGTACAGCATTATGGTTGTGCTTGAAAGTAAGCGGGATACCGTTGATGCACCGGCTTATCAGGCCCTGATTCAGCGCTACTTGGATGCGGCCGAAGCCACCCCAGGAACGGCTCCGTCCGTAACTTATCGCCAAGACTCGGCTTTATTGAGTGAAGATCAACGCTCGACTTATATTGCAATCGGGCTTGAGGCCCGTGATTATGCTCTGGCGGATAAACTCTCCCTTGATTTGGTGAAAAACGTAAGGGCGGTACCGCTTCCAGACGGCTTTGATATGAAGCTCACCGGTGGCCCCTTGTTTGGTCGTGAAATCACAACGCTGAGCGCTAAAGATGGCTTTAACACCGAAAAACGCGTGTTGCCGATTGTGCTGGTGGTCCTGATTTTTGCCTTCGGCGGCATTTTAGCCGCCGGTTTGCCGCTGATTACCGGGGTGCTCAGCATGCTGATTACGCTGGCGCTGCTGTATGTGCTGGCCCACTTTATGACGATTACCTCGCTGTCGCAAAATATTGTCTCGATGCTGGGCCTTGGTGTCGGCATTGACTACTCGCTGTTGATGGTCAGCCGGTTCCGGGAAGAATTTTTTGACAAGGGCTACAGCAAAGAAGAAGCGGCCATCCGCACGGTTGAATCGGCGGGCCGCACCATTCTCTATTCCGGCACCGTTGTCAGCATTGGCTTGGTGGCTTTATTGATGCCCAATGTGGTGTTTATGACTTCTCTCGGGCTAAGTGGTCTGCTGGTGGTGATTTCGACCATTGCCGTCGGCTTGACCTTGATCCCTGCCCTGCTTTCCCTGATTGGCCCCCATCTCAATGCTCCTCAGGCTTTGGCTAACTGGACCTCGCGTATGTGGGGGCAAAGCCGCTTCTGGTATCACTGGGCCAAGTGGATTATGAAACGCCCGATCTTTTTCACCTTTGTCTCGATTGCGGCTTTGGCTTCGGTCAGTTTAATTACCTTCGAGATGAAGGTCTGGAACACCTCGATTCGGATCATGCCCGAGCAAATGGAAACCCGCCAAGGCTTTGAAAAAATCTTGGAAATTGATCCCAAAAATCTGTTTGCCCCGATTATTGTGTCGTTTGAAAGCAAAGATGGATCGCCGATATGGACCGATGAAAATGTCGCGGCGATTCATGAGTTTGCCGCTTTAACTGGCAAAACATTTCCGATTGCGGGCATGATTGGTATGGCCAACGGCTTTCAGCCGCTTGAAGAGCAGACGCCCCTATACAATACCATTGCCGGTTACGGGGGATTGGCCAACTTGCAGGTGATTCAGCCCAATATGCGTTTGCCGTATATCAGCAGTGATGAAACCAAAGCGATGATCGCGATGTTTCATAAGTTTGAAGGGTATGGCGTACAAGAGAGTGGTGCGGACATTGACACCATCAAGGGCATGCGCGAATTCCGCGATCAGATGCAAAGCCGCTACCCCAATCTCGAGATTATGGTTGGTGGGCTGAGCGCCATTCCCGTGGAAATGCGCGACGCCATTTATAAGAACTTTCCCTTTGTGGTCTTGATGACGGTGATTATCACCTATTTGCTGACCATGTTCTCTTTTGGTTCGGTCTTGTTGCCGCTCAAGGCGGTTTTCCTCAATGTCTTGTCGGTGACCGCGACGTATGGCTGCATGATTTTGGTGTTTCAAAAGGGTATGGGCGCTTCGTTGATTGGGATGGAACAGCCGCCCGGAGCTTTGCTGATTGTCTCACCGCTGATTCTTTTCTGCCTGATCTTTGGGTTGAGCATGGACTACGAAATTTTCCTGATCAACCGCATTCGCGAGGAGTATGACGCCAGCGGCGACTATGAAGAGGCGATTGCTTTAGGCATGGAAAAAACCGGTGCCATCATTACCAATGCGGGCCTGATTATGATCCTGATCTTTATGGGTTTTGCTTTTGCCCGGATTGTAGTCATTAAAGAGTTTGGTTTTGGCATGGCGGTGGCGATTTTTATTGACGCCACGATTATTCGCCTGATGGTGGTGCCCGCCATGATGAAACTCTTTGGCCGGGGCAGCTGGTACTTCCCCAAATTTTTAGACATTCCACTCTTGCGCAAAATTTTAAAAGAATAAACGAGAAGAAAACCTATGAACACTCCTGTTCGCGTCCGTATTGCCCCGTCTCCCACGGGCAATCTGCACATTGGTACGGCCCGTACGGCCCTGTTTAACTATTTATTTGCCCATCACCATGGCGGCAAAATGATTCTGCGGATTGAAGACACTGATACACAGCGTTCACAAGCTGCTTACACTGAAAATCTGCTCGCAGGTCTCCAGGGACTGGGGTTGAATTGGGATGAAGGGCCGGGTGTTGAAGGCCCCTACGCTCCCTATTTCCAGTCTGAGCGCGGTGAACTCTACCGTCAGGCCCTAGAAATCCTGATTGCCAAAGGGGCCGTTTATCCCTGCTTTTGTACCGAAGCCGAATTGCAGGCCGAGCGCCAAGCTGCCGAAACGGCTGGGGTTACCTATGTGTACAGTGGCAAATGGCGTGATGCGGATCCGGTGGAAGTGCAGCAGCGTTTAGCGGCGGGTGAATCCCATGTCTGGCGCTTGAAGGTACCCTACAAAGAGGTGGTCATTAACGACCTGATCCGGGGCGAAATTCGCATTCATACCCAGGTCATTGGTGACTTTATTATTGCCAAAGGTGACAAAAGCTCGCTGTACAACTTTGCAGTGGTGGTTGATGATATCCACATGCAAATTACCCATGTCCTGCGTGGGGAAGATCATATCAGCAACACACCCAAACAAATTTTGATTTATGAAGCCTTTGAAGCTCCTCTGCCAGAGTTTGGCCATATGGCGATGATTTTAGCCCCGGATCGCTCTAAGCTTTCCAAACGCCACGGAGCCACCTCTTTAGCGGCTTACCTACAAATGGGTTATCTGCCAGCGGCTTTGATCAACTATTTGGCCCTGCTGGGTTGGTCACCGCCTGAAGGTCAGGAAAAACTCAGCTTAACGGAAATGATTCAGCTCTTTGATATTCATAAGGTCAATACCAGTGGGGCTGTGTTTGATGTCGAAAAACTGCGTTGGCTTAACAGTACCTATGTGCGTGAATTATCCCCAGAGCAGTTGCTGGAAGCTCTGGAGCCCTATTTTGTTGCGATGGATCGCATTGCTTCCGGTTATGAGCGCGATTGGCTCTTGCAAGTTGTGGCTTTGGTGCAAGAAAAGCTGACCCTGTTGACCGATTTCTTTAAAGAAGCCGACTTTCTGCTGGATGACGAGCTGGCGTATCACCCGGAATTGGTGGATAAGGCCTTTGCCATGGCTTCCGCTGAAGATGTGCTGACCCGCTTCCGGGCCCATGCCACCACCGCCGACTGGACGCCTGAAGGGGTTCATCAGATCCTCGAAACGCTAAAATCAGAAGTTTCGTATAAAATGAAGGAGATCATGTGGCCCTTGCGGGCTGCACTCACCGGTCGCGTTGCGGGGGCAGATCTGCACCGCAGCATTTGGCTGTTGGGCCGTGAAAAGGTCTGCAACCGGGTCGACCAGGCCCTATTACACCTGAAGGGTTAACGGATGTTTGAATACCTGATCAAGCGCGCACTTCTGATCCCACTCACGCTGCTGGGAATCTTTACGATTACCTTTGCCCTGCTCTATATCGTACCGGGGGATCCAGTCGCCACGATTGTCGGCCCCAAGGCAGATGCTAAAACGATTGCCGCCATTCGCGAGCAGCTCAACCTCGATAAACCCGTGATTGTGCAGTACTTTATGTATCTGGGCAACGTTGTCCGTGGGAACTTGGGCGAAAGCTTTATCACCAAACAAAATGTCTTGGGGGCCATTCTCGAAGCCTTTCCCCTGACGCTGAATTTGGCGGTGCTCTCGGTCTTTATCATGACCATTTTGGGCATTCCGATTGGCATTTTATCCGCCATCAGGCAACGCTCTCTGCTTGACCGCTTCTTAATGGTGGCGGCGATTGGGGGCGTTTCCGCACCTGGTTTCTGGGTCGGTCTGATTGCCCTGTTGGTATTTGTCCATGCCTTGGGCTGGTTCCCCCTGAATACCATTGAGGTCACTTCCTTGGGCTGGCCAGCCTATCTCAGTTATCTGATCTTGCCCGCTTCGGTCTTGGGGATTCGTGGGATTGCGATTGTGGCCCGCCTGACCCGTTCGACCCTGCTAGAGGTGGTGCGTCAGGACTATATCCGCATGGCACGTGCCAAAGGGGTCGCTGAGCGCGTGGTCATCTTAAAACATGCGCTGCGCAATGCCTTGATTCCGGTCATTACCTATGTGGGCATGGACTTGGCTTTCTTAATGGGGGGCGCGGTGGTCACCGAGACGGTGTTTGCCTGGCCCGGTTTGGGCCGTTTGGCGGTTACAGCCTTGCGCGCCAAGGATATTCCGATGGTGTTGGGGACGGTGCTGTTTACCTCGGCCCTGATCGTGATTGCCAACTTGCTGACCGACCTCTCGTATGCGGCGGTCGACCCGCGTGTGAAACTTGGCAATAACAAATAAATGCCCCGAAGCGCTCTGCCTTCTGGAGCGCTTCGGTGATCCATTTCCTTGAGTTCTGCGGAGTAACCGTGGGATGATGACACAAGAGGTGTTTTTTATGAGTAATGACCCCAAAGCCAATGGGCAAAAAAAAGACAAAGACAAACAACAAGACAAAGATCAAATGATCAATCTCTGGATGACGGGTATGGGTTCGGAAACCCCGCCAACAAATCCCCCCGCACCGCCTGCTAAGTCTTAAGAGCGTACCAGTGCAGATGGGTGAAGGTGGTGCTCAGCGCTTCCAGCGTTACCCCCTCTCCCAATGGCTGATACCATTCTCCGGCTCGGTGGGCCGGACTACATAAGCGATATGCGGGAGCACTTCCGATCCAGACACTGCAATGCCCCTTTTCCCAAGCTTGAATGCCCCATGGCCCAAGCTGAGGATGAGGGGCATAAGCTTTGATCTGAGTTGCTCCCCGTTGGGGTGGCCGTTCAAAAGCCGCTTCTACCCCCAGTGTCTGTCCATTGGGATGAGCATAAACGAGGCGATAACCCGTATGAGGCCCCCATTGATCGCGAATGTCACTCTGTAACTGGATATCGTGCAGCGTAAATCCTGTGGGTAAAGGCTGGATCATCGCAATGGGATACGCGAGCCCGCGCAAGAGCCCTAAGTCAGGTGGCGGCCAGAGGGGCGGAGCCACCTCGATGGGCAGTGCCGTATTCAATAAAAGCAATAACCAGAGCTTCATGGGCTGATTGTACCATTTGGCCTGCTTGGGGTGGCGGGATGTTCTCAAAAGTGGTGAGGCGCTTGTGCCCCTCATGCGGATGAGGATTGTCTCTATGTGTGTCTATGGGCGTAATTTAGACATTGATATGTTAAAAGAATATAAAAATAATGCATAGTTTTAATGCTGGAAATCTGCTTTTGTTTTTATATCTTATGGTTTAATATTAAATCATTGAACAAGAAACAAACGAGGTTTTCCCCATGTTAGAACTCTTAGTCCTGGTTGGCAGCAACAACCCCACCTCAATGAACCGCGAACTGGCGGCTTATGCTGCTGGCCTCATGAAAGCCAAGGTAACACTTTTGGATATGCAAGCCTTTGACGACATCCCCCTGTATAACCCCCGTCGTCAACAGGAAGAGGGGTTCCCCCCTGCTATTCAAGCACTGTTTGAACACATTCAACGGCAGGATGCCCTGATGATCGCTTCCCCGGAATACAATGGCACGATTCCTGCGGCGCTCAAAAACGTGATTGATTGGTTGTCACGCATTCAAATGGCTTTTTTAGCCCAAAAACCGACTTTGTTTCTCAGTACTTCGCCGGGGCCCAATGGAGGAGCGACCAATTTGGAGCACATGGCGGGCTTGGCTCCGCGCTGGGGCGCACAGGTGACTGGCACCTACAGCCTGGGGAAATTTCACGACCATTTTGATGCAAACGCAAAAAAATTGGCAGAACCTGAGTATCAGCGGTTATTGGCCCAAGTACAGGGGCTTGAAAGAGCGGCTAAGGCTCCTTTATTACAAGTGGCTTAAAGGTGATTTAGGTCACTTATCCACAGGTTATCCACAGGCTGAATACAATTTTCCCCAGCACCGGACAAAATGGTCCGGTGCTGGGCACTTATTAAGAGCCGCGATAGGTTGAAAACCCAAACGGGCTCAGCAATAACGGGATATGATAATGTTCGTCGTCAGCGGTAATTTCAAAGACGATTTGGGCAATCGGGTAAAAACCGCTTTGGCCCCGATCCTTTAAATAGCCCGAAGTGTGAAAGTCCATGCGGTAGATGCCCGGAGCCAACTGCGTTCCGGTGGGCAATAGATCGGGGCAGCGTCCATCCCCGTTGGTCACCCCTCGGCCCAGTGTTGTCCACTGGGGTTTGGGGCCCGTGGGTTCTGTCCCCTCGGCACGGGCATTGCAATAGGCGCGCCAAGCCTCCGGTTGTTCCTGCTTTTCGAGCATCAGGCGTAAGCCAGAGGCCGGGCGCCCTGTGGCGGTGTCTAAGGCATGGGTGGACAGGGTACTCATGCGATCAGTTTCTCCAGTCTTAAGCGGGTGATTTTGCGCTGTTCAGCGGCAGCAATGCCCAGTTCTGTGTCGGGGTCATTGTGCAGACGGTTTTGCAAAAGGTGTAGCATTTCGTCAGCACTTTTGCCCGTGGCGCAGACAATAAAGATGTAGCCAAACTGCTTCACATATTTTTGGTTGCCATCTGCCAAGGCCTGTAGCGTGGCTTCACTGGCGCTGGCACTTCCGGCTTGTTCTTGGTTGGCCCAATCGGCAGTGGCGGCAAACTTTTCGCGCAGGGCGCTGACATCGCCAATTTGGGGATGGTGGCTGAAGGCTTCGAGCCAGTCTTCTTGGGTCAGCTGATCAGCGGCCCGTTCCGCGGCCCGGAAGAGATCTTCGGCACTGGCAAACGGGTGGCGATCAACCATCTGATCGACCCAATAACTGGATCCACAGCAGCGGGTCAGGGCTGCGCGCAATTCAGCCGGATTCATGTGGTTGAGGTGGGTGACCGGGCTCAACGTCCCCCACAGGCGCAGGCGGCTAATGCCCCCATCCGGGTAAATATTCATGCGTACATGGGTGAAGAGCTGCTCCTGCTCCTGAAGTTCGGCTTCGTAGGTATGAATGTGGTGGGCCTGTAGCTTTTGCGGGGGTAAAATCTCAGTCCAGGCGATGCTGCGGCTGGTCAAAAAGTCGAGGGGGACATCGCCCGCAATAAAGGCCCCTTCCAGGGAACACTTGTCGGGGAAATTGCCCTTGAAGTGGGCCGTGTCGACTTCGACGCGTTGGATGTGGCCCGGAGCGGCCAGTTTGAGCATGACCCAGTCATGGCCGGGGCCGCGCTTGCGACGGGTTTCCCAGCCTTCACCCATGTGGGCGGCGCGGTTGGGCAGAATCAGGTTTTCTTTGGGGCTGAAGAACATGTCGTTGCACAGCAGTACTTGGCCGCCATTTTGAATGCCCGCCAAATCAATCAGTTCACCGGGTGCCACTTTGCTCCAGTCAGGCTGCGCTTCGCCATGGACGCGGAAACGGGCCACACCCCCATCGGGGTAAATGTTCAGGCGCAGGTGGGTCCAGCGTTGGGGGCTGGTCACGGCAAACAGATTGCGCGAGCCGCCCTGAAGGGTCGATTTGGGCACTAATTCTGTCCAGGGTTGGGTTTCTTCGAGCAGGGTGTCGAGGCTGGGGTCACCGTCGAGGCACAGGGCGTCAATCGAGCAGTGCTCGGGGAAATTGCCCAGGAAGTGGTTGGTATCCACATCAAAGCC
>DLGM01000205.1:15257-20174 GCA_002482705.1 Cyanobacteria bacterium UBA7694
TGCGGCGGCTTTCCCAGCCGTCCATCCATTTGCCCCGGTCGGTGTATTTGTCAGCAATAAAGACGCCGCGTCCGCCTTTGAGCAGGTTTTCTTTTTCGGCAAAAAATTCATCATTGGCAAACAGGGCAATGCCGCCGACCTTTTCCGAGGCCAAATCGGGGAAGCTTGTAAAGGGCGGATCCTGACTGTAGTCAATAGGAGCGTGAGCCATAAGGCACCTCGTGAAACGAATTACTCTATTCTACCAAGTTCGCTTTAGGTACCGCTCCTCGTTGCTAAGGGGGATTTTAAGGTGAGTCTTGCGGAGCAAACGACATATTTTTATTAGCAGTTTCACCCATTGGTGAAGGCTGATAATAGTCCTTATATGTGAGGGTGCTCTTTTTGCTTACAGGGAAAAGTCATTGCTCAGATTCCAACGCCGGGCGGTTGGGGTTTGGCTTGCTCCGGTCAATTCGCGCACCCGCTGGGCTACATGTTGCTGAAGTTCAGAAAGCTGTATTTGGCCATCTCGGTTGGTGTCAGTGCGTTTATTTTCAAGCCCTTCTAAAAAAGCATAGGTAAAGACACCGTTTTGCCAACGGGATGACTCAAAAGCAAATTCCAGACCGCTGGCAGAAGTCATTACGGTTGCCCCACTACCGCGTCGCAAATCGACAAAATTGTCCTCCAGGAGGGTTTGCAAATGGGTAAGGCCGATGCCGGGCACTACTTTCACGCCACGTATAGCCCTTGCTCTCACCATGCCTTCCGGACGTTGAATGGTTTTCGTCGGTGTTTGGGGATCTACTTCTCCAGAGTTGCAGGTATCAATCAGTAAGAGTTTCTCACGGGCGGGGATGCCATCAAGGAGGTTTTCTATCTCCTCAAAAGTAATCCCATGTTGAGCTGGGCGAGCAAAATCCATGTTATAGGGCGCAAAATAATAATGCAGATCAGCATTGAGTAAGCCGTGACCGGACAGAAAAAGGATGACGCGATCTTCAGGACGGGATCGTTGTAAATGGGATTTCAACGCTAGAATTTGGTTGCGCGTAACGGCTTGGTTACGCCACAGGTATTGGGAAATCTGATGACTGTTTTTGTGACGTGAAGCCAATTGTGTGGCCATATCTTCTGCATCTTTGGCAGCATACTCAAGATTGTGTTGCGACTGTTGATATTGAGATACACCTATAGAGATCAGATGTAGGGTGGGACGGGGAGTAGAGCCGGTATAGTTTATTTGTAGCGTTTCGCGCAGCGACTCTGTTCCGGCTTGATTTAAGGCCGATATCTGAATTTTATTGCTACCTGGGGTAAGGGGGATAGATTCCTCTTGCTGAAGGGTGTGGGCCTGATGTCTGCGTACATCGCGTCCACGTTGCCCATGAATCGGGATATCATTCACGTACACCATGATGCGATCGAGTTTATATTTTGTATCTTGTGCTTGGATGTGTAGGCGTAACTGATTTTGGGTTGTTGCAACAGACCGTGGCGGGTTGAGGAGTTTGACCACAGGTAGATGAAAATCACTGGCTAGCATTTTTTCGTCAAACCCCATGCGTTTGAGTCGCTGTTGGCGCAATTCCCGATAGGCTTTGATCAATGGGCTACCGGGCGTGAGGCGAGCAATAACTTGGTCAGGACGATTGTAACGCAAATCGAATTGCTCAAACGGGTAAGCGCGACCGCCTACACGGAAGGCAATTCCATCAAGTCCGGTACGCGAAGCTTGGTAATAACCCTCTTCGGTAGCTGTAACCCAACCTGTCTCAGTCCCTGAAAAATAAAACTGTTGAAGTGTTTGGCGTTGAAAGTTCCACTGGAACATTTGGCCACTGGCAAGGGCAATTTGGATTTCTTGAGTATTCTTAAAGTGGATGCTGGGACCATTCATGGGCTCACGGCTGGTGATCTTTTTTTCGCTCAGCAATTTCCAAGAGGATGTGCTCCAAACCTGGATACCGAGAGCTGCTCCAGCTTTATCACCAGGGCTTTGATACTCTTGATAGATGCCCGCGTAGAGTTTGCCATCTGCAGAAAAGGTGCTCTTGTAGAAGTGTGGAATAAACGAATTACCTTGTGATGCGAGGCGATGGAGGCTGGCGACCGCTTTAAATTCAGGCACACGCCAAATGATTGTTTTCCCACCAGGAACATGGTCACTATAAAATTTTCCATCCATGCTGAAATGCTGGTTGGGGATATACTCTGGAGACTCTTTCCAGGTAAAGCTTTGGAGGGGTTTGCGTTGCTCAAGATTCCAAAACTGTAGCCCATTTTGGCTGCGGGTTACCAGTTCTTTTTCTGACGGAGAAATGGCAATTTGTTGGATCGCTTGATGGAAAATCAAGAGATCTTGGTACTGCCCGCTGCGGAGGTCGTATTTTCGTAAAACTTGACGGATTGCCTGGGTGGTTTGCCACGTGTTTTGTGCCAGTTGGGGTTGTAATAGCACATATAAGCGCTGCCCATCTTTGCTCAGTTGCCAGGGAAAATAGAGCCAGTGTTGGCTGGTAAAGCCCAGATCAGGAAAAGGGCCGAGCTTAAAACTCATGAGGCGTGTCATGTAGGGCAGACGATAAATATGGGCGGAACATTGGGATTGTGTCTGATGGGGATCGCAGGCCTCTAAAATGGCCAAAGTTTTACCGTCCTGGCTTTGGGTTAAGCTTTGAATTGGATTGCCGTTGAGATCTCCTTGAGAAATTATGCCTTGTCTGCGTCCGAGGCGCAGATCCCAAAGTTGTAATGCCGGTTGTTGGTAACCGCTGCGCATAAATTTTGCAATATGGGGATTGGGTTGTTGTAACAGGGTTTGGGCTGTGGGGTTCAGAAAGGTTGCCCAATTCCAGACATGTCCACTGTGAAGTGTTCGGGTGACTTTTTGCTGGGCAATATCCCAGAAGTGTAGGCGTTTACCGCTGCTGGTAATCAGATAGTGTTGGTTATGGGAAAAACCTTTAATTGGCTCTGAACTGTTTTGACTAAAGATGTAGCGCTGTTGGGAGATGCTGTAAATTTTGATCTGGCTACGGCTGCTGAGCGCGATCCAGTCTCCGTTGGCACTCAGGGCTTGGGCCTTGGTTCCTTGTAAATGCAGGGTCTGTATGCGGGTAAGGGTTTTAAGATCCCAGATTTCGATGGGGTGATCGTCGTGGGGCGAAAGGACCATGATGTTGTTCTGGGTATCTAAAAGGGGGGTTAGGTCAAGAGTTTGGGCCGTGCTATTGTCACCGCTAAGGCTTTGAGGGGTAATGGTTTTGATGATATTTCCGGTTTGAGCGTGGTGTACTGTGAGGGCGTAAATTTTGTTGTGGCTGGCTAATCTCCCTGGGCTGGAAAGGATATTTTGCCCTTGAATAAAGTGAAGATCTAGCGAGTGACTATAGTTGACGGGGGTGGGAAGTGTTTGGCTTTGGAGTGTGCCTAAATTGAGACGTTTTAAGCGTTGGCTTTTGGTCTCGTAGTACACCAAGTGTTGGCCATCTGGAGTGATATCGATTCCGCTATTCGTAGAGGATGCTAGCATCGGGAGTTTCTTCCAGGGGTTACCCGTGCTTAACTCCCAAAAATAAATGCCATTTGGATGCCCACTTTCATAGTTATCACATTTTGCAATCAAGAGCTGTGAATTAGATGTAATGCGTACATTATGATGACAGAGCAAATCACTAATTTGATAGAGTTCTTTGCCGGATTGAAGATCCCAAACCGTGATCAGAAAGTCATCAACACTGACCTGATATGAACCATTGGGGCTCGTGAGTACTTTTTGATGGTTGAATCCCCCCTTCTGGATAACCAGTTCCGGTTGTAAAGCTGCATGTGTAGAGCCGCTGAATATAAGGAGCAATAGCACCAATAATAAAGGAGTGAACCAAGACATTAGCTTAACCTCCAGCTGGACGTTGCTTTTTATCATAACCTAAAGCTTTTGAGTCGCCAATCAGCGGGCTTGTTTTGGTTGTATTCGGAGCCAGTTTTTCACTTCTGTTCTGAACTCGCTTGATTCAAGTCTGAGGGGGACTATCCCCCTCGCTCAAGCTATGGTATTCTGTTTGCCATGAGCTATATCAAGCCTTTTTCTCTCCTTTTATCGACTGCCCTGTTAACGGGTTTAGCCGCCCCCACTTGGGCCGCTGCCCCGGAATTTACCTTGAGTGCGGCCGAGCGCACCCAAGTTGCCCAGATGGACAACAAACATCGCACTGGCGAAACGGCCCAAGCCCTCAAGAAAAACCCTGCCAACGCCCTGTTGTTATCAGCCCTATATCCGGGCCTGGGCCAATTTTATGTCGGCAATGACAATGCCCGCAGCACCTGGATTACCGTGGGCGGCACCGTCATTTTGGTGGGCAGTCTGATTGGCTGGTCGATTCTTTCGGAGCGTCCCCCGGAAGCCCGTACCCTGGGTGACCTGGGTATTTTGGCGGTCTTATTGGGTTACCACGGCTGGAATATTCGGGATGCGTTTGTGCAGGCCGATGAATACAATGCCACCCTTGAAAAACAATTTATGATGAGCCTGCTTGAAAACACCCAGCTTGATCTCAAGCAAGATACCGTGTACCTCTCCTGGAAAACGCCGGTTCAGTTTTAACGGTTTTACTCAAACAAAACAGCCCATAGTACTGTGGGCTGTTTTGTTTGGCTGCATCGAAGGGCTGGCACGTTATAATAGAACAGCCTGATTCCCGGAGAAACTGCAATGGATATGCCCAACAACAGCTGGTTGTTAACAAATATTGGTGAGCTGGTGACGATGGATGTCCCCGGTTATGAAGGGCCCATTCCCCCATCGTTGGCGGGAGAAGTGGACATTCTTCAGGATGCCTGGCTGCTGATTCGCAATGGCTGGATTGCCGCTTATGGCACGATGGACGAAATGCCTAGGGAGCACCCAGAAGAAATTGACTTGGAAGGGCGGAC
>DLGM01000250.1 GCA_002482705.1 Cyanobacteria bacterium UBA7694
AAATTCTTCCAACGACCGGTTTAGGCCTACTGGTCAGGGGAGGGCGTATGCGATACGTCCTTTATCCATCGATGGCAATCCGTGGTTGGTCAATCTTAATGCCCATGGCCTGAAGTTTCAGTATCGCCACCCGTCCGTCAATTTCTGGGGGCACGGGGTACACCCGTGGCCCTAAGTCACGCTGGTGCTTGACCAGATACGCGAGCGACAGGGCCTGGTTGGCAAAACTCATGTCCATCACTGCAGCCGGGTGACCTTCTGCGGCTGTCAGGTTGATTAAGCGCCCTTCTGCCAGCAGGTAGAGCGTTTTGTGGGGGGTATGGTAAGCCATGACACCAGGGCGCATTTCCTCTTTGTGGGTGGCCATTTCTTCCAGGGCCGGGATTTCAATCTCAGAGTTGAAGTGCCCGGCATTACAGAGGATGGCACCGTCTTTCATGACGCGGAAGTGCTCTTCACGAATGACGTTGAGATCGCCAGTGGCGGTAATAAAGATTTCGCCGAGTTCAGCGGCATAAGCCATATTGGTGACAAAAAATCCGTCGAGGGCAGCTTCTAAGGCCTGAACGGGGTTGACTTCCACAATAATCACAACGGCTCCCATGCCTTTGGCCCGTAAGGCGATGCCTTTCCCTGACCATCCATAACCACACAAAACCAAGTGTTTTCCGGCTAAGAGGACATTGGTGGCGCGCAGCAGGCCATCAAGGGTGCTTTGACCTGTGCCATAACGATGATCCGAAAGGCGCGTGGTGCGGGCTTCATTGACGGCAATCACGGGATATTGCAAGGTGCCATGACGTGCCATGCTTTGCAGACGGGTGGTGCCGGTTGTCGTTTCTTCGGTGCCCCCGATCAGCTCACTCAGCTGGTGTTTGCGTTTTTTGTGGAGTTCGCCAATTAAGGTGGCCCCATCATCCAAGGTGATCTGGGGGTGGCTATCTAAGACGCGCTGGGCTTGGCGATAGTGGGCGGATGCGGATTCGGCCCGGCGGGCAAACACCGGGATTTCAAAGTCATGGACCAAGGAGGCCGCAATATCATCTTGGGTGCTGAGGGGATCACTGGCACACAGGATGACTTCAGCGCCGCCTGCCCGCAGGGTGCGTAAGAGGTTTGCAGTTTCGGCGGTGACGTGCAGGCTGGCGGCCAAACGTAACCCACTTAAAGGCTGATGGGTGGTGAATTCGCGCCGAATTTGCTGGAGCACGGGCATCTGTTGATCTGCCCAAGCGATTTTGCGCCGACCTGCTTCAGCCAGATCGGGAAAGGCGATATCATATGCTTCTTGCGTCATAAAAAAATAAACTCCTTGTTACAGGAGTATATGTGGATTTATAAGAAATTGGTAGTACCCCCAAGGGGATTCGAACCCCTGTCGCCGCCGTGAAAGGGCGGTGTCCTAGGCCTCTAGACGATGAGGGCGAGATGGTGTGTCATCCGCGGTTCGAACGCGGGACCACCTGATTAAAAGTCAGGTGCTCTACCAGCTGAGCTAATGACACACGCTGCTTGAGTTTGCTTTTGGCTTACTCATTTCGGAAGCGAGTGCCCCGAACGAATTCAGTATAGCTCAGGGTATTCTCGACTGGCAACCAGATGTTTCAGAAAAATCAACAACTTTTTTAACCAGTGGGCGGGGCTGTATCCCCAGCCTTGAGGCATTGTCCGAGATGGATCTATTCTTGCGATTTTTACCTACTTTTAGGCCGGAAAAAGGGTTGTCATGGACACTTATAAGGGCAGGCGCGATCATAGCCTAAACGACAAGCTGTTTGATAATCCTGTTTTGCTTCGGGACATCTCCCCTGTTTGGCCCGCGCTAGGCCCCGATTGCTATACGCTTCCGCGTAGGTGGGGCTTTTGCTGATCGCGGTCGTAAAATCGGGTTCAGCTTTGTGCCACTGCTGCAATTGTAAATAGAGATTGCCACGGGCAAACCAACTGTAAGCATGCCAAGGGTCCTGCTCCATCGCTTTGGCAAAAGCCTGTTCAGCAGCGGTTGGCTGTTGAGCACGAGCGTGGGCGTTACCGCGATTGGCCCAATAGACGGCATTGGTGGGTTGTAATTGCACCGCTTGGGCAAGATCTTGGAGAGCGGGGGCCGTTTTGCCTTGGGCTAAATAGAGCAGNNAGCAGAGCCCGATTATTATAGGCTTTGGCATCACGGGGGCGCAGTTCTAGGTAGCGTTGGTAATCGGCTAGCGCCGGAGTAAACTCGCTGAGCTGCTCATAAGCATGGGCACGGTAAAGATAGGCTTCTGCGGAGCGTGGCCAGCGGCGCAAAATGGCTCCATAATCGGCAATCGCTTCGTGGTATTTCTTAAATTCGGTAAAGACGGCGGCGCGGCGGTAATAGTCTTGGGCGGCGCGAAGATTGTCAGAACCCGCCGGGAGGCGCCCCAACCGCTTGGCTGGTTTCGATTCCGTGACCGCTATCTCCGCATTTTTTCCTGCTCCGCCTAAATGATTGCGCGCAAAACCGATCAGGAAAATGAGCAAAACCATGACCATAATGCGTCGCGCTGTGGGGGACAAAATGCCGCCAGTGCCTGGTTGCGCAATCAGGGAGGGGGGACGAAATCCCAAGCTCATAGGGCCTTCTCCAGGGAAAAGAATAAAACCGGTGGAGTTGCCCCCACCGGTTTGGTTTTAACCTACAAACGATTCAACGAAGTGGTACAGTAACCGGGTCCCGGTTCCGGTCCCGCCTTCTTTGGGCAGGTAGGGGTTCTTGACGTACCGGGCAATTT
>DLGM01000247.1:0-1082 GCA_002482705.1 Cyanobacteria bacterium UBA7694
ACTATTTTCACTCCCATTGGCCCGTCCAGGGGAAAGCCCGTTATGAATTGACGATTCGATTGCCTTCCTGGATCAAGCAGGGGCAGATGTTGCAACTGCTGACCGATTCGGTTGGCAATCGTTTTACCTGCCGTGTGAATGGTCGGCAGGTGGGAGCCAGTGGCCGTTATGCATTGGCTGCTTCACCTCCGGCTTCGCGTATGACGGCGTTTGTGCCTTTTAATGCCGCAGGCTCTCAGCTCGAATTGGTGTGTGATGTCGAAAATCAAGAGTTTTATCGGGGTGGGCTGATCCGTAAGGTATGGTTAGGTACGACCGAAGACATTGCTTTCCAGCGTGCGTTAAAGTCGATGGGGCATAACTTGGTATTAGGTGTTCTCCTGTTTTTGGCTGTTTATCACTTGATATTCTTTGTTCAGCGCCGCCAAGATCGATTTTTATTGTGGTTTAGTCTATTATGTATTGCTGTCATTAACTATCTTGAGTTATTTATTTCTCACAATCTTGAGTATTTATTTGGCACGCTGCCTTTTGATACGCATTTTCGCTTGTTGCGTTTAACGATGTTTTTGGGACAAATCCTGTTTGCCCTCTATTTACGGGAGTTGTTTCCCCGTGAACGTTTACGGGGGGTCACCCGCTATGTGGTGCCGATCAATATGATCGCTATCGGTTTGACCCTCGTGTTGCCTGGTTCGGTACATGGGCCGCTGTTGTGGGTTTGGTGGCTGTTCATGATTTCCGCCATGGGTGTGTGGATTCAACGCTTGGCGCTTTTATGGTTGGCCGGGCGCCCTGAGTCACGTCTGATCGGTTTCACGACGCTATTACATCTCGGGATTGTCGCCAACGATTTCTTGAATGACTTAGATATTCTTAAAAACGGTTATTATGGTTTATTTGGGTTTATTATATTTTGCTTGGGGCAAGCAGCCTTATTGTCATGGCGTTTTAATCAGGGTTTTGAACGGTCAGCCCAGCTTTCACGGGCCTTACAACGCACCAATCTGGAGTTGGAGCAGCGGGTACAAGAGCGCACCCAGGCGCTGGCGGCCTCTCATGCGGAAGTGCAGGCACTTTAC
>DLGM01000247.1:1092-3942 GCA_002482705.1 Cyanobacteria bacterium UBA7694
CTTTACCAGTTTCGCCAGATGTTGATCCAAACCCTGATACATGATTTAAAAAATCCTTTGAGTGTGATTCTGAATTTGCCTCGTCGCCAGCAGGTGCCTGCCGAACTGGTGGAAACCCTGCGGCAAGCAGGAGGACGCATGTTGGCTTTGGTGCAAAATGCCTTGGATGTCGACCGCTTAGAATCGCAGCAATTGGAGCTGTCGTTTCAGCGCTTTTTATTGGCTCCGGCGGTCAGCGAAATTTTGGATCAATTGCGCCCTTGGGGTGAAACCAAAGGCTTGATTTTGGAACATCAAGTGACCGATGCACTGTGGGTGTGGGCGGATCCACAATTGCTCGACCGGATCCTGCTCAATCTGATGACCAATGCCATGAAACATACACCTACGGGGGGGCGGATTGCGGTTTATGCCTTTGTAGAGCGCTGCTTGTACATTGAAGTACGGGACAATGGGCGGGGGATTGCCCAGGAACGTTTGGCCCATGTCTTTGAGCGCTTAGCCCCTGAGCGCCATCGGGATGATGAACTGCCTTCTTCCGGTTTGGGCCTGCACTTTTGTCGGTTGGCGGTTGAGGCCATGGGCGGAGAGATCCGTTTGCGCAGTATCCCGGCGCAAGGTACTACGGTAACCCTGACTTTGCCCCTCCCAGCCGAACCCTCCCAGGTGAGCCCTATGGGGGTGATGCCTGCTTTAGATGCTGAAGCACGGGCTTTATTGGCCCCATATCTCGCTGATTTACAGCGTACAGAAATCTTTGAAATAAGCGCTTTGCGGCAACAATTAAAAAATTTAGAAACTTTTAAGTATGATAAAATTCAGGCTTGGATCAATGAAGTGAAAGCAGCAGCAGACACCTTTAATGAAGAACGTTATCGCGTCCTCCTTGCCCTTGTTGCGCCAACCGACCCTGTTGATTGTGGATGACCAACTCAATAACTTAGAAGTATTGGTACAAATTATTGAGCAGAGCCAGTTGCCCTACACCGTTTTACGTGCGATTCATGCCACAATGGCGCTGGACATTATTCAGAAGCGTAAGCCTGATCTGATCATTACCGATTGGGATATGCCCGAAATTGATGGCTTGGCCTTCATTCGCACTTTAAAAGCCAATCCGCTGACCGCTGAAATCCCGGTGATTATGTGCACGGGAGTGATGACTTCATCTGAAGATTTGCGCACAGCCCTGAATGCCGGGGCCACTGACTATTTGCGCAAACCCATTGATGCGATTGAGTTACAAGCCCGTATTCAGGCGACCTTGCGTTTAGCTGCGAGTTATCAAGAAATCAAGCGGCTGAATGAAAGCAAAGATGTGATGTTCTCTTTAATTGCTCACGACTTATTAGAGTCAACTGGGCAAATGACCCAAATGATTGAACTCTTAGGTTTGTACGCCCGCCATGATTGGGACGCTTTTGAGCGCCATTTACATCAGGCCCAGGCTCGTGCCCAGGAAGGGCAGAGATTACTCGATAACCTCCTGAATTGGGCCCGCTATCGCTTTGAGTCGCGCGCTTACCCAAGCGAAGTGATCGTGCTGCGTGAACTGGCGACAAGTTTGTTGCAGCGTATTCAGCCCCAAGCCGATGCCAAAAATATCGAGCTGGCATTGCGGATCAATCGCGAAATTACGGTCCAAGCCAGCCCCGATTTGCTGCTGGCGATTCTGACCCAATTGCTTGACGCTGCGCTGAAATTTACGCAACAGGGCCGCATTGCCTTACGGGCGCGGTCTTTGCCTGAAGGTACTTTGATTGAAGTGGTGGATACCGGTTGTGGCATTTACCATGATGAGATTCCCCTGTTATACCAAGGACGCCGGGCCCGTCCTCATCTGCGTGAACCCGGTCAGGGCGCAGGTTTGGGCCTGCGTATTTGCCAAGAGCTGCTGCAAAAAATGGACAGCGTTTTACAGATTGAAAGCCGATTGGGCAGTGGCAGCACCTTTTCTTTTGTATTACCTGCGCATTAAGGCTTGGTTTTTTGGTTTATTCGCCCTATTATACTTAAACGTGTAGTAGCATCTTCTCTTGTCCGAACTGTTGGGTTGAGCCTCCCCATCAGTGAGTGCTGAATTTTTGTCTGAGTAGGTAGAGTCGTGTATGGGTAACTCTTCGGACGCGCCGCGTTCTTTTTATGATGAAATGGATGACCTCGATTCAGCCCTGAACGATGAGCGGGATTTTAATGAGGGGCCGGGTTTTAAAGATCGTCTTGAACACCTGCGCTTTGGCGAATCACGCCCGTCAGTGCGCCCAGCTCCGGGGGATGAAGGGACTTTGCGGCGTGAGGGACAGCCTGTAGCTCCNNGGTGGTTCCGTCTCTGCTCGAACGCTTGAAGCGTGACCAGGGGCGCATCCAGGCCCTCATTCGTGGCCTCAAAGAAAAATATGGGGATCGTTATTCTGCGGATGAGCTGGCGACCATGGCCGTCCAAGAGTTGGCCCAAGAAACGGATACCCCGACAGGTCCAGCGGTCCCTTCGTTGGAAGATGTACCGGAAATATTATCCCGTCTCGAAGACCTGTTTGGCCCTTCGACGCCGCCCCCGAAGGTGGCCGATGGGCCGGCCCTGAATGCGGGCTCCACAAAAGCCCCCCCTCCCCCCAAGGTTGCGGACGGGCCGGGGCTCAATACGGCTCCGCCCAAAGCGCCCTCGCCGCCTACGGTGGCGGATGGCCCGGTGCTCAATCCCTCTGCCCCTAAAGCTCCTGCTCCCCCGAAAGTGGCCGATGGGCCGCAACGCCGTGGGTCTCAAGCGCCTGCAAAAAGCCCCACAGCCAAACCCCAGCCTCCGATTCCCACTTATCTCAAGAGTGCCGAACCACCGCCGTCCGCACCACC
>DLGM01000348.1:0-149 GCA_002482705.1 Cyanobacteria bacterium UBA7694
AGCCGCCATGATACCTTCTAAACTTGTCTGGCTGGGTCTTGTAGTGCTATTGGTCGGATGCCCACCGGTAAACCAGACCGACCCCAAGCCCTCTCCCACAGTCACGCCCCGCCCCACGGCCCTGCCCTTCCCGGTGCGCGATGTGGAGT
>DLGM01000348.1:203-1394 GCA_002482705.1 Cyanobacteria bacterium UBA7694
ATAGCCGCATGCGTCCGCTGATCGGGGCCAAGGTCAGCGTCTCAGGCAGCGTTTTTCCTGAACGCACAACGGTGGCTGATGCCCAAGGTTTTGCCCGTTTCCCCGGTCTGCGTTTGGACACCCCCTATGTGATTCGGGTCGAAGCCGCCGGTTATTTGAGCACCCAACGGCGCGTCAATTTGAGTACCCTGAGCACCAGCTTTCGCGGTGATTTGCTCTTGGCCATGCCACTGCAACGGGAAATGGCCCGGCTCACGGGGCGCATTGTGGTGGCGGGGCAGCCTCTGAGTCAGGCGGTAGTCAGTGACGGCAGTCAAAGTGTATTGACCGAAGCTGATGGCACTTTCGCCCTGAGTTATGTGCGCAGTGGGGAGGTGCGTTTGCAGGTGGCCCGACAAGGTTATAAGCCGTGGGAGCGCCCCGTGACGATCACAACCGGAACCCAAGCGCTGGGGGATCTCAGCCTCACCGTTGCAGCGCGTCCCCTGCGCAGCCAATTGGATATATTGACACGCCCACTGGGAATGGTNNCAACAGGCGGGCCACTCCCTCAACCGCAGCGCCAGTCTGCCCGCTTCCCCCACCGATACAGATATCCTGTGGATCTTGAGCCCTTCTCAGCCCTTGAGCGAAGAGCAGCGCAACCGCCTGACGGCCTTTGTGGCTGAAGGGGGAAAATTGGTGGTGACCTTAGAATGGGCGGGTTTTGGCGGGTTTAGTGTACAGGCCGCCCGCGAATTGTTAAAGCCGTTTGGGTTAGAGCCCGGTGAGGATACGCTGCGCGAAGAAAGTGGGCAACTCTCTGTATTGACGCTCCAGCCCCATTTTCTGACCGAAGGGGTGAAAGAGCTGTCCCTTTATCAGAGCGCCAGTATTGAAGCCACATCAGAAGGCAGCATCTTGGCCCGCAGCAGCGAGAATAGCTTCCGCATCGCTTCCAGTGGAGCCTTCGGGGTTCTGGCCACTTCCCTGTATGGCGCAGGCAAGGTGGTCGTGGTGGGAGACACCTCCTTGTGGTTAGATAGTGACAGCGCCAATCAGGGGCGCGCCAATCTGGCCATGGTAGACAATCGCAAACTCTTGGAGCGGATTTTAGCCTGGTAATCTCTGCCCTTCTGAGGCCCTGAGAGGGTACGTGAAAGTGCGCAAGTTTCGGGTCGGCTCCCCTGGCAGGGAAGTGATACCTTGGTA
>DLGM01000348.1:1431-1598 GCA_002482705.1 Cyanobacteria bacterium UBA7694
TATCACAACAAGGAATGATGATTATGAATACCCCCCATGAGCAGTTTAACCGCATTAAAAACGCAATTGGATTTATCCACGACCATTTTAAAACGCAGCCGACATTGGCCGAAGTAGCAGCCCAAGTGCATTTAAGCCCCTTCCATTTTCAGCGATTATTTACCGAA
>DLGM01000348.1:1633-5397 GCA_002482705.1 Cyanobacteria bacterium UBA7694
GCAATATATGAGCCTGGATTATGCCAAAAAATTATTGGCCCAGCAACATTCATTGTTAGAGACAGCGATCGAAACCGGCCTGTCCGGCACCAGCCGTTTGCATGATCTGTTTATTAACATCGAAGGCATGACACCGGGCGAATATAAAAACGGCGGTGAAAAACTCACCCTCCATTACAGCTTTGCCAAAAGCCCGTTTGGCCATATTCTGATTGCCTCTACCGCCAAAGGGATTTGCCATATGGCCTTTGCCGAGGATGAAACAGAGGCGCTGAATGCGCTGCAACAGCAGTTTCCCAAGGCCGCCTACCAGCAGCAGTGTGATCCCCATCAGCAACGGGCCCTTGCTATTTTCTCCCAGGATTGGAGCCGTCTCGATGAAATTAAATTGCATCTGAAAGGCTCCGATTTTCAACTGAAAGTGTGGGAAACGCTGTTAAAAATTCCCACCGGGCAAGTAACCACCTACGGCGCAATTGCCAAACAGTTACAACAGCCCACAGCGGCCAGGGCAGTAGGTACCGCTGTGGGCCAGAATCCGATTGCCTTTTTAATCCCCTGTCACCGGGTCATTCAAGCCAATGGCCAGTGGGGACAGTACCACTGGGGCAGCCACCGCAAAATCGCCATGATTGGCTGGGAAGCGGCACAGGCTCACAAAGCTTGAGGCATCTCCTCATGATTTATCACACGGATATTACCCATCAGGATTTAAAATTACAGATTCAAAACCAAGCTATTTTGTATGGGGGCAACACAAAACTGAAGATATATGGCCTTTTGACCTGTGCCTCAGGCAAGCGCATGAAAAGAGAACACCGGGTGTTTTTTGCAACGGAAAGCGAAGCCCTTGATTTGGGTTACAGGCCTTGTGGCCACTGTATGCACCACGCTTATAAAAACTGGAAACATGTTGAACATGCAATCCGATAATTTCCTGCCCTATGATGGCACCGTTCATCTGTATGGCCCCATCATGGAGCAAGCGGCAGCAGATGCTTATTTTGAGCGTTTAATGACGACCATTGCCTGGCAACATGATGAAGCCATCCTATTTGGTCGGCATATTGTGACCCGGCGTAAAGTGGCTTGGTATGGGGATCAGAACTATGCTTATACCTATTCGCGGATCACCCGATCGGCTCAGGTCTGGACCCCGGAATTAAGGGCTTTAAAACACCTTGTCGAAAGACAATGTGGGGATACGTTTAATTCGTGTTTGCTCAATTTATATCACAATGGGGATGAGGGCATGGCCTGGCACAGCGATGACGAGAAATCATTGGCCGATCAGAGCAGCATTGCCTCATTGAGCTATGGAGCTGAACGTAAATTTGCGTTTAAGCACAAACACACCCAAGAGACGCTTTCATTATTTTTAACCCCTGGCAGTTTATTGGTCATGAAAGAGATGACCCAAACACACTGGTTACACAGTTTGCCCAAGTCAAAAAAGGTGCATGGGCCCCGCATTAACCTGACCTTTCGGACCATGAAACCGGCTGTTAGCGGCTGACCATCATGTGGGGACGGGTTCCATACAAAAACATTAAAATCAGGTGCAGGCGCTGCCCCCAATGCCACTCGTTGTGGTGGCCACCTTTGGCTTCAAGGTAGCCGAGGTTAAATCCGTTCACATAGCCTTCCCGTTCAAGAATCTGTTTCAGGATACGGGTATTGCGGATATTGCCATTGCGGGCAATCGGGGCACGGGGGTTGCCTTCGCGGGTGCCCATATCAAGCCACAGACGCAGACCGGGGTGCATTTTGTGGGCCTGTTTGAGCGCATGGCCATGATCCCACCACAAAGAGGGTGAAACCAGACCTATCCGGGTAAATACATAGGGATAATACAAGCCCAGATAAAAAGAGATCAGCCCTCCGAGCGAGGCCCCCATCACCCCTGTATGGTGGGCATCGGGTTTTGTGCGGTAGTCGCAATCAATCAGGGGTTTGACTTCTTCTATCAGGAACTGGGCATAAGTCTCACCGCCACCGCCTTCAAAGCCATAAGGAGAGCGCATGGGTGTCCATGTATATTCATAAGCGCGACCGGGGGTATTATAAATGCCCACCACAATGATCTCTTCCATCAGGCCATGGCTGACCAAGCGATTGATGCAACTGTCCATGTGCCAAGGCATGCCCCCAAAAGCAATGTGTGGGTAAAACAGGTTATTGCCGTCATGAACATATAACACCGGATAGCGCCGATGAGGGTCATGGAAATAGCTCGGGGGCAGATAAATATCCAAATCGCGGTGATTGCGCAAACGGCTGGAATAAATGTGCTGACGCTTGAGACTGCCCTTGAGCCAAGTGCGCTCAGGCAGGCGGTTAAACAGCTTGTTTTTCAGGGTGAGGTGACGGATGCGTGCCATTAGATGGCTATCGCCATGAAGTTATCACGCGGGGGCTTGGTGCGATCAACACTCGAAATGCCATGACAGGTGGCGCAGACATTGCCGTCGCCATCGAGAATTTCGCTTTGGGCGTACACCAAGGCGCGCCCAGATTTGACCAGATAACCACGGGCGATCAGTTGATCCCCGAGCAGAGGGCGCACAAATGAGATATTCAGTTGCACTGTGGCTGTGGGGTATTTGTCGCTATTGACGATGCCAACTAGGCCAATGATTAGGTCGAAAATACCGGAGATGACGGCTCCATTAACCGCTTGGGTACCCAAACCGCCACGGTGTTGGGGCAAGACCGGGTCAATAAGAGCCTGAACACATTGGGGGTCAGACAGATCTAGCTGTACACCCATCATACGCAGGACCGGGTTGGCATTCCAGAGATCTTGCATCTGTTGGGCTTCTTCGGGAGTAAGGGCAATGGTGCGTTGAGGGGTCATAGGCTGTCTCCTTGAGGGCCATTATACACCCTCGCTAGGCTGTTGCGGGGAAGTGAGCAGAGGGCTGAGCCCCACCCATTGCTCTCACCCTGTGCAGCAGTGCACAGGGTGAGGACCTTATCAATATCCGGTGGTCCGCTAGGTTATTGGGCGGAGAGCAGGCGGTGTACCAGTTCCACATACTGCTGTTTGGCGGAATCCTGGTCAGTCCCCTTGAGACGGCCCCAAGCATCGTATTTGGCGCGATCTTTGACACTAAACATGCCGGGCCGGGCACCACTGACGTTGCCCTGGGTACCCTGTTTGAACAGGGCATACAGTTCGAGGAGGGTATCGTTGGAGGGGCGTTGCGAAAGCGTTTTGACCTGTTCTTGGGCCTGTTGGAAGGCGGCTTGTAGGGACATTGAGGTTCTCCTAGGGGACTTCTTCTTTAGGATACGCAGGAACGAAGGTGAGGGGCAAGGGTGTGGCATAGAGTGTAGACGCCCCTGCGTAGTGTTGATTCATCAGTTACACTAAAAGTTGGAGGATATGCCCATGCGTTTTTCCCTTGCGACCCTGATCACGTTGAGTGTTGCGGCTTCTGCTGCTGCGGAACCCGCACTCAAACTCCCATCTGGTTTTTCGGCGCGTCTCGTGAATGCGGGAGTGGGCCCGGCGCGGCATATGGTGACCCGGACCAACGGCGATATCTATGTGCGCCTCAGTCAGCCTCAGCAGGGCAAATGCCTGGTAGCCCTGCGAGATACCAACGGCGATGGCCGTGCCGATGTGACCACCTATTTTGGCACCCGAGACTGCGGCACTGGGTTGGCGATAGATGCCACCCACTTGTATTACACAACAGCCACGGAGCTATGGCGTGTGGCGCTGCCCCCAGGGCAGGCCCTGATTCCGACCGCCAAGC
>DLGM01000197.1 GCA_002482705.1 Cyanobacteria bacterium UBA7694
GTCACTGGGTGAACTTGGTGCAAAACATAAGCAGGGAAAAAAACCGCTGTCCCCTGGGCGCGGAGCGGCTCAGAAAAGGTTTCGGGGAAAAAGGTCAAGGCCCCTCCCTGATAGGCTTCAGGAGGGCTCAAAAAGGTGATCACGCTGAGCTTGCGCCGCGAAAAATTGCCTGATCCCATGTCCGTATGCGGTTCGTAAAAGCCTGAGTGGCGGTATTCTAAAACCTGTAATACTTCCAGATCCGTCAATTGCAGTTGAAAAGTCTGTTGGTTGACCTGCTGAATCAGTTTCCAGATGCGATTGATCAACCAATGGTTGGGGGGGGTGTCTTCAAGCGATTTGGTCAAGGTTTTGCGTTTTTGCGTATTGATCAGCGAAAGATTATCAGCAATCGTACTGATCATGGCATGTTGGGGCACACCCCGCATATGGACAATTTGCTCACACTCCTCGGGGGTGAAAGCATTGGGAAGGGCCACATAGCTCATCAGGTGGTTATTATAGCGGGGGGCCTGCACAGAGTCGCTCCTGGGATGATGGGGGAAATCTCTTTTAGTATACTGAGTATGGCGGCAAGCCACCAAGGTTCCGCCCAGAAACGAGGAAACAGACCCATGGCAAAAAAATACCAAACCTTTGCGGAATTTTGGCCTTTTTATGTATCTGAGCATGCGGATCCCTTCAATCGCAAGCTGCACTTTGTCGGTACCTCTCTGGCCTTGGGTAGCCTGGCCGGGTTTGTCCTGACACGCAATCCCCGTTACCTGGCCGCAGCTCCCGTAGCTGGTTATTTATTTGCCTGGATTGGCCATTTTGGCGTCGAAAAAAATCGCCCAGCAACCTTTACCTATCCCCTTGAATCGCTGCGTGCTGATTTTAAAATGTTTGCCCTGATGGCCCAAGGTAAAATGGATGCGGAAATTGAGCGTTTGCAGCTACAACTGACGCCTGAAGTGTTTGTTGAGAGTGCGGACGAGGCGATGCAGCCGATCATTGATGTGGAGGCCGAAAGTGTCTGAAACCCTAACGTGTGCTATTGCAACCGAATATATTGAGCTGGCCCAGTTGCTGAAGTTTGCCAATCTCTGCCAAACAGGCGGTGAGGCCAAATATGCCATTCAAAATGGCGAGGTTTTGCAAAACGGTGAGGTGGAAACCCGTCGCAGCCGCAAAATCCGCCCTGGGGATGTTGTTGAATATGCCGGTGTGACGATTCATATTCAAGCCCAAGACCCAAGCCATTAAGCAAGACGGAGTATCTTCATGGACCACAATTCAGTTTTATTGCGGAAATTTTTGTATGATCAGGGCATTGACCCCGATTTGCGCCGTTTGATTCATACCATTTCGGTAGCGGGCAAATATATCTCGGCGCTGCTGAAGGCCGCCAACCGTAAAGTCTCGGGCACCCAAAACAGCTCTGCTGAGGAACAACTGGAAGTGGACAAACAGTCCGACCTGATTCTCAAAGACATGATTACGGCTCTGGATTATGTCAGTGAATATGCCTCAGAAGAGCAGGAAAAGGCCATTCGTACCAGCCATCCGCAGCCCAAGTTTTCTGTTTCCGTAGACCCGCTCGATGGCTCTTCTCTGATTGACGTGAACTTGGCCGTCGGAACGATTGTGGGCATTCACCGCTGTGAAAACCTGATTGACTCTGGACGTCACCTCTTGGGGGCTCTGTATATTTTGTATGGCCCCCTGACAACTTTGGTTTATACCACGGGCAATGGGGTACATGAGTTTGTTTTAAACCCCGAAGGGGAGTTTATCCTGACCAAGGCCTACATTAAAATGAAAGACAAAGGTTCTATTTACAGCCCAGGGGGCCTTCGCAGCGAATGGATTGATGCCCACCGCGAATACATTGATGATTTGGTACAGACCGACTATAAGCTGCGTTATAGCGGCGGTTTAGTCCCTGACTTTAACCAAATCCTGATGAAAGGGGGCGGGCTGTTCAGTTATCCAGCCCTCAAGGCCAAGCCAGAGGGCAAGTTACGCCTGTTGTTTGAACTGTACCCCTTGGCCTTTTTGTGTGAACAAGCCGGGGGCAAAGCCACGGATGGCACGCGCAATATTCTCGACATTGAACTGACCAAGCTTCATCAACGGTCTCCGATTTATATCGGCAGTAAAACCGAGGTGGAGCTTGCTATCAAACATCTCTCTCCTTAACTGGGGGTGATCGCGTTTTGGATCCGGGCATCTGTTGAAGATGCCCGGTTGTTTTTTGCATCGGGTATTCTGCTCCCCGTTGTGTCTCGGCCTATGTCACAATGGGATCTCGCTGCAAATCTACCTAGAAAAGTTAATGCACATGTCTTTGTTTCGTGAAGTTAAAACGGCCTTAAAATTGGCCATTCCGATGGCTGCGACCCAGTTGGCCCAGATTGCGTTGGGGGTGACCGATACGCTGATGTGTGGTCGTTTAGGCGGTCATGCCCTGGCTGCAGTGGGTTTAGGTACTTCGGCCTTTGCCATGTTGTGGCTACCGGTCATGGGCATTATCCAGGCCATTGGGCCGTTGGTGGCCCAGGCGCATGGTGCGGGAGACCGTGAAGCTATCCGTCGTTATGTGCACCATGGTTTGGCCTTGGCTTTTATGTTAGGGCTTGTGGGAGTGTTCTTATTGGGTTTTGCGGCACCCATTTTGAGCTTGCTGAATCAACCCCCAGAGCTGATTGACCTGGCCGAATCGTACATTTTAGCTGTGCGCTGGGGCCTGATTCCAGCTTTGATGGCGACCGTCTTGCGCGGATTTTTAGACAGTTTGTCTCGGCCTCGGCCAGGCTTAATCATTGCTCTATTTGGTATTGTGATTAATGTTGTGGCCAACTGGGGGCTGATGTTTGGCCATTGGGGATTACCCGCTTTGGGTGTTGCCGGTACCGGTTGGGCCAGCTCCAGCGTGAACATCTTTACCTTTTTGACGTTACTTCTTTATACCTGGTGGGAGCCTGAGCTGCGTCCTTATCACATTTGGAAAGGCCCCTTTGTATTGCTTGCTTCGGCCTGGAGTGAGTTTTTACGGGTGGGTTTACCTATGGCTGGGGGCATTATGGCCGAAGTTTGGCTTTTCACAGGTATGGCTTTTTTAATGGGCCAGTTCGGTGCTTCGGCGGTGGCTGCCCACCAAGTCAGCCTCAATGTGGCGTCCACAACATTTATGGTCGCTTTGGGGATTGCCAATGCTTCCACCGTGCGCGTCGGTCAGGCGATGGGCCGGGGTGAGCCCCTTGCCGCCCGTTTAGCCGGTCGTGTTGGCATGGGTTTGGGGGTGACGGTGATGGGAAGCATGGGGCTTGTTCTGTGGTTTGCCCCTACAACGATCCTTGGCCTCTATCTCGATTTGCAGGATCCGGCCAATGCCCCTGTGATTGCCTTGGGCTCACAATTTTTGAAATTGGCTGCTTTATTCCAACTTTTTGATGCTTTGCAAGTTACTTCTCAAGGGGCTTTGCGTGGCTTAAAAGACACCCGTACCCCGATGTTGATTGGGTTTGCCTGTTATTGGGGCGTAGGTTTAGGCAGTGCCGTATTGCTGGCCTTTGGATTAGGTTGGCGTGAAACGGGCTTGTGGTGTGGTTTAATCTTAGGCTTAATGGCTGCAGCCATTGCTTTAAACACGCGTTTTCACTGGCATTTTCGCAAACATCGGATCTTGTTAGAGCAAGCCTAAACGGGTACATCGAAAAACCAGGCTTCCCTTTAACTTAAGGATCGGAGCCTGTAAGGGATGTATGTAGCTGCAATACGCCCCAACAGGCCCCCGATTGGGTTTAGTTATTCTCGTTTTTAACCAGCCGGTTACGGGTTAACACTTCGACGTCCAGATCTTCTGGGCGCGTTGTGTTTGCTACCAGTGCTACCCGCAATTCGGCGGTATAGTCGGGCAACACTTCAAGCTGTTGCCAAGACACTTGCAACGGCGGGAAATTGCCTTCGGCAAAGACGGAGATGCTGTAGCGACCCGGTAGTACAGTGGTTGCAAAAGTGACGCTCGAAGCGCTGGGCAGCACCGTGGCGGTGGCATAGAGCAGATTTTCGTAGACCAGTTCAACGCGCAGGCGTTCGACTTGGGTACGCACCTGTTGGGTGCTGAAGCTCTGAATATTTGGACGTACCAAGAGGTCAGAGAAGTTGATGCTAAAGCGCAGGTTTTCAAAGCCCTTAGAACCGGGGCCAAAGCGGGTTTTTAACTCTTCCAGGCCTTTTGAGCCAGGCCCAAATAGCTGTTTGAGATTTTCAAGGCCCTTAGAGCCAGGGCCAAAGCGCTGTTCAAGCCCTTTTGACCCAGGGCCAAACTCTAGGCGGTAAAAAGGGGCGTTGACATTGGTGCTGAATAGCGCAGCCAGAGCACGGTCCTGATCTTCGGGGAAGACAGGCATGGGTGAGGCCGTAGGGGTGGGTGTGGGCTCTGGAGTCGGGGCTACAGTGGGTTCAATGGTCGGCGCAATGATGGGGGTTTCTTCTGGCGCCGGGGTCGGCACTGGCGGCTGTTGCACTCCTTGTGGGCAAGCAGTCAGGGAGAGGCTGAGAGTTAATAACAGGGCCAGGCGGACTGATTTCACGGTTCGTACTCCTTGTTAAGCAGGGCTTCGAGGGTGGGGGCACGTTCGGCCCACAGGCTTTTGAGTTCGCGATTGCGCTCGCTGCGAATCATACTTTTAACGGCTTCTGGTTCGTACTCCAAGGCCAGTTCAAGATCAGCCAAGGCTGCATCTAGCCAGATGGGATTGTGATCGGCTTCAAAACGCATAATGTGGAACCCGGCTTTCATAAAGCAGGTCAACCAGTTGCGATCGAGCAAGAGATTGGTGTTGAGTAAGGCTTCAGCCAAGGCAAACTGCTGTAATTTGGCATAGGTATAGGCGTGAAAATAAGCCGCTTCCTTGAGGGGTTTTTCCGGCAATTGGGCCGTGTGGGCCTGGGCCAGAATTTGTTGGTAAAGCTGGCTAGAAGCTGTAAACAGTTCATATGACCACGCTTTTAAAGCGGGATGATCGGCTGCAACGGGGGGCTTGAGTTGCCGTTGCTGGAGCTGTTGATGGAGCTGGGGATGTTCCTGAGCTTTGGGCTTGAGCTTGAGCTGTTCTCTTTGACACTGTTGTAGGGCATCAGCGGCATGATATAAGCAGCGCGCCAATTCGTCGTGGGTGAAGAGTTTATCTGGCGTAAGCGCTAAGGCTTGGCGTAGAAAGCTTTCCGCGCGCAGATAATATTCGAGTTCGAGCAGGGGATCGCTGTTTTGAGCTCTGAGCCCCTGGTGGAAATAGACAATGCCTAGGTTGGTGAACAGGTAACTGCGCATAGGGGCATCGTCGCTAGGACAGTTACTCAAAGCCAGTTCAAAGGCTTGGGCTGCAAAGGGGTAATTGCCCGTGAGCCCGGCAATGTAAGCGGTACGCGCTTGCATTTCGACAAAATCGCCTGAAAAGGGGGCTGTGTCTTGCAGCAGGTCGAGGGCCTCTTGGGTGCGTTCTTCAAGCACTAAGGCGCGTACCAAATCTTGGAAACTTTCTCGGGTGGGGTTTTGGGTATAAGTGGTGCGTAAAATATCCAGCCGTGTTTGCTGCAAAGACTCTTTGATATTGCTGCGAACGGCAAATTCAAAGTCGCTGGGCACCCGTTTATAGATCAGCAGCAGCTCCCCTTTTTCTGGGGGGGTGAGTTGCAAAACTTGCGCCATAATGTCGAGCAAATAGATGCTGGGGCTTTTGACGCCTTTTTCAATCAGCGAGATATAAGACTCGCTGCAAGTGAGCTCAGGGTCTAGTTTTTGCAAAGCTTGAATAAATACCTTCTGGGTTTTAAACCCCTGGGCTTTGCGTTTGGCTTTAAGAAAGGATCCTGCTTGTGCGTATTCTGTCATATCATTTACTTTTTGGTAAACGTTATTATAACTTATTTTCGGGGATTGCATACAGTCCCTCCCCTCCTTGTAATAAAAATCGATGAGAATCTAGAAAGATCGGAATCAGTCTCTTCTAGCAACAGCATATCAGTGTGTTTACAATATTGTAAATACTAATATTTACAAATTAGTAAATATATGCTATGGTAAATCTTATCACCGCTGTCCTGAACAAATACAAGGTTATTTGGCTCCCACTCTTTTCGCCTTTACAATAGACAGATTGACAGTGGTAACGACTGATAAGGTGGTATCTGTGTATGGTGCAAAAAAAACATGGGCTATGGGGTCTCTTGAGCCTTTTGGCACTCACGGTAGCCTGTAGTTCCCCCACCTATTTAGGCAGTGCCCATGTACCCTCCACCAGTCCCCTGTCACCGAGTTTGTCAGGACAAAGGGCACATGAGCCTCTCCCTCTGGCTGATCCGGCCCTCTTGCCTACACGTCTTTTCCCGACGCTTCCTCCCGGTGCTGATGTGCAGACGCAAACGTATCGCCAGACATTTTTGCAAAAATATGGAGTCAACCCCTTTGTCGAGGCCCAGACGGATCCACTCTCAACTTTTGCCGCCGATGTGGATACGGCTGCTTATAGTTTGGCTCGCAGTTACATTCGTCAGGGCAGCCTCCCTCCGATTGCGACGGTTCGGACCGAAGAGTTTATCAATGCGATGCCCTATACCTATCCGCAGCCGGTTACAGATAAGTTTGCCATTTATACAGAAATAGCGACCCCTGATTTTGGATCAGATAAAGGGTATTTGCGCATCGGCATTCAAGGCCGCGATATTTTGGCTCCCCAGCGTAAAAGTGCGATGTTGACATTTGTCATCGACGTTTCCGGTTCCATGAACACGGAGAATCGTTTGGGAGCCGTCAAACAGAGTTTACGGTTATTGGTCGAGCAACTCCAACCTCAGGATCAGGTCGCGATTGTCATTTATGGCCATCAAGCACGAGTGGTTTTAGCTCCTACTGCGGGAGACAATAAGTCCCAAATTCTTGCGGTGATTGACCGATTGCGCCCAGAGGGTGCCACCAATGTAGAGGCTGGCTTATTGCTTGGGTATCAGATGGCAACGCAGCAGTTTAAGCCCGAGGCGATTAACCGGGTGATCCTCTGTTCGGATGGGGTTGCCAATGTGGGCAATACGGGCCCAGAGGCCATTTTAGCCCGTATTCGCCAACAGGCTGAAAAGGGTGTTTCCCTAACCACTATTGGGTTTGGCATGGGTGATTATAATGATACCTTGATGGAGCAATTGGCCAATCAGGGGGATGGATTGTATGCCTATGTGGATACGGTGGATGAGGCCCGGCGTATTTTTGTTGAAAATCTAACCCGCACTTTGCAGCTATTGGCTAAAGATATGAAAATTCAGGTGCGCTTTGACCCTGCACAAGTGGCACAATACCGGCTGTTAGGCTATGAAAACCGCGCCTTGGCAGACCAAGACTTCCGCAACGATCGGGTGGATGCCGGTGAAGTGGGTGCCAATCATAGCGTGACAGCCGTTTATGCTGTACGTTTTCATGCGGCTGTAGCGGCAGGGCCTATTGCTGATATCACGTTGCGTTATAAAGATATTGACAACCACGAGCAGATGGTAGAACAAAGCCACCGGGTGAGCGGCCAAGAGCTGTTGCGTTTCGCCCAAGCTTCTTCTGACTTCCGTTTGGCTGTAGCGGTTGCTGAGTATGCCGAGATTTTACGTCAGAGCCCATTTGCGGTCATGAGCCCTTTGGAGCGGGTGGCAACGGAAGTCAACGATCTGCGCCGCACCCGCCCTCAGGATGCTTATCTGGCCGAGCTGGCTGACTTGATACAACGTACACAGCGTTTGCGCCAGCCCAGTAGCCAGACGGTTCAGACCTTATTGGCCCAAGCAGAAAATACTTCACAATATCCTTTATGGCGTGATTATTTACTGCAACAGCTTGTAGGACGGGGAGGCGTGGCTGAGGAGTGAAATAAATTTACAAAAAAGTAAATAATTTGCTATACTCTGTTTGTGCTTCTTCACAACCCACAATTCATCAAGGTGGTATCGCGCATGAAATTCTCCCGTTTGTTGATCCCGACCCTCACGCTGACTTTTGGAGTGGCCTGTGGCCCTGCTCCAACGCAAACTCCCGACCCCAGTGCCTCTCCCAGTGCTGTACCCTCAATGGAGCCCACCGCAGCCCCCAGTTCCGAACCAAGTGCTTATCCCAGCGCTTCGCCTACGGTTATGCCGTCGGCTGAACCTACGGCTGCACCGAGTGCGATGCCGAGCGCCTCTCCTACAGCGCTACCCTCCGCTGTTCCCTCCCCTAGCGCTACCCCGAGTGTGACCCCAGAAACCCGCGATAATCGCGATAATTTTTTTAAAGAATATGGGGTCAATCCCTTTGTTGAGGCCAATACGGATGCCTTCTCCACCTTTGCAGCTGATGTCGACACGGCCTCTTATACCCTGATGCGCAATTATTTGCGTAACAATAGCTTGCCCCCTACAGCAGCGGTGCGTACGGAAGAATTTGTCAACTTTTTTAACTATTATTATTCCCAGCCGCCTTCGGGCAAGTTTGCCATCCATACGGAAATGGCCCCCTCGTTTTTTGGGGATGCCACCAGTAAATTATTGCGTGTGGGCATCCAAGGGCAAGAAATTTTGGCCCGCAATCGCAAAGCTGCCAGCCTGACTTTTGTGGTCGATGTATCCGGTTCGATGAATCAGGATAATCGCCTAGAATTGGCCAAACGCAGTCTGCGTCTATTGGTTGAACAGCTCAACAGCAATGACCAAGTGGCGATTGTCATTTATGGCAGTGAGGCACGTACCTTGCTGACGCCAACTGCTGGGAGTAATAAGTCGGCCATTTTGTCAGCGATCGACAAGCTGCGCCCTGAGGGTTCAACCAATGCGGAAGCCGGGCTTTTAGAGGGGTATCGGGTCGCGGCGCAGGCGATGATTCCCGGTGGCATTAATCGCGTGATCCTCTGCTCGGATGGCGTTGCCAATGTGGGCAATACCGGTCCGGATGCCATTTTGGCCCGTATTAAAACAGAGGCTGAAAACGGAATCAACCTGACCACCGTAGGTTTTGGTATGGGCACCTACAACGATGTGCTGATGGAGCAATTGGCCAATCAGGGGGATGGCGCTTATGCCTATGTGGATTCTCTCGAAGAGGCGCGTCGTATCTTTGTAGAAAATTTAACGGGCACGTTGCAGGTGCTGGCCAAAGACATGAAAATCCAGGTGGAGTTTAATCCTCAGGTAGTGGCTCAATATCGTCTTTTAGGTTATGAAAACCGAGCGGTTGCTGACCAAGACTTCCGCAATGATGCTGTTGATGCGGGCGAAGTGGGTTCTAATCATAGCGTCACGGCTTTGTACGAAGTGCGTTTCCAGCCGGAAGCCCCTGATGGCAAAGTGGCTGACGTGCGTATCCGCTACAAAGATGTGGACAATCTCGATCGCATTGTCGAACAGCTAAAACCTGTGAATACCAGTGATGTCATGGCCTTTAACAGTGCTTCGCCCTCTTTCCGTCTCGCTACGGCCGTGGCGGAATATGCCGAAATTTTGCGTCAAAGCCCCTTTGCCCTTGATGGCAATTTGGCTGCGGTGTTGAGCTTGGCACAAGGGGCTTTGGAACGTTATCCCCAGGATACGGCAATCCAGGAGTTTGTACAGTTGGTGCAACAGGCACAAAATTTGACAACAC
>DLGM01000307.1:0-6550 GCA_002482705.1 Cyanobacteria bacterium UBA7694
AAGCGGAAACGTGTCAACACAACCAACTCAAGGCATACACACCCGATTGCTGAAAATATCTTGAACCGTGACCCTCCCCCGATTGAGTGGACAGAGGGTTAAGCGACATTGCGTTGCGCGAAGTGACCTTACTGCCAATGGATACAAGCGGTTAGAATTTGACAGCCTTCAACCAACTACGCCGGGTCACAGGCGAAACGGTCTTAATGCAACAGCAGAGCGATCGGCGCAAGTCGCAACCTTGGGTCTCAGGGGCGATCTCACTATCCGGGCAGTCACACCTTAGACAGCACTGGCCTTGGCGTATTTGCTCAGCAGCGATTTGTTCATCACGCCCTGCAAAAAGTGGTTGGCTTTGACTAAAGCATCGAGATCGACGCCGGTGTCGTAACCCATGCCGTGTAACATATACAGGGTGTCTTCACTGGAAACATTGCCGGAAGCGCCGGGGGCATACGGGCAGCCACCCAAACCGCCAATGGCGGCGTCAAAGACGCGGATCCCCATTTGTAAGCCCATCAGGATATTCGCCAGGGCGGTGCCCCGGGTATCGTGCAGATGCAGCGCCATTTTGTCGGCCGGAACGGCGGTGTATAAATGTGTCAGCGTGCGCTGCACGTCGGCGGGCGTGGCTACGCCAATGGTGTCCCCCAAGGACACCTGATAGGCCCCCATTTCGAGCAGTTGGCTGACCAAAGGCAGCACCTGCTCAGGATCGACTTGCCCTTCATAAGGGCAACCAAACACCGTCGAGAGATAGGCGCGCACGCGAATGCCTGCCGCCAAGGCATTGTCCACGACAGAACGGTAACTCTCTAGGGCCTGGGCCGTACTGCGATTGGTGTTTTTGCGATTGTGGGTTTCGGTCACCGACATAAAAATCGCCACTTCATTCAGGCGCGCTTCGAGCGCCCGCTCCAGTCCGCGCTGATTGGGCACCAGGGCGCTGTAGGTGACTCCGGGATAACGCTCAATTTGGGCGGCCACCAAATCGGTGTCCGCCAGGGGAGGAATCCAGTCGGGACGTACAAAAGAACCCACCTCAACATAATCGAGGCCACTGGCACTGAGGCGGTTGATCAGCTCGACCTTAACGGACGTGGGGAGAATTTGAGACTCGTTTTGCAGGCCGTCCCGCGGCCCAACTTCAACGAGGCGCACATGTTCCTGGGTCATTAGCCTTTGCCCGCCTTGGGATCCTTTTCGACGGTGATCGTCTTTTCAGCTTTGTCCATCCAGCGGTTGCCCTCGTCGAGACGTTTATTGACCAGCGCCAAGCCTTTGTCTTCCTGCCACAGGTTGCGGGCAACAATATAACTTTCATAAGCGCGGGTAATGGCTTCAAAGGAAGGGCGACTGGCAAATTCGCTGTCGCGGTAACGATCTAAAATGGCGCGGGTGCCTTCCGTCATTTGGGCCACCGTCATCTCATAACGCACCTTGCTCATTTTGCTTGAGTTAGACAGCGACTGTACAGGTTTAATCAGGGTATGCACCTTTTCGATCTGCTGGTAATATTCGCGCTCTTCTTGTGTGAGGCTCCCACTGCTGGCACAGGCACTCAGGGCCAAGAAAGAGATCAAGGCCAAATGTTTAAGCTTCTTCCCCATAGTTATTCAGCTCCTTGCGTGTCTTGACCCACCAAACATGCAGCAGGGCCAGAAAAATACCGATGCACATAGATATCATACCAGATACCCCAATCACTACGCGTTTGACCGGGGCCACCGGGCGATCGGCCTCAATGGCGCGATCGAGCACCTTAAACAGCGGCGCCGAACGGGAAGCCTCCAGGCGCAAAGCCTGGGCCTGCTGGCTGAGTACCAGATAAAGGCGGCTGCGCATCGTGACCCGGCGCTCTAAGCGCGCCAGTTCTAGAGCTTGAGCCGGTAAGGTCGCCAAAATTTTCTCATACCGCAGGCGGGCGGTTTTTAATTCCCCTTGGCGTTTGAGCAAAGCCTGGCGATTGGCCTCCAGTTGGGTGAGCTGATCGCCAAAGGTGGGGGTCAGCTCGCTCACTTCCCCTTCCAGGGTCTGCTGCCGGGCCTGATTTTCTTTGAGGGCCGTACGGGCCGCCAGCTCATCCGCCTCTAATTCCGCGAGATAGGTAATATACTGCTTGATCTCATCGCTCAGCGACACCGTGCGATACCGCTTCTGAAAAGCCAACAGCGCTTCTTCCGCCTGTTGTAATTGGGTGTCCATTTCCTTGAGCTGCTGGTCGATAAACTGCTGCTGATCGCGGGTGTCCCCCTGAATCAGGCCTCGCAGATAGGTTTCCAGCGCCTGCACATACTGATTGGCAACCTCGGCTGGCAGCTTGCGATCTTGTAAACGCACCACCACCCGCAGGGTGCTGTCACGGCTGTCCGGGGCATATACCGCCACCTGCTGCTGTAAAAAGGCGACCCGACGCCGGGCCAACTCATCTGGCTTTAAGGGCAAACGCTGTAACTCCTGAATGGGCTTGAGGGTCTCTAGCTTGACTTGGGCTGCCACCTTTTCCGCCAGGCTGCGGCTGCGCAAAATACTCACCAGATCATTGACCGACGAACTGCGGGGCAAATTGACGAGCGAACGCAGGGGGCCAACCGCATCCAATTGGGTTTCTAATTGGCTCAGAGCCCCCCCCAGCGCCCCTCCCGAGGAGGGGGGCAAGACCAAGAGCGTGGCCATGGCCTGATAGGTCGGGGGGATAACTTTAAACACCAAGAAGCCAGAAAACCCGGCCCCCAGCGCCCCCATGACCACCACCAGCGGCACATAGCGCCGCAACAGCGGAAGATAAGCCAAGGTCGTGCGCAGCTCGCTCATGCCCCGCCCCGGCTCAGGTTGATCACTACGCTGACAATCCCCAGCAGGCTCAGCAGCAAGGTGGTTAATTCGGTGACATTGCGAATCACAAAAAAGGTTTCCGGCACCAAAATCACGTCACCGGGCTCTAACATCAGCGACGTATCCGACTGCCCCTCAAACAGATAGGCCTGCAAATTGGCCTGCACCACTTCACGGTTATCCCCTTTGAGGCGACTGATTTTAATCGCGCCCAAATCAGCCGTTTGTAAAGGCCCGCCCACACCGCGCAAAGCCTCCGCCAGGGTCAGGGCCGGGCGATAGGCCAAGACGCCGGGATCGCGCACCTGCCCATAAATGTGAATCAGCTTCTCTTCGCTTGGCAAACGGCGCAGGGGATAATACAGCACGTCCCCAGCGCTGAGGGCATAGTCGGGCGTCAGCGGCAGCACTTCCGGGCGGCCCTGGCTCAAGCCTTGTGGCCAGTACACGGCCCCTTGCGGGTCGGCGGCAGGCTTCAGCCCGCCCGCTAAACTCAATAACTGGCTGAGACTGTCACCGGGGCGCACTTCGTAAATGCCCGGCTGCTGCAATTGGCCAATTAAAGCCACATGCGGCCCCAAAGCGGGAATGTGAATCTGTTCACCACCCTTAAGCACAGGGTTGGCCTGTAAATCGCCCTGATAATGGAAGCGGTAGAGATCCAAGGTCTGTTCACGCCCCCCTTGGCGCAGATGCAGTTGGCGCAGGGAGCCGCTTTGGCGCACGCCTCCGGCGCGGCGCACAACATCGAGCAAGCGGGTGCCCCAGGGCACTTGCACAAAACCGGGACTTTCCACAAACCCCGTCACCATGACCTGAATCGGACGCACCCGTTGCAAGGTCACACTGATTTCCACCGGATCACGGGCCGGAGCACGGTTGACAATCAATTGCTGCACTTCCGCTGTGGTTTTGCCCGCGACCGTAAAAGCCCCCAGGCGCGGAATAACGATTTGCCCTTCCGGGCCGACCGTCAAGCTATACAACAAGTTCACGCGCGGGTTAAACAGGTGTACTTCAAGCACATCCCCCACCCCCAGCGTATACCCCTGCAATACCGCCTGCTCAGGAATAAAGGCCGTGGCCGTAGGCGGGGTGCGCGTAAACTGGATTTGCGGCTGGGCCACCTCAAGCGCTTGCTGTAGATCTTTTAAGGGCATAGGGTCAGCGGCCAGCACGCTCGGAATCAGGCTCCACCATAGCGCCAACCCCAGCGCGAGACGGCGCTTAAATGTAGTCATCAGCAATGTCCCTCACTTCCCGGCGACTGAGCAGATGGAAGCGTTGAATGCGGCGCAGTTGGCGCTTCGAGACGCGGCTGTGGGGCAGGTGAAACAGCTCCTTGCCCAAGGCCCGGGCCTGCTCATAAAAATAGGCCTCTGGGGGTTCCGCCGAGAAGTACAAAATGCCCGGACGGGGGCTTAAACGCAGCGCCAAGCGCAGCATTTGATCTTTGCGCAGATCTTCATCCACATCCAGATCTTCCCAGCTTATTTTTTCGTTTTCCGGCAGGGCGGGTTTGATGGCCAACATCGCCCCATACCGGGCGCGGATAATGTCTTTAGAAACTGGGTGCATAGCCGGATTGGAGGCATAAAAGGCAATGTCCGACTCATTGTGATGCTCTGCCGACAAGGACATCATCCAGGGGTATTCCTCAGCGCGCAGGTCCTCGTCAAAGATCATCACCCAGGCCCCGATTTGCACCCGGCGACTGCGGTATTCTTTGACATAGAGCTGACCGCTGGCGTGGGCGCGAATCGTTTCGCGCATGGCAATGCCATCGAGCAGGCTACCCTGGAACTCATGAATGCGCGTTTCATTTTCAAACTGTTCACTGGCGAGTTTGTCACCCAAGCGTTCAATAAAACCTTCGAGGATCAAGTCTTCGGGGATGTGCGAGAAAAAGCCAAAGAAGAACCACAGCGGGGCATAGCCTTTGGGAATTTCTTCTTTTTTCTTGCGCGTGATGTTTAAATCGATCCAGTGGTGCCCAGTACCCGTGTCTACAGCCGGGGGCAAACGGCGCTGCAAAGTGATGTAGTTGAGGCCCAAACGGAAGGCCCGCTCCATGGGATCATAATCAATTTCCGGCAGATCTTCGGTGTCTTCGTAAGGGTAGGCCAAGGCCCGGTCCATCACTTCAAGGGCATAATCATCCCCTAAACACTGCTTGGCTGCCAGCAATAGATTGTATAAATCCGGGGCCACCCGTTTGTCGACAGCCGCCAATTTCAGGGCATAGCGGTAAATGTTTTGCAGCTCACGGGGAGAATACTCCTCTTCCTTGAGCACCGGGGCATTGCGCGCATCGATCAACAGCTTGCGCAATAAATGCAGCCGGTCAAAAGACAGGCCAAAACGCCGCGCCAGCTCATAATGAAATACCAAATAGGGCATTTCTTCAAGCAATTCATGGCGGGCCTTAGGCCCCAGCTTTGCCAAAAAAGGAATTTCAGCTTCGTCCAACGCGTGGGCATGGTAGCGCTTGATCCCCGCTTCCAAGCGTTGGCGAACCCCTGTCCAGTGCTGCATTCCGCCAATAAACAGCACCCGGCTGTAGGTTTCTGACAGGTGCAACAACCGGGCCGCCATATGATCTTCGCGCAGATCCTCGGGGCTATCGGGCTCTGTCGGCGGCAAATGGGGAGCCACCCGCGCATAAAAGGCCTCTAAGCCCGTATGGGCAATGGTTTCGTCATCGGGAACGGCAAAGGGCGGAATCTGAATTTGGTAATCTGGCACCGCCAAATCGACCAGCGCCAAAGGCAACCGGTTTTCGCGCGCCAACCGCGCCCCTTCGATCATGGCATCCGAGGGGAAGATGGGGATATAACTAAAACGTCCCGCCTCTTGGCCAATACACAAGAGACTCAAACGCGGCAGGCGCTCTAAAGCCTGCACCAGATCCGAGTAATAAATATCCGGCAGCTCAATCGCCACGACATCTGGGAGATGTTCCTGAAAAGCCCGGCGTACCTCAATGGCAAACTGCAACCGATTGTGAAAAGACGGCACACAGGTGATATTGCCAAACTGCAAGGCTGACATTAGAGGCTGTCCGGGTCCTCTTCCAGCGACTCGTCATCAAAGTCGAGATCGCTGTCATCCCCATCCAACAGCAAGTCCTGTAAATTCAGTTCGCCATCAGCAGCCTCCGCAGGGGAGCCCAGCAGCAAGACATCCATAATTTGGCGGGCATAGTCCATCATGTCGTGGTCGGCCTGCTGCTGCAATTGCTGGAATTCGACCGCTTCAGTGCCCAATACCTGGCGCATGGCCTGCAACATCGCTTCTGATTGGGGCGTTTGCTGTAAATGAATCAGCTTGACCGCATACCGGGCAATATTCACGCCATCACGGGTGGTGTAGGCTCGGTTGGCACTGTGGGAGCGCTGTAAAAATTCACTGACACGCTCTAACAGATCCTCTGGGACTTCTGGCAGATTGACACGCAGAATTTCAAGTTCTTCTTCCTGGCTGGGGAAACCGACCTCGATTTGGGGCTGCAAGCGCGACTGGATATAGTCGGGCACATCAAAGGTGCTGGCATCCTGGTTCATGGTCACCGCCAAGCGGAAGTCGGGGTGTGCGGGAATTTTAATGCCCGCGACAATGCTCTCTACATAGCGACGGTTATCCAGTAACGGGGCCAACGAAGCCCAGCTCTTTTCGCCCATGCGGTTGCCTTCATCCAAAATACAAATGCCGCCGG
>DLGM01000307.1:6569-21895 GCA_002482705.1 Cyanobacteria bacterium UBA7694
CGGTCAGCATGGCCGTGACCAACGGGCTGGCATGGTAACGAATATGCTGGTTTTCACCAATCACGGGGGTGACCAGCAAATCTTCCGGGCGGGTATCAACCGTACACTGGAAAATGTACACCTGTTCGGTGTATTCACGGGCCACACAGTAGGCCAACGTAGTCTTGCCAATGCCGGGCTTGCCAATAATCCGAGGGGTCATGGGCAAATCCTGGTTCGAGAGAATCAGCCAAGCAGCTTGCAGCTGGCGCTGCACTTCCCGGTGGCCCACCCACTGCATGGGGGTACGGGTGGGAGTAGAAAGGATCAGTTAAACGCCTTGTACAAGCATGGTTTCCATAGGGGTATCCTCGTGCGGTATCAGTTCCGCAGGCATTTTAGCATGACCATGCCAGGGGTAAGATGTTGGGTATCTAAACAGATATACTTTAGACACGCCTTTAAAGCTTGGGTTGTTACCTATTTCAGTCTTACCATTATTTAATCAGTCGCTTTATTTTACCTTTGTAATCATCTGTAATAAAGTAACCACCAGATTTGGTCGCACCAACAAATTCTATTATATTTTCATTTCTCAGTTCTTTGATATACCTAGCAAGAGTAGATGGGGCCATATCTAAATCGGCAGCATAACGGTTGGCCTTTAAGCCTTCCTGCAAGCAGATATAGGCTAACAATCTTTCTACATTGTGGTAATAATCTGACTTCTTGAATTTCTTTTGATAGTTTTTCTGAAAGTAATTGACTGCATTTGACATTAACCATTCATTCTGAGGCTTTTGATTTTTCAATGTGTCGCGATAGATTGTTTGGAAACGACGTTTACTCTCTTCATCATTTTCTTGTAGAGTCAGAAAAGCTTTGGGCCCGCCAAATGCATCTACTACTTCTTTCACCAGTGGACTCGACCAACGCGGCCAGTCTGGTTTGCCAGTTGAAGGGTTAAAAGGCGGGATATGAAAAGCATGGGACTTGTCATTTGCTTCTCGCCAAGCTTTTTCCCATTCTGCGTCAGTATTATCCACCGTAATGATGTCACTTTGACGGTTTATCTTACTACTCAACTTATTTGCTATCTCACTTAATTCATTTACTATCTCACTTTCATGGTTTACTATCTCACTTAATTGATGTACCTTGTTAAGTGTTACTTCTTCCATCTTTTTTATCTCATGGGTACTATCGAGCGTTAAACCACCCACAGGCATCCCCACTGGGGGACGGTGGGCCGTAAAATAAAGGGTGAAAAAGCTGCCATCAAACTCATAGGTGGGAGCCGGTAACCCGTCCGCTTGGCACAGGCGCATGATTTTTTCGACCCCTTGCCCCCAGCTTTCGATTTGCCCAGCGCGAAAGAAACAATGCGCAATATACGGATTATAGGGCTGGGAATTGTGAGGGCCGGTCAGTTTTTCTAGCGTCCAGTTTTCGGGCATTTGGCCGGTATTGGCCAACCGCAGTTTATCATCATAGATGCGCAGTTGAATGGGGCACCACTGCTGTAATCTTTGTGAATGACCGCATTGAGCAAGGCCTCGCGCAAGGCATCTAACGGAACGGGGTAGGTTTCCACACGTTGTAGCCCATCGTAAGAGATCCACCCCCGTAAGTATTTCAGGCGCAGGGCTTGCATGGCTTGATCCACTTGCAACAGCAGTGGGCCTTGGATTTCATCTTGGTAGACCACTTCATTGAGACGAGAAAAATAGCCAATTTTAATCGACGCCCCGGTAAAAAAGCGATCCGGCTCAGGATGAAACAGCAGCAAAGCGGCCCGCGTCAGGTGATGATCCTCCAGCAACCGCAGTTTATCGAGCAAAGCAGCATTGTCCAACTGCAAAGCATCGGAATCAAGACGTTGGGCCCGTTGTGCCAACTCACGAAAATGCCGGAAAGCAGCCGGATCAAGGTCATCAATCCGGGCTCGGGGAACCGTCACACTATCCCAGCGAATGCCCTGTTTGCGCAACAAAAAACGTTGCAAAGCGCCACCGTTGAGTTCCTGGAGGGTACTACCACTGCGCAGATAGAACTTTCCTTTGTAAGAAATGGGGTTGGGATAGGGTGGGGTAACCACTTCGATCAGCGCTTTCCCCTGCTCGTGGAGTAGGTTAATGTCGACAATAATCCCTAACAAATTGCGCACTTGGTTCGGCAGGTTTTCGAGCAACCATTGCGTATTGGTAAGCCCCACGGGGTTCCCACCATCATTTTTACCAAGGATCAACGTACCGCCCTGAGCATTCGCAAAACCACAGATCCACTTAAAGTACTCGTCCCGCCAGCGTTCTTTCCATTCGATATTTTGGTTTTCGGCTTCTGGCAGCATCGTGCACCCTTTCATTCAGACATCGTATCGATACTGCGAAAAGCTTACCATGTAGTCGTTCCGAACTGATAACCCAAGCCCATGGTTTTCGCTTACAATGAACCCATGTCTAACCCGATTCGTTTACAAAAATTTTTGGCCTCCGCTGGGGTCAACTCCCGTCGCCGCTGTGAAGAACTGATTTTAGCAGGCGTAGTCACCGTCAACGGCACCATCGTCCGCGAACTGGGCAGCCGCGTTGACCCAGCCACCGACCGCGTCACCGTCCATGGCCAGCCCGTCCATGCCCCGGAGCAATGGGAATATGTAGTGCTCAACAAACCACGCGGTTATCTGGTCACCCGCGAAGACACCCATGGCCGCCCCACCATTTATGACCTATTGCCCCCCCAGTGGGATCACCTGCATGCGGTGGGTCGCCTGGATTACGACAGCAGTGGCCTGCTGCTTTTGACCAACCATGGTGAATTGACACAACGCCTCTTACACCCCCGTTACAAAGTCGAAAAAGCCTATACCGTTGTTGTTAATGGCACCGTCTCCCCCGAAGACTTAGCCGCCCTGCGCGGCGGGGTCGACATGGAAGAAGGCGGACGTTCACAGCCTGCCTATGTAGAAGTGCTCAGCGTACATAAAACCCAAACCCGCCTTGAGTTTCGCATTAAAGAGGGCAAAAAACGCCAGATTCGGTATATGTGTCAGGCCCGTGGCCTGCGCGTAATCTTTTTGGATCGCTACCGCTTTGGGCCGCTGGCACTGCACGATTTACCCCAGGGCGAGGCCCGTGCTCTAACGCCCCGCGAAACTCAAACCTTGCTGGGGGCTGTTTTCCCGGAAGTATAAAGCGCCTTAAAATGAGCAGGCTTCCAGCTTGTCCGAGCGGTGTTGCGCCACTGTGCTGCCGGGGTCTGACTCAGTGCTTGCAACAGTTTGGGCGCTGGAAGCGGGGCCACAAAGGCTGTTCCCACCAGCGCCGCCACCTTTTCCCCCTCATGGCCACAAGCTTGCCACAACCACGGCAACACCTGCTGTTCCCAGATCTGACCGAGGGCGCTAAAGGGTTCCGAAGCCTCGGCCACAGGCAATAACCAGCCTGGCCCAATCTGCCAAGGCTCACCACAGAGCCAGTGAATGCGGGCATTCAGAGCGGCCAGCATTTTATCTAGGGCAATACCCTGACAGGCAATGCCTGTGAGCCACTCAGGTCGCGAGGGCATCATCTCGTACACAAAATGCCGCCGCAAAGCCGGGGGCAAGTTATGCGCTCCCCCTTCGGCAGTATCCAGCGTCGCAATCACATAGAGATTGCTCGGCAAGGCCAATTGTTCTTGGGACACAGGCAACGTGACGTGGGTTTCACCCGGTTGCCCCAAACGCCGGGCCGGATCCAACAACAGCGCCACATCCCCAAACACGGCATTCAGATCGGCGCGGTGGATCTGGTCAATCACCAACACATGGTTGTCCGAAGAATAAGCCGCATGTTGGGCCAGTCGTTTGAGAACCCCGACCCGCAAACTGTAACGTAAATCGCCCTGATCATTGCCATCCCGCCGAGCCAGAACTGGCTGGATGCTCTCGACCAAATCGGCATAACGATAAGCGGGGTGAAAGGCTATCAAATCGAGCTTTTCGTCCCGGCGCAAAGCCTCGAACCGAGCGGCCCTGTCTGGGCTACAAGATTGTTCTAGGGGAGTGCCATCGACCAGATGCAAGGCCATTTGTAAAGCGCGGGTGGTTTTGCCGGTACCCGGTGGGCCTGCCAAAATCAGGTTGCGCGGCAGCGCCCGCGCTGGAGGTGCAACAAAATCAAGGGTTTCACTCAGCTCGGTGCCATCCCAAGCGCTGAGCAGCTCATCTAAAGGGGGAATTTTTTTTGCCATGGGCAGATTATACCGCCCAAGCCCTGTTAATAAACTTACAGCCTTATCACAGCATAATTCTATATTTTTTAAAAGAATGCCCCAAGAAGAGCAAGAAGCTGAACAGCCACGCAAATCAAAACACAGCGTTATCAAAAGCTTGTTGTCAGCCGCTCAAAGTTCAGCATCGCCCTAACTGCACCAAACACCTACCATCTAGCCAAAATTCTGCATTTAGCTCGAAGTGTTGTTGGACAAACCGAAAAACAATGTGACATACGTCACACTTTGAAGGTTAGTATAGAATATACTATGACTATAGGTATCCCTGTGATAGCCTGTTTTTAAAAATAGTGTATCCGCCGAAAGTAGAAAGTGAGTGTTATGGATATGGGAGATTTACAAAACGCACTGCTGAATGTTTCGCTGAGCCAAGGGGAGATTAGTGCCCTGGGTAACATCGTCTTCGATGCAATTATATCGCCCTTTGCGACCTAATTCGTTTAAGCATTAAACACATATAAAAGGTCCTTTATTAAGGGCCTTTTTATTTGGAAAGGAAATTTCAGAGCGTGCGGGAATATTACGCTGAAAACAATGCTCTATTGTCTCGATGTTTGGCAGATATTGAATTGTGGGCACAAGATAGGCAGCTCAAACACTGTTTGGAGCTGGCATTTCACAAAGCCCTAAAAGTCGACCAACCCCGTCCAGTGCCTCCGTTAATGAGCTGGGTCTTAGCTCAGGATCTAGGGTATGGTGAGGAGCCCTGGGCCTGGCCCTTAGCTGTAGCTTGTGCCTACCTGTATACAGCCGCTGATCTCCTAGACGACATTCAAGATCACGACCCTAAACAACCCGTCCTTCAACAAGTATCTCCCGAACAGGCCATGAATGTCAGTAACAGCCTATTAATGGGAGCTTACCGGGCAATCAGTGAATCCGAACTGGCTCCCGATCGCCAATTGGCGATGGTGAAGTTGTTTACCCAGATGGGTTCAACCATGAGTTTAGGACAGTTTTGGGACTTAAAGTCCACCAATCAACGGAATCAGGAGCAAACACCTGAACAAGTTGTCCGAGCCAAATCTGGAGCTGAGTTTTCCGGTTTTTTAACAATAGCGCCCTGTGCCCTTGGATTAGAAACGGAAACCTATCATCAACTCGGTGAAGAAATAGGTACCCTAGCACAAATTTTAAGTGATTATTTTGACATTTGGCTGGTTCCAGACCAACAAACTTTAAGCCAGGATCTGCTTGTTTTAAAAAACAGCTTCCCCCTGTTCTGGGCAAGAAAAGACCCAAATCTAGGCGCGTTGATAGACCACGCCCTTGCAGGCAAAAACGATCTACCGGCAAAACAGTTTCAACTGCGACGCCTATTGGCCCAAACCCACACCGCCCAAGCATTTTCCGATTTTCTAGAACGATCTCAAACACAACTGTCCAAACTGTTTGCTGCTTTACCTTCTTTACCCAATGTTCAATATCTTGCTTATTCTCACTGTGAGCAAGCAGAACAGTTGATCGCAGGCCTCAAAAAATTGCGCGATATTACTCACGATACCCAGCCATGGCAACTTCAGAGAAATGCAACTAAAGCAATGAACATGGCTATTTCATATTTGCAGTTTATTCCCGAATTCCGTGATGTCTGGGAAGTTCAACGCTGGGGATTTTTAGGTGAACCAGAACTTTTTGGCGATATTTTCAACCCACTGCTAGTATTAGAAGCATTAAATGCCTGCGGTATAGATATACAACAACCATTGCAGAAAATCTTACAAAAATCAGCTCATGACGGTTGGCATTATTACAGTAACACACACAAAATTCCGACCGATACCGATGACTTTGGGCAAATATTACACTTAGCAGCCACTTTGCCTCGTGAACAGGTAGCTCCGCTGTTACAACAACCCTTGGAATTACTAATGGCCAACTTGAATGAATCAGGAATGTGCCCCACTTGGCTGGCCGACGAACAAATACATGTACGGGAAAACATTAATAAAACCTGGTTTGGCAATGAATGTATTGCCGTAATGGCAAATCTGTATTATGGTCTTGCTTGTTATGATCCACACCTGTTTTCATCTCAAATTAGTAATGGAGTCCATTATCTTGTATCTCAGTATCAACCTGAGTTATTTAGCTGGAGAAGCTCACATTATATATCATCAATTTACACCAGTTATCTTGTCGCACGAATGCTAAAAAAACAAGAATCACATTTTGATTTTACTAACTTAATCAACCATTTATTAGATATACAATTACTTGATGGTAGCTGGCAGCAAAGCCCACAGGAAACTGCATTTGCAGTATTATTTTTACTTCAAGTAAAAAAGCCCCATAATCTCAATGAGTCCGAGTTGCTTAGCCTACAACGTGCTCAATCATTCATCATTGAGAACCAATTATTCGATGGCTCCTGGCCAGGAGAAGGATTGTTTTTTAGACCAGGCAACGAAAATAGGCATGAAGTTTTCACCCATAATAAACTAACCAGTGCCTACTGCTTAAGAGCATTGCAACAACTTGCGTTTTGTTTCAACCACCGTTAGAGTCAACCAAATAGTGATTCTCATATAGACATCTTAAGCTCTTTTGTAATCTCATGCTCAAAGCTTTGGATTTCCTTTCCTGCAATACTCTATGGTGTTACGGTGGATTGCCTAAAGACTGGGAGGTATGTCACATGATATACTGAGATGCCAACTGGAATTTAGCACAGGGATCATGATCGAAGTGAACAATAAGTCATGTTGAAGAGAGTTCTCCATTTCAAACAAACACTGTTTCCAGTTCGTTTGATTGCATGGTTCAAACAATTTCTGGCTAAGATTGTTCCATCTGCCCTTCCGCTTCCTGCAAAAGTCTTAAAATTTGCAAGCCTTGCTATCATCATCAGTGGTATAGCCGGTATTTTTGTCAATTTTTCGTTAGGATTACCTATCCAGTTAAATTTAGTTATTTCCTTATGTGTTTTAGGGGCGCTCATCCTTTTTGTAAAGATGCCTATTGATCGGGATTATAACCGTTCGGGCTTAATACTGATCTTATTAGGCCTTGCAACCTCTTCTTTTAACTGGTTCAGCAACGGGGGCTCTTATGCCTCTGCTCCTTACTATGTGATGTTGTTAGTAGGCTATGCAGCAGTGACACTTACCGGTGCTTATTTGTGGTGGACGGTAACCATCTGTATCGCTACCATGTCGGCATTAATTGGCTTAGAAATGTTTTTTCCCCATTGGGTGGCCCATATAAAACCTGGCTCCTGGCAAGCAAAATTAGATATTATTACCGCCAATATTTTAATCAGTTTCACGATTGCCTGGTTTGTAAGCCTTATGACACGGGTCAGCCGCCAGCAGTACGAACGGGCTGAAGAAGCCAGCAAAGCCAAGTCATTGTTTCTCTCACAGTTGAGCCATGAGTTACGTACCCCGCTCAATTCAGTCATCGGCTTTTCAAAAGTGATGCTGGGCAAAGAGCTGCCTTATGCCAAAGAGCAAAAATACATTCAGAGCATTCACACCAACGGCTCACATTTATTGGCATTGGTCAACCAAATTTTAGACGTGTCAATGATTGAAAGCGGCAAACTCGATGTCATCAAACAGAATGTCGACCTGGTTCAGATTCTGACGGAAATCGAAGATGTGGTTTCCCTTCAGGCCAGTGAAAAAGGCTTATACTACCGAACCGTCTTACCCGAGGAATCCCCGCCAGAAGTCAAGGCCTATACAGACCCCAACCGTATTCGCCAGATTTTAATCAACCTCATCAGCAATGGGCTCAAATTCAGCCAACAAGGGGGTGTAACCTGCCGTTTAACACTCCTTCCCGACCACATACAGGTGGATATTGAAGATACAGGCTCAGGCATTCCCATTGAACAGCAAAAACAAATTTTTGAACCCTTTGTGCGCCTCGAAAAACACCACAATATTGACGGTACAGGTATCGGATTGACGATTACCCAAATGCTCTGCCAACACCTGGATTGTGAACTGTCAATCTCTCGATCTTCTGAGCAGGGCTCCGTTTTCACGGTACTGATCCCCTATCAAAAGGTGTAAAGGGCTTGTAAGGCCACGGCTTGTAATGTCATCTAAGGCCACCTATAATTGAGACATCTTCCCCCCCATCAGAGGCCCGCCGATGTTTCCCATTCACCCCGCCGCTCCTCAGAACCCCCTAACACCCCACATTGATCTCAAAACCAAACCCACACAGCCACCTCAACCCACAGCCCCCAAAGCGCCTATAGAAGCCACAGCCACAGACGATTTGCGCCTTGATACCCCTGCAAGCAAACAAGCGGCAACCCCTGAAATCAAGCTTTTTGACACCCCTCCCAACGAATCAAAAAGCAATGGCTGGAAACTCAAATCGGTTCATATGAACATGGGTTATGTGCTCGATAACAACGTCATTCACACTGGCCCCATGCACATCCGCAACAGCAGCAATGGCACGGATGTCAAAATCACCGGAGCCCAACAAATCGATCGCAAAAATTGGGAGTATCTCGATTTTGAGGGGCGTTTTGCCCCAGATGAGCCTCAATTTAACCTGGGTTTTAATGCCACCTTCGCAAACAACTTTGGGGTCGAGCTAGATGCCAAGCACAATAAAATTATCATGAATGGTTACGAACAACCCGTCCATTTTGAAGGCACCATCAATGGCGAAGCCGTCAACGGTAGCGCCCCCCTTAACAGCTTTATGCAACAGCATGAACAAACCTTTGGCAATATGCAAATTTCAACCCTGGGCACTTATACCTTCGACTTACCGGCCCCGAAAAATCACAAATTTTCATTGATCACCAAAGCCGGGCCCAGCCTAGTCACCACCAATACCCGTGTCCAACTCAAACAGCCCGACGGCTCCTTTGACGGCGGCACCTCCAATTTACAGCTCACAGGCTATGGTGCGATGGTCGAAAACGGCCTGCGCTACCAGTTTGGCCCCAAAGCCGGACGCCTGGGCCTCGAACTCACCCACTCGCTCTCAGCGCTGAGCTATTCCAACTACGAAATGGTCGGCGGTTATACAGGCAGCCATTCAGCGGTCTACAACTCGTTTGCCCTGAAAGCGACCATTGGCTTGCACGGCAATAAGAAGTAGGCCCCAGCTCCCACTCAGGGGAAACCTCAGGGGCGAGAGATAAAAGTTCCTGGCAGAACCCTTGCACGGCAAGCCAAGGCAGGGGTATGGTGATCAGCATGTCGCTACAGCTAACGGATGAACAACAGCAAGTCGTCAACCACAACCAGGGTCCGGCGCTGGTATTTGCCGTGGCCGGGGCAGGCAAAACCACCGCCATGGTCCATCGCATTGCCCGCCTGAGCCACGAACGGGTCTTTGCCCCCCATCGCATTTTAGCGACCAGCTTTAGCCGTGCGGCCGTACAAGACATTCGCCAAGCCCTGAGCGCCTGGGAGAGCTGTGAAAACGTGCAGGTGATGACCCTCCATTCGCTGGGTTACCGCATTCTGCGCCAGGCCGCAGCCCTGAAGCTCATTCCCCCCTTGCGCCAAGGCGAATCCCAAGGGGATGCAGCCATGGGTGTACTGGCAGAGGCCTTACGCCGCGCCCGCAGCCAGGGTGTCCCCATTGATGACGGTTTAGAGCGCGACGACGTGCTCGACTATATTGGCCGCTGTAAAGGGATGCTCCAGTATGCCGATTTAGACCGGGCTCAGTTGCCCGATTCGGCCCTGAATCATGCCTCGCAGGCCGAGGCCCACCCGGATCACCCCTATTACCTCAGCCTGTACCAAATCTTTGAACAGGTGCGCGCCGAGCGCGAGGTCATTACCTTCGACGATATGCTGCTGTTGGCCTGGGAACAGATGGTGCGATCCAAAGCCTTGTGCACCCGCGTTCAGCGTTTTTTTGATGCCGTCATGGTCGACGAATTTCAAGATATTAACTATGCCCAAAGTGAGCTGCTCGATTTGATCACGGCCCCCCATCGCAACTATATGGCAATTGGCGACGACGACCAGACCATCTACGAATGGCGGGGCGCAGATACCCGTTTTATTCTTGAGTTTGAAGCGCGCTACAGTGCCACCCGTTATCTCATTTCAGACAATTTCCGCTGCGGGGCTTCCCACTTGGCCCTGGCCAATGCCGTTATTCGCCACAATCGCTCCCGCCAGCAAAAACACCTCAACCTGACACGCGGTTTTGAGGGCACCACCCACATTCACAATGCCCCGGGCCAAGAGGCCATGGCCCAGCAATTGGTGGCGCAGGTCAGCGACTACCTCAGCCGGGGCTACCAACTGTCCGAAATGGTGGTCCTCATTCGTCTCTATGCCCAAACCCCCTACCTCGAACAGGCCCTGAGTGAAGCGGAGATCCCGTTTCATATTGTCGGCAGCACGTCTTTTGCCCAGCGCCCGGAAGTAGTCACCCTGCTCTATTACCTGCGTCTCGGCGAGGTCGAGCGTCTGCGGCGCAGCGGCCTACCTCTCGGAGAGGAATTGCAGGGCCATGCCGGTCAGTGGATCGGCCATATCCTCAACCGCCCTACCCGCTACCTGCCCCAAGCGACCCTGCAACGCCTGCGCCACGCCGTCTTAGAGCGCGGCCTGCCTTTAAGCGCCGCCGCGCTTGAAGCCGCAGAAAGTGATCGTCTCAACAAAGGGCAACAGGCCAAATTGCGCCGTTTGGCCGAGCATATGGCCTGGCTGGCCGACGCTCTGCCCAGCTTGAGTGCCGCCCGCATTTTGCAAGAACTGGAGCAACGGCTTGATTACACCAGTTGGTTACAGAGCAACAGCATGTTTGCCCAGGTCGGTCAGGGCCGGGCCGAAACCATCAATGCCCTGATTGAATACGCCCGTGGCCGCGAACTGGTACCCGAATTCCTCGACGATCTGCGCCGCCTCGGGCAGCGCCAGAGCACGGGCCCCAACTCATTGGCAATCACCACCATTTTCCGCGCCAAAGGCCTAGAATGGCCCATTGTTTTTGTACCCCACTGCAACCAGGGCACCCTGCCCTATGCCCTGCGCATGGGCAGTGAAGAAGAACGTCGCCTCTTTTATGTAGCAATCACCCGCACTCAGCGCCATTTACACCTGTTGATGGTACAAGATCAACAGGTCTCCCAGTTCTTACAGGAAGCCAACTACCGCCAAACCTTACAGGCAGTCGAAACCCTGGCCAGCGTCATGCACACCCATCCCGCCCAGTGGCAACCTGAACAGGCCTTGCATGTGCTGCGCTACACCCACGAATTGTCCCTGCGGCGCTTTTTAGAGCACTGGTGGACAGCCCCTGCTGAACACCGGGATACCGCCTCACGCAAAGTACAGGAAGTCTTTCACTCCGTGCGCCAGCGCGACTGGCTGCGCCAGCTCAGCCTCAGTGGTGAACACCTCCAGCTATGGGAACATCTCAGACCCGTCACGGACCTGATGGACGTAGACGTAACGGGTTTGGTGGATCTCCTGCCCAAGGTTACGCCCCAAGCCCGCAGTGTCGCTTTTGCACCGGGTATCCGCGTTGAAAGCCCCCAATTTGGAGCAGGCACCATCATCGCCATCACCCAGCAACAGCCCCACGGTCAACTCCTCGAAATCGCCTTTGACACCCACGGCACCAAGCGGCTCTTTGCCAAATTCGCCAAGCTGCAAAGCTTAGCCTAAACGGCACCGGGCGTATGCGATAGCACACATACGCCCGGTCATCATCCCCTACCAATAAATCGTACTGATAATCGACAGGTCATGCGCCACCGGCCGCAACTGCCAGACCCCATCCGCCAACAGCAAACTGTACTGAGCACTCAGATCGACTGGCAACCCGGCAACCCGCTTCCAGGGCAGAGAAGCGGTCAGCCCACTGTCCTTGATCAGTTGATTGGGTGTACCTTCAGCATCCGGGACATTGCCCCACCGATCGCCAAAACTCTGGCGCACGCCTAAAATGAGCTTCACCGATTCCCCGCTGGTTCCTGCCGGGCGATACAGCGGAACGCCGATGGCGACCCCGGCACTGCTGGTGGCAGCATCCATCACATTAAACAGACCCCGAGTGGCCAGATTGGCTCCGACCTGGATATCCCAGCCACTGTCAGCAATATCGTTAAAAAACAGGCCCGCACTGTGGCGATCAAAGCCCATAAACGACTTATTGACCTGCACCGTCGCGCCAAAGTTTTTATTCCAGCCCAAATCCAGCGTGCCGGAAATTTGTTTGCGGGTGGGGCCGAGGAAGTCAAACAGGGCATCGTTGAGGTAACTCATGGCCGCCAGTTGTACCCGCACCGGAAAACTGTCCTGCCAGAAACGACCTTCGACACCGGCAACCCCATAACCGTCGCCAAAACGCGAGGGCAAAGCCAAGTGGTTGCCGACCAATCGGCGCCCATTTGCACTGCCGTCAAGACTGCGCACATCCAGCCCCTGCAAAACCGCACCGCTGTAGAGGCCACTGGTACTAAAGTTGCCGCTATTGCCCATGACCGCCGGGCTGCCAGAAGCCAAGTTGCCATTAGCAGCCTGCAAAAGATCCGTGAGCGCCGAGCCATAGTTCAGGCCCACCATAAAGCTGCCCCAGCCCCAATCGACGTCGTAGCTGGCAGCCGGAGAAGTGACATTGTTATAGGCCAGACTATCCGGGTCGACAAAACTGGCGTCAAGGCCCCCAGCCCAATACCGGGACAGACGATTGCGATAGTTGGTTGCAGCCGTGTTGCTTGGCGCAATATCGGCTCCACCCCAGCCCACAAGGCCATAACTGTGCCCATTCCAATTGCCTCCGGCAAACAGGCTGTCAAAGTGGCTGCCCGTGCGCAAAATCGAGCGGAAGTTCATCAGTCCCAGATGGAAACGGTGGTTGCCTTCAGGAATTTGATATTCCAGCGCAGCCACCCTGAATACAAACGTATTGCCGTTCGGCAGCCCTTCATTACTGTCATGGCCACCATTGCCAATTACCAATTTGTCACCCACCAGGGCGGACAGCCCGGAAGAAGGGTTGCCCACATCAAAGATGTCAAAGGCCGTGAACAAACGCAGACGGTCGTGCAGTTGGGCCTTGACCTCCCAGGTGTTGCGAATGCGGAAGGGGGCCAAATCGTCTACTGTCAGATTGGGTTCACTCGGGCTGTGATAGCGGTTGGGAACCCCGTACTGATCGCGGGAGTATTGGCCGATATTGTTACTGAAAGCCAAAGGATTGGGATCATTGGGGTTCCGGGGCACCACATTGCCGCCCTGGGTGACCTGTTGGGTGGGGTTACTGTTATTGGGGGCAAACATGGGTGAACCCTTATCGGTACCATCAGTCACTCCGATCCGTTCCCGGTGGCGTACTTCCAAACTGCCATGAATTTCGACCCGCTCTAAGGCATCGACCCGCTCACTAAGCTGTTGGTGGCGTTCCTTGAGCTGTGCCAGCTCGGCGCGCAATTCGGCTTGCAGCGCTGCGGCAGTTTGCAGGTCCTCCTTGAGTGCCAGTTGTGAGGTATCCAGTTCCGGCACCTGTACCTTGCTGACCTCTACTTCAAGACACTGCATCAGCTTATACAGCGCAGCAGCCATCTCGTAACGGGTCATATTGTTGGCACCCCGGAAGGTATTATTGGGATAACCGACCATAATGCCGCAGTATTTGTTGATCAGTTGATCAATGGCCTGAGAGGCCCAGTGTTCACGGCTGTGGTCACCCCCATTTTCTTTGAGCAATTCCTCAAAGGTGTTTTTATCTCGGTCAGCTTCATGTTTGGCTTTAACTTGGATGACTTCTTGCGGGCTTTGGGCCATAGCTGGAAGGCTTACCCACACACTCACAGCCAAAACGGGATACAGAATCTTTTTCATTGCGATGTCCTTCATTATTCATAACTGAGGGCAGGGATCGGCGTATGCCGATCCCTGAGAGTGAGTTAGTTACCGTGAGCAGAGCTGGTATCAACCAAGCTGACGGAATGGGTACCACTGGATAAAATTGCGGCACTCGCACCCGGCAAGCTCAATCGGTAGATCCGTGATGTGCCACCCGACAAGGTCGTTAAGAGGATCGAGTTGGGTGTGGCATCAAAGGCCAAGTTGGGAATCGGTGGAACCGTTCCGCCAAAGTCACTGGGTGTCAGCGTGATCTCTTGCAGCGCGACCGTTGTTGCGTTATGTGCTACAGCGGCTGTACTGCGGAACAGGCGGTTCTCATCGGTAATGTAGAGAATCCCTGTTGTCGTTTCAAAGACAAGGTCACCACTGTTGGACAAGGGGAAGTCATTGCCTCCCAAAGTGAGCTTGACTTCTTCTGCCGTGGGTGTCCCACTCACAGCCCCCGTAATCCGATAGAAACCGGACAAGGTCGGCGCTGAATCCTGAGTTTTACGGGCTGCAGCCGCATACAATACCGGCCCTCCTGCGGTCGGGAAGTTGTTAAACTCTAAACGCGCTGGGAAATCGTTGGAGCTGTAGATGTTGCCCCCACTGGTAATCGAAAGATTCCCCCGGTTGGTAAACCCATCATTGGGCCCTAAAGCCGGATTCCAGACCCGTAAACGCCCAGCAGACGTGCCCTGATCATCCACATAATAGATATGTCCATTGCTGGGATGTTTCGCCAGAGAGGTCGTGACATCGTTATCACTGGTAGAGAACAGACGTGCCCCAGAAACTTGTGTCAAGGCCCCATTGCCCGCTGCGGTGTTATTGGTGTTGATCAAATAGATCTGGCTGGTGGTCGGGCTACCCGACGTATTCCGCGTCACCCCGTAAATGGTGCGATCGGGGTAAATCATGAAGGAGCTAGCTGTGCTGTTATTCGGAGCAGTGGTATTGTTGAGCGTCGTGCCCCCTGAATTGACCAGTCGCGTGGTGAAGTAGAAACGGCCATCACTGGTGGTTTCTGAACCATTGACCGGATCCACCAAGGTAGTGGGAATCGTGGTCAGAGTCAAATTCGCAGAACCCGTATTGGTACCGTTGTTAAAGCTGCCGATCGTACTACTGCCCAAAATTTGGACATCATTGGCATCGGTCGTGCTGACTTTCAGGAACTCGACCCGTGCCCCCGCATCTTGGTCAGGGCCACTGACAATCACATTGCTGGCGGTCAGATTGACACCGTTGGCGGTACGGTTAATTTGCAAA
>DLGM01000167.1:0-3029 GCA_002482705.1 Cyanobacteria bacterium UBA7694
AGATTGTCCTGCGCACCGATATGGCCTCGATTTTACCCGCAATGATGGCCTTTTACCGTTTGCATTATCGCAAGCGCCACTAAGAAAAAAGGCCCCACACCATGAGGGGCCAGACAGATAAAGGTTAAGGTTAATAGGAGGCGGAGGTACGGACCGCACGTTGTTGTGCATAATCCGGCCCCTGAACCAGCAGATTAAAAATATGCTGGAAGTTAAAAAAGCTCATAATGTACCACACAAAGAAGCTCAGAATGCCAATGACCACGGTCAATAAGGGCATTTCGCTAAACAGGGCGTGGAAGAAAGTGGCAATCAGAATGCCAGCAATCAGGGCGGTGTAAACGCGCAGGTCGAGATTGAGCAGGCGGCTGAGGAACTCCAAGCCGGGGCGATGTTGCGCAACGGGTTGTTGGTAGACGGGACGCTGACGGAACTCCATGGTATCCCCTTGGCGGTAGGGGGTGAAGGTTTCACCACTCGACTGACGATCGGAGCTGCTGTTGCCAGATTTGAAGACGGTGTCTTCGAGTTGGAAGGTGCCGCGATTTTGGAGGTTGGTGGTGGTGTTGAAGTGCATGGGGGAGTTCCTTTCCGCTTTCTGAACCTTGGATAACTTTATCTTAATCTTGTTACCCTTATCATAATCTTTGAAGGTTAAAAAATCAACCCCTTTTTGTTAAATTCTTTAATTTACTTTTAACCTTTTGGCTTGTGATATCCGTACACCTCTTTTTTAATCAGCTTTTAGGCCTTTAATCTAACCTTTAGAACAAAGGACAAGTTGCCTGCTTGAGAACCTACTGGTTGGGAGCTCTAGATGCTCTTTATTTCCCCCGATTACCGCTCAGGGAAACTCTTTGGAGCCTATTCGCACAAGGTTAAGCATGACTTAACCTTGTGGTTTGCCCCTGTCGCTCTTTACACTGCTGATAGCGATAAGATCTTTTGGGATCTTGAAGGAGTGTGTATGCAACGTATTGCAGCCCATGTTTTGACGGTGGCTCAGGAAACCCCAGACGTTCGGCGTTTGACCTTTGCCGTTGAGGAGCCTTTGGATTATCTGCCGGGGCAGTGGATTGATCTGTATGCCACGCTCGCCGGGCGTGAAGAAGTGGGCGGTTATTCGCTGACCACCGCCCCTGAACCGATCAATCACACCTTTGAGCTGGCAATACGCCGGGCGGCCCACGGCCATGCCGTCACCGATTATTTATATGCGCAGGCCCAACCGGGGGATCGGGTCATGGTTGTGGGCGGGCAAGGCGACTGCGTCTGGCAGCCCCAGATGGGCCTTGAGGTGGTACTGATTGCAGGCGGCATTGGCATTACCCCGTTGCTCAGCATTTTTCGCAGTGTGCGTGATCAGGCCCCGGATGCCCGCGCCACGCTGTTATACAGCGCAACACAGGCCGACGGCTTTGCCTTTGAAACGGAAATTCGAACTGCCGTGGCAGCGGATAACCGCTTGCAAGCCCACTTTACCCTGACGGGAGAAACTCCCCCCGATTGGACGGGCTTGCAAGGGCACATTGAGGCCGATTGGATTCTCCGTTTGGGGCTGAACCCGAATGCCCTCTATTACTTGTGTGGCCCCCGCCCGATGATCTATGCCTTGGCTGAAAGCTTACCCAGGGTGGGTGTCGCCCCAGAGCGGATTTTCTACGAGCGCTGGTAAGCGCCACAGGTTTGGGAAACTGACGCGTGTAGGTACTCCGTTGGATTTAACCGTCTGGCTAAAACACGCCCACCTGGCTTTGCAACTGGATGCCAAAGGGTTGGGTGCGCACCAGCAAACTGTGTAAAAAAGGTTGCCATTCCCAGCTCACGAGGCCATCGAGACTGATCAGTACACCGCTTTGGAGGGACACTTCCGCTTGGGCACCGAGAGCCAGTCCCGGTTGGGCATCCCACAACAGGTAAGTGCCGAGGCGGGGTTCGAGCCCGGCGGGATTTAAAAGGTAATCCCGTGGAAAATCGGACACAAAACCTTCAAGGTAGAGGCCGGTGGTGAGAGCCGGGAGCACTTGTGTTTCTAAGAGCAACCGGGCCCCAGAGGTCACACTGGTCAAGTCTCGGGCGGGAAGATCTTGTTTGTCGGTCCAGAGCCCGTTCAACATGCCGCTTACATAAAGTTCTCCCCAAGATCCAAGGGCCCAGCGTGGGCTGATATATTGGGCGCTGACACTGGCTTGACGGTGAAAAATGGGGCTTTGGAGCGTTGTGGTCGCCGCCTGTACGCCTCCGATCCAACGCCATTGCCCACCCCAGTAATACCATTCAGAGCTGAAAATGGCTTGGGTACTGGCAGGCAAAGGCGTGATCAGGGCCTGGGTTGGCGGCAATAAGAGGCTGCTCAGAAAATGATTGGCCCGCCCGATGCGCAGATCGGCCTGTATGGCGGCTCCGCTTGCCAATTGCCAGAGCAAATCTTGTTGCCCCTGAAACTGTCCTTGCCAGCTCATATCTGTGTTGGTCACCAGATCGGGGCGAGGCCGCCACTCATAGGCCACACCGGGCACAAAGCGCGCCTGAGGCAGGCTGTTCAGCCTCACATAGAGCCGTTGTTCGGGTTGTTCAAGCAGGCGGATTTGTAAACCCGCACTGAGACCGTCTGCGCTCCAACCCAATTGGGGTTGCAGTGGGCTATTTTGTGGGCGCAGCTCCGGGGGCAAGTGTGCGGGGGGATTGATGGGCACCGAGAGCTTCAGTTCTGGCAAAAGGGGCAGATCTCCCACTTGGGCCTGATACAACTGGAGGTTTTCTTCCATCAGATGGGGAAAAAGCCGCACCTCTGCGGCCTGAATCGGGGGGAGGTTGGGGAGGGTGACCTGGGCTTGGTGCAGCCAGACTAAATCCGGTTGGATCAGCCCATGGGCAAAGCGCAACTGGAGGGGGCCATAAGCCAGTTGCCCCTGTTCCAGGCGCAGGAGCTGGTCAGGGCTCCCCATGAGGCGTTCGGCCCGGATATCACCCGTGGGCGAGCTGAGCAGGATCTGCCCCCGAGCTTCCAACTGGCGGGCGGCGGGGGC
>DLGM01000167.1:3060-8708 GCA_002482705.1 Cyanobacteria bacterium UBA7694
CGGGGTCCCAGATAATTTCTTGAGCTTCTAGGCGATAATCGCCCCACAACAGATAGGCTTGGCCTTCGAGCAGAACCAAACCAGAAGTTTGCTCATAAACGATGCTCTCGCCGTGGAAATGTAAATCCTCGGCGAGAGCAGGGGCTGCCAATAGGCAACTAGAAGCTATAGCGGCTGTAAAGCGCCAGATCGTGTGCCACAAAGCGGCCAGAGAAGAAGCCCCCTTCGATCAGTGCGTTGTATTCCAGGGTCAGGTCGAGGTTGCTGCCGCCAATTTTTTTGAAGGGAGCGGAGATCGTGATCCCGGAGTCTTTGAGCACTTGGTAGCCTGTTTCGGTCCCTAGGGTATCACCAAAGGACTGGCGCACGGCAAACAGCACCTTGGGGATGGTGCCCCCAAAGTCGGGCAGGGAAACATAAGCGCCCAAGTTGGAAGCGGCAATGCTCTCACCGCTGAAGTTGGTCAGACTGCGCATCGCCATTTTGCCCCCGAGGCCGAGGTCAACGCCACTGCCGGAGATATTGTTGGCGAACAGGGCCGCACTGGCCATGTCATAACCAATAAACGACGAGTTGAGCTGCACGGTGCCGCCCAGGGCATTGGTGCCGATGTCAACGACCGCAGAAATTTCTTTCCGGGTGCCGCTCAGAGCAAAGGCGGCATCATTCCAGTAGTCCATGCCGTACAAACCAAAACGCACCGGGAAGGCATCATTGCCAATCGGTTTGCCCAGATCCAGGTCGACCCCGAGCACGCCATAACCGTCATTGAGGTCGGCGGGCAGATCGAGCACGTTCGAGCGGATGCGGCTGAGGCGGTCGAGGTTGCCCACCAGGGCATCGGCATTGATCAAACTGCCGAAGGTTGCGCCCCGCGAAACCAGGCCGACCCCGGAGAGGTTGCCTTGGCTTGCCAGCAGGCGGCTGGTGTAAAAGGAACCGTTATTGACGCCCAGGAAGGCCTTGAGCGGACCCCAGTTGAGATCCACCGAGACGCTGGGGGAGCTGGCTTGGTTATAACGTTTGCTGTTGGGGTCTACGCGGCTGGCGTTGATATCACCGACCCAGAAGCGCGAGACGCTGTTGGTATAGGGGTTGGCGGTCGATTGGTTGCCTTGGTTGACGGTGCCAATCTCATCACCGCCCCAGCCGACCAAACCATACCCGTGACCGAGCCAAGCCTCGTTGCTGAAGTGGTTTTTAAACACCGTACCGGGGTTGATCGCCTCACTGAAGTTATACAGCCCGAACTTGATGTTCATGGTGGGGGAGTTCATGTCGCCGCCGAGGGGGATGGCCGTATTGACAAACGAACGGTCGACATACACCGGTGAGCCCATAAAGCCCTCTTCACCCAGGTGACCGCCAATAAAGACGGCCTGTTGGCCGGAGGTGGTGCCCAGGAAGCCGCCTTCATCCGCAACAAATCGGCCCATATAGCTCATATTGTTGAGCACCTTGGCGTCAACATTGAGGAAGGTGCGCACGCGGAAGGGGAAGCGGTCGCGGCGGGAGACAAAGTTACGGGCCGGGGAGTTGGCCTGTTGGCTGTCAGGGTTGCTGTTAAACAGCGGGGAAGAGGACAGGGTTGAATCAGTGACGGCCATGCGGTCGCGGTAGCGGGCTTCAACGGCACCGCTGATTTTGACCCGGTCGAGCAGTTTGATGGTTTCTTCCAGGCGGTTGAGGCGGCCCCGGAAACTGGCCAACTCGTCTTTGAATTCGCGTTGGAGAGCGGCGATGGTTTCGAGGTCGGTGCGGTCGATATCCACGGGCGGGCCTCCTTTGGAGGTGCCAGTGGCGGCGATCAATTCTTCGACCCGCGTCATGACTTTATACAGGGCGGCGGCAAACTCATACCGGCTGAGGGTGCGGTTGCCACGGAAGGTTTTATCGGGATAACCTTCGAGAACCTGGTATTTTTCGACCAAAGCTTGAATAGCGGTATAGGCCCAGTGATCCGGGCTGAGATCGGTCATCTCATTGGCCGGTACAAAAGCATGGGCGGGGGGCAGACTTCCTGCCCACAGCGTGACCAGAGACAGGGATGCGGCGATCAGGACAGCTTTCCGGGACATCATTAGGTGACTCCTTGTTNNTTTCTCGAGTGTGTGCGCAAGTGTGGTTGATAGGGTTTACGCGTTACGGGACTTCAGCATCTGGCTGTAGGCGTGTGGCAGTTCAGAAATGAGCTCCCCTACAGACATTGTAACGTCGTGTTCGCGTTTGGCAAGCGCGTCCCCTGCCAGCCCATGCCAATAGGTTCCCAAGAGGGCTGCCTGTAATGGTGGGCGGCCTTGCGCCAATAAACCGGCACTTAAACCCGCCAGGACATCCCCACTTCCCCCTCTGGCCAAGCCGGGATTCCCGGTCGTATTGACCCAAAAATTGCCCTGGGGATCGGCGATCAGGGAGTTGGCACCTTTAAAAATAACCGGGCAGCCGAACTGGCGCGCTGCTTGCCCTACGGCTTCAACCCGGCGGTTTTGTAATTCGCGGGCTGAAGCGCTCAACAGGCGCGCCATTTCACCCGCATGGGGGGTGAGCAGGCAACCATGGGGCAGGGGCATGGGTTCTTGGGCGAAGTGGTTCAGGCCATCAGCGTCAATCACCATCGGGCGCGGGATAGCGGCAATACAGGCGCGCACCAGTTGCCCTGTGGCGCGTTCCGGGCCTAAGCCGGGGCCAATCAGCAGGGACGAGGCATTTTCCGCCTGACCTTGCACCATCGGCAGGGCATCCAAGGTCAGATGCCCGTCATGATCGGGCAGCGGGACCACCATGGCTTCCGGGACTTGCATAGCCACTTGGGCCTGAATGGATGCGGGGACAAGTACATGCAGCAAGCCAACGCCGCTGCGCAGGGCGGCTTTGGCTGCCATGACGGCGGCTCCGCTCATGCCCTGGGAACCGGCCAAAATCACCAGATGTCCGAAGTTGCCCTTATGGGCTGAGCGCGGGCGGGCTTGGGGCAGTAGCGAGGCGGCCAGATCTTCGTCGAGCAAATGGCCCGGCAGTTCGAGGGTGTAATGAAACGGAATGCCAATGTCCACCGATTCGGTGCGGCCTGTCCAATCGAGGGCCGGGTCCATTAATAATCCCTGTTTGAGTAAGCCGCAAGCGACGGTTAAAGAGGCCCGTAAGGCCACCCCATGCACTTGCCCCGTGTCGCCATCGAGGCCGGAAGGGATATCAATGGCGACTACGGGCACATGCAGGGCATTGACCAATTCAATCACGCTGGCCCACAAGCCCACCATGGGGCGGCTCAGGCCGATTCCCAGAATCCCGTCGATTACGAGGCTGGCCCCGGTAATGTGTGAGGCAAAATGGGAGCCTTCAATGGTCAGCATGGGAATATTCAGCTTGCGCACCAATTCGAGCTGATGGCGGTTGTCTGCGGTGCGTTTGCTGTCAGCCCCATGTAGCCCGACATGTACCGGTATGCTTTGATTATGGAGAATGCGGGCAACCGCTAAGGCATCCCCGCCATTATTGCCCGTTCCGGCCAGGATATGGACATTGTTGAGGCGATCTCCAAAGTGTTGGGCGGTAGCGGCCACCACACCTAAAGCTGCCCGTTCCATAAGTACCAGCGAAGGAATGCCCAATTCGTGGATGGTGCGCTCATCCAAAGACTGCATTTCACGGACACTGCATACTTTCATGGGGCCTCCTGGATAACAGCTCAGAATGATGGATTATAGAGGCCAAAGGGGCTTGCTGTATAGGGCTGGCCTACGGCTTACTGACGCCGAGGGTAATCCAGAGCATATTTTCGCCGAGTTCGGGGCTATGGGCCTGTACGACACCGATCCCGGCCAAGCTCCATTGGGGGCGCAATAAAGCACTTTGGTTCCGCTCTAACTTGGCCAGAGCTTGTTCCAGATCTTCGACTAACAAAATGATGGTATTCATTTCTTGGCGTTTGCCCTGCAAGCGCTGTAAGCGTTCGGCATAATTGAGCCCGTCCACTTCATAACTGAGGGTGTTTTCAGCGGCCATGGCCTGGCTGTGTTGAACTGCGGCGCGACTCATGCGTTCATCGAGTTGTAGGGGTGTCAACCCCTTGTTGCGGCGCTCTTGGTTAAGCCAACTGAGCAATCCCTGTCTCACGCGCTGAGGATCTGATGGCGGGTGTTTTTTCTGAAATAACTGGGTGACATAAAACTGCCCGCCAGCGCTATAAACACCCATTCCGGCATGGGTAAACTGATCAGAGAGGATATTGGCGCGGTGGCCTGGGCTGCCCATTAAGCGTCGAAAAGCCGAATCAATGCGGGTATCGAGGGCAATGTTTTCTCCCACATGACCAAATCCCCCATGGTTGCGAAAACGGTCGTTGGGGTCGTCCCCGTCTGGATTAATATGGGCGAAAAAGCGTTTTTGAGCCATATTTTGGCTGTGCTGATAAGCGACATAGGTGAGCAGGGGATCTTTGGTCAACGGGGCGAGATTGTGTTCGCGGCGGGCTTGATTGAGCAATTGGAAGACTTTTTCGGCCGCTTCGTTGGAGGTAGAGAATCTTTCGCCGCTGGGCGCACTGGGCTGGTCACTGAGGGGATAAGGGATACCGCTGTAAACAGGGATGATGGCTGCCACTTTGGGGCCTTCGCGGGGGACATCAACCAACAGCTCAAGGGTGTAACGTCCTGGGCCCTCAGTAAAGGGCACTTCGAATTCAAAGGTCCCGGCCGTTTTTTTTAAGTTGGGCAAGGTAATGACCCGGCCTTTGGGCAAGGTCATGGGCATACGTGGGCGGTGCAGGCCCGGGTTGAGACGTCCGCTAACCCGCACAATACTATTGAGATCCACCGTGCGGGGAATGGGCGAAATTTCGGCCATTTGTTTGAGCAAAATCACGGTTACCCACAGGGCTTTGGGCCCATATTTGGTATTGTCAGCAGTATGGATGCCAACGGCCAGGTGGCTGGCTTCTTCTGACAACAGCATAGGGTTTTTTTGGATTTGGGCAAAAGCCTGGCTCAAGCTATAATCAAGGGCAATTAAAGTATGCAGGGGTTTGGCAAACACCCGCTGATATCCGAGTTGGTGTTCGAGGGTACCCCGACTGGGGGAAATCAGGGCGAAGAAGTCGCGATTGGCCATTTCTTGGCTGTGGCTCCGCGCTACACGGGCCGCTTCACGATTGAGTTGCAGAGCTGATAAATCTTGACGCAGACGGTACTGATTGAGTTGGTTGATCAGTTGGAGTTCAGAGGTGTAGAGTGCGTCATTGGCTTGGGCCGGAGTGACCAGAGAGAATATGAGGCACAGGACAATAAGCGGCAAGTAGGGCATGAATTCTGGCCTGAAAAACGGAGTATAAGCGGAAAGGCAGCTTCTCAGTACGACGCGTTAATGCGCCCAATTGTTCCACCAGGAGCGGGATTTTCCAGCTAAAAAAAACCCTCTGACCCGATTGGGTTCAGAGAGCATCTGCCTGAATATTTGAGTTGTTATCAGCGAAGCGGTGAGGTGTTTCTCGCTTCACGACCCGTTGAGATGCGGGGCTCATCGTGGGCTCCAGTTGCTTGGCAGAAAGCGACTGTTCATAGCTTATGATTTTAATTGACGGTTTGTCAATGTGCCTATGCTGTTTTCTGATATCATCTTTCCATCTTTTGTTCTCGTGCGATTGTGGCGGG
>DLGM01000167.1:8719-11269 GCA_002482705.1 Cyanobacteria bacterium UBA7694
ACTCTCCTCCGGTCGGTTTTTGAGGTTTACGGGATGGATGCAGGCTTTCAATCCTTAAATCTTATTCAGATTATAATCAAGATTGCCAAGATTGATCCAGTTGTCTGTTGCGAAGGGTGAGTGAGCAGGTATAATAATAGATGATTGCTATACAAAACTTAACAATCAATCAACTAACAGGCAACATTATCCAGGAGAACCCATGGGGCGTCGCCCAAAAAACCAGTCTATTCAACCGCCAACGGTATTAGCGAAGATTCTTGCTGACCTGCGTCGTCAACACAAGCTCACCATGCAAGAATTTGCTTCACGTTTGAATGTCTCAGCAGCTTATATTTGTCGCCTTGAAGCTGGTGAACGTCGCCCATCCCGTGATTTTATTACCCATTTGGCCCTGACTTTTTACCCCGAGGGCTCTGGCCCTGAACAAGACGAGCTTCTGGTGGCGGCTGGGTATACGCCCCTGCATTTCCGTCGTTTTATTGGGCGTGATGATGTGATTCACGTCTTTGAGCGGGCCATTGAGCGTGACCCGGAGAACTTTAAGCAATTTATTGAACTGGTGCTGATCCTGATTAAATCTGGGCGCTTTGAACAGGCTCAACAGCGCATTCAGCAGGGCATGAACTTTTATGATGATCAGGTGCGCCTGCAGGTACTGGTGGCGGCAACCGAACTGGCGAAAGGAAACTTTGAACTGGCGCTCCAGTATCAAAATGAAGCGCTCAAATATTTCTTGCTTGAAGCTGACCCCACCAAATTGCATCTTAAACAACAGGATTTGCACCATACTTTGGGGGTTACGCACTTCATGAAGGGGTACCGACATGTGGATCGTTATCTCATGCAGGAGAGTGTAACCCCTTTAGCACAGCAAGAACGTCAGTTAGCGATTACCCATTTAGTGTCTGCTCGTGACCAATTTGCCCAGGCTTTGGCTCTGGATGCGGAAGATGTGTATACCTTAGACGAGTATGCCCGTACATTTTTTAACTTGGCGTACCTTGAAGGGGAAAATGACCCCAACTTATGGAAAGAAACCATATCGGCTTTTGAAGCGGTGCTTTATTCGGATGATAAAGAAATCCTGGGCTATCAAAACCTTTTACAGAGTAATGCATTTTTGGCTCATGCTTATACCCAAAGCGGAGATATGGAGCGATCTGCCCATCACATCCATGTGATTGAAGCATGTCTTCCGAATTTTTGGCTTATACACTATATTAAGGCCTGTTTTTATAGTAAAAAGATGTCGCTTGTTAATGGCGAATCTCAGCAGCGCATTTTCTTTCATCAAAAAGGCTTGCAAGCGCTTAAAAAAGCCTGTGCTATCAGTGATAATGGAAATAGAGCGCGTTCAGAAGCTCCCCTGGATCCTGATCTCAAGGTTTTGCGGGATTATAATCCAGACGCTTTTGCCGCAGTCATTAAGGAATTGGGAGAGAGTCAGCCGGCATGATGCATAAGCGCCCGATGCTCACCCTGTCCCTGGTTTTGGGGCTAGCCCTTTCAGGGTGTGGGCAACTCTTGGATACCCCGCTAGATTCTTTTTCAGCCTCTTCAAGCCCGGTTGGGGATGAAATTCGCCCGGATAGTAAAGGGGATAAAAATAACGTTGTTGCGGATGTGACGAACCCTATTCGTCCCGATAGCAAGGGCGATAAGAATAATGCCGTGGACACGGTGAATCAGCCGATTCGCCCGGATAGTAAAGGGGATAAAAACAACCTTGCCACTATTCAGGGGACATTGCGCTTACCGCTGGGCATCGCCCATCAACTGGCTGTCTTACCGTCTTCACCCTGGCAGGTGGCCGCTGAGGTTATTTTCGGGGCCCCGGCTTATGCCGACGGACATTTTACGGAAGCCGAATTACAGACCTTTTCGGCCCAGGTTGACGGGGTGGAAGTATCTTTCCAGGTTTTGTCAGTGGCCGTGGAACCAGCAACGGGTGAACAATTGGTGACCTATGCCATTGCCCAGGTTTCTCCGAATGTCAATCAGCATGTGGTCATCAGTTCGCCTTCAGAAACCCTCGTTTTGGGAACCCTGATTCCTGGCACTCAAGCGAACCAAACGCTGTATCTGTCAGAAGAAATGAATCTTGAAACCACTGCTTGGGCAATGGTGGCTCAGGCTTTCCAGAAAAAACAGGGCAAAGGCTTAAAAGACGCCACTTTCGAATTCTTGCGCAGCTTGCGCACAGGGCCCGAGATTGCCTCGGTGGCTAAAAGCTTGAAGGCCGAATTCAGCAATCCGCGCAATCAGGGTAAGAAACTGAACGAGTTGACAGCTCTCACTGCCTTGATAGAGGCTGAAACGGAGAAGTTGATCAAAGCTAAAAACCCCCAAGCTCAGCAAAGTGCTCCCCCTGCTCAGGCAACGTCGAATCAGTCTGAGAACAGCAATGGCCAAGGCTCGGACAGTAACAATGGCCAAGGCAATGGAAACAACAATGGCCAATCGGGCAGCAACAACGGGCAAGGCAACGGAAACAACAATGGCCAAGGCAATGGAAATAACAATGGCCAAGGCAATGGAAATAACAAT
>DLGM01000451.1 GCA_002482705.1 Cyanobacteria bacterium UBA7694
TGTTTTAAGCGATATTACCGCCCAAATGCGGGCCCTTGAGAAAGCCGAGGCGCGTCTGGATGCGGTCATGAATATTGGCCCTCAGGTTCTGGTTATCCTTGATCAAGCGCACAGTGTCCAGTCTTTTAATCATCGTGCAGCCCTGTCTGTGCGTGAACGCTTTGATCACCCCCTCAAACCAGGCGACAACTTCGAACGCTTTGTCACCCGTATGGATGATTTTGCCCAAAGCTTCAGTCTGGCGCTCAAAGGACAGTCCTTGAGCAAAGAACGGCGCATCAAAGGGGCTGATCGCCAAGAGTTTACCTATCAGCTCAGTTATTTGCCCATTCTCAATGCCGTCGGGCAAGTGATGGAAGTGTGTTTCATGGCCATGGACGTAGAGGAGCAACGCCGCATCCGCAGCCAGTTACAACAAGATCAGGCCTTTTTATCCACCCTGCTGGATACGGTCGGTGCCCTGATTGTGGTCATGAATACCGAAGGGCAAATTGTCCGCTTTAATCGCGCCTGTGAACAACTGACCGGATATTCCTCCCAAGAAGTGCAGGGACAGCTTTTCTCGGCCCTGTTCTTGCCTCCCGAAGAGCAGGCAACCGTTATGGCCCGCTTCCACCAGATTATTCAAAGCACCTCCGCCGAAGAAAGCACCCATATCTGGGTGGGGCGTGACGGCAGTCGCCATCGCATTGCCTGGAACCATACGGTAATGCTCAATAGCCACGGCCAAGTAGAATACATTATTGGCACAGGTATTGATATTACCGCCCGTGAACAGGCCGAAAAAGCCCTGCGAGAAAGCGAAGAGATGCTGCGTCAATCGCAAAAAATGGAGGCCATTGGCCATCTTGCCGGGGGCGTCGCTCACGACTTTAACAATTTATTGGTGGGCATTATGGGTTACAGCCAACTCTTGCTCGAATCCATGCCACCGGGCTCTCCCCTCAGCACCCATATTCTCGAAATTCAAAAAATTTGCGAAAAAGCCCGCACCCTCACCAGCCAACTGCTGATTTTTAGTCGCAAGTCTAAATCACGGGTACAGCCTGTCTCCCTCAATCAAGTTATTCAGCATATGTGGCCACTGGTTCAGCGCTTACTCGGGGAACATATCGAGTGCTGTCTTAACCTCAGTCCCAGTTTGCCCTTGCTTGAGGCCGATCCGATGCACCTTGAACAAATGATTCTCAATTTGTCGGTCAATGCCCGTGATGCCATGTCATATAACGGTGTCCTCACTCTTGAAACCCAATCAGTCTACAAACCTGAGCCCTGGACAACCCCTCTGTTTGGTTCCCGCCCCGCCGGGGACTATATCTGTCTGCGGGTCAAAGACAGCGGGTGTGGCATTAGTCCTGAAACCCTCGAACACATCTTTGATCCCTTCTTCACCACCAAAGAAGCAGGCAAGGGCACCGGTTTGGGTTTGGCCATTGTCTACGGCATTGTGCGTGATTACAAAGGGGCCATTGCCATCGAAAGTGAACCGGGAGCCGGGGCCCAATTCGAAATTTACCTTCCCGCTCAAAAGCGCATGCCACCCCTCTTTGTCAATCGCCCCCAGATTGGCTGTTACGGTCTTGATCCAGCCCAGTTTGCCACCCTCACCCAAGCCTTAGAACGAGATTACCAAATCAGTCAGATTACCGATTTGAACACCTTAGAGGCCTCTCAGCCCGCGCTGCTGATCACCGATCTGCTCTGTGCCCCACAGATCACAGCGGATCTATATCAGCGTTACCCCGAGCTCAAAACCTTGTATTTGGCAGGGTACAGCGATCAGGAAATGGCCTATATGGACGAACTTCAGCCCCATGAGGAAGTATTGATCAAGCCCTTTGCCCCAGAAGATATTCAAACGCGTGTGCGCCGGATGTTACTGCCCTTATCAACCCTCCCGTAAACGGCCCTGCCCCCTGAACGACACAGCCACTTAGGGCCCATCGCCCCTTACCTCTAGCGCTGCGAGCGGGAGAAGGATCTGCACAGAAAGTAGCACACCTGCTAGACTAGAACCATGATGCACCGTATCCAAAAGAAGCAGGAACACACACAATGAAACAATGGTTTGGCGCCTTAGCATGTGCTTTGAGTATCGCCCTAAGCGTTGCTTGTAGCCCCGACAGCACTGGGCCAGCGCCCTTACGCATTGGTCTTGTCCCCTTTGAAACAGGTGAGGAACTGCTCAAAGATATCCAGCCCTTGATGGATGTGATCAGCAAAGGGATGGGGCAAGAAGTACGCCCCACGGTAGCAGCAGACTATACGGGCGTGATTGAAGCGCTCAAAAATAAACAGCTCGATATCGCCTTCTTAAGCCCGGCCTCTTATGTCATGGCCAAACAGGAGGCGAATGTCAAAATTCTGGTCAAATCCCAGCGCGATGGCTCCCCTTATTATTATGGAGCCATTATTGTCCGGGCCGACAGCCCGATCCAAAAGCTGGAAGATCTGCGCGGCAAACGCTTTTCATTTGGAGATCCGCTTTCCACCACCGGGCACATCTTCGCCCGCAAAATGATGCTCGATATTGGCATCAAACCCGAAGCTGACTTGGCCAGCGTGATCTATTCAGGCAGCCACGATGCCACCATTTTGTCAGTCCTGAATAAAAAAGTGGATGCCGGAGCCACTTATGCCGATGACAAAGAAGGCAAATCCAGTGCTTGGCAGCGTTTCCTCAAACCCGAGGAACAGTCCCAAATCCGGGTGTTGAGTTATACCGAGCCGATCCCCGCTGATATGATCTGTGCCAGCGCCGAATTCCCCGCCGACAAAGCCGAGCGTCTCACCAAAACCATTCTCGATTTTAGCGCCTCCCCAGAAGGGCAAAAGCTGCTGAAAAAACTGTATAAATTTGATGGGTATGTGCCCGCAACTGATGAGGACTATAAACTTGTGCGCGAAGGCTTTGAAGCCGCAGGCATTAGCCTTCGCGACCAACTCAAGAAAAAGCCTTAACCCCGTCCAGCCAGCACCAAAGCTTGGGCTGGGCGTGCCGTCAAAGAGTATAGATATAAGTCTAACCCCTCTTCATAATAGGGTTTGAGAGCGCCCTGATTCCAGGTGAGAATTGTACTTTTGTCTTGGGCAATGCGCTCAAAACCATAACGGGCATAGGCTTTGACAGCCCAGGTCGCTTCAGGGTGGGCAATGAGTACAATTCCTTTCATCCCCCGGCGACGCGCCTGACGAACGGCAAAGTCGAGAAAAGCACGCCCGTATCCATTGCCCACAAAGCGCGTATCCAGATACAAATAGCCAATATAGGCATAGTCACCAAAGTATTGTAACGAAATCGTTCCTACAGCCTGTCTGCCATCATAACCGATGTAAAAATCACGAAGGCGGTAGTTCCGTTGCTGCCAGTCTTTATCTACATAGTGTTCCGCCAGATCATCCGGGCTGACAAAGTCCGCATACCAATCGGCAGATGAGCGAATCATTTTGGCAATCACACTCATATCAGATTCACCTGCTGAAATCATGCGAATTGTAGTCATTTTTATCTCCATTTCAATTTTTCATGTATTTTTGTATTTCTTTCGATTTAATATATATTTAATCGTCACATATCCCATCATATAACAACCAATCAACAAAACACAAATGATAACAAAGGCCATTTTTATAATTATTTCATAAAATATCAATGAATCAGCGGCCAAATACAAAATTTCAATCCAACTCAAATTTTTTTGAAAACACGACATTAAAAGACGAATAGAACTATCAACAAAAATATACGCTAAAATCACAACAATATAGACCATACAAGCATATTTAGATCGTTTTCAATTTTCACCACCAAACTGAAGTATGATGAAGCAATAGTCTCTCCTTCTGAGGTTCTTATGAAGCAGCTCCTGTTCATCTTTGCCCTGTTCTTGTCTGCCTGTGGTGAAACGCCTCCCGAAACACCCAGCGTCACAGCAACACCCAGCCCTGAAAAAGCCTTTGCGCTCAGTTATGATTGGTTGGATAGTGGTGAAGCGCTGCTGGTACGCAGCTCTGAACACTGGTTGCGGATCACGTCCGGTCAGAACCAGCAAATACTCCCTGAACAGCCCCTCAATCCGGAAGCAAATTTACTCCACTGGCAAGCCCCTTTGGCAGCATTTAGCACCTATGAGGCCAATCAACATCATTTTCGCAGCATGCGCTTACCTAGCGGAGAAATCAGCGACTTGGGCACCATCCCAGCCAGCAATGCCTCTCCCCTGATGGCCTGGGATCCAGAGGGTAAGCGCTTGGCTGTCACTGTGATGGGATTAACGCCCACCGGTGAAGGTCTGCCCCTGGTGGATGCCAGTATCTACATTCTCACCCCGGGGCAAGCCCCTCGGCGCATTATGACCCGTACCCAAGCAGGTATTGATACGGGAGACGGCAGTTTTTCGATTACCCAACTGCGCTGGCGACCAGATGGGCAACTCCTGGCAGCCAGTGAACACATTGCGGCCGCCACCACCAGCAAACTGTGGCGCATCAATCCAGATGGCAGTGAACACCAGGAAATCCTCAGTTTTCAGGGCCGCACCGTGCGAAGTTTTAGCTTGGCCCCCACAAGTGGGCGTCTCGCAATGATTGTCCAGGCCCGCATTGACCGCCAAGGTATTTATCTTGCAGAAGCAGATGGCAGCGGCATCCAACGTTTACTAGGGGAAGATGAACACCAAACCGCTCTCAATGAAATTCACTGGACACCGGATCAAAAAGCATTGGTGTATACGTCCCGTCCGCTGACGAGTGGTTCTTATGCAGATATCCAGCGCCTCGAACTGGGGGACAACCAAATCCGCAATCTCAGCAATACCCCCGAACGCNNCCAAGAACAACAGTTACAATGGAGCCCCAGCGGGCAGCTCACCTATGTCATTGGCCAAGCCAGCCCTGGCCAACAGTCCGAACTGGGTTTGTACCAAATGCCCTCAGAAGGAGGGCGTCGCGAAACGCTCTTGCAGTTCGGGAACCTGTCCCCATAGTCCGTGCCAACCCAGTTCATGCTAGAATTGTAACGCTTCACTCACTAACATTATGAACCAAGTCATCAAATTTATGAGTGGCCTAGGGCAACTGGGCTTCTTTTCTGTGCGCATATTTACCACCCTGTTCCGCAGTTGGCCTGAACCCCGGCTGGTCTTTGAACAAATGTTTAAAATTGGCGTCGAGACCCTGCCCGTCCTGATTGCCGTCTGCACCTTTGTCGGCACCAATATTGCCCTGGTGGGTTATCACATCTTTAAAGGCTTTGGGGGGCAAGAGTTTTTAGGGGCTTATGTCGGCCTCAGCTGTCTGCGAGAAATGGCCCCGATTCTGACTGGGGCGCTCATGGCCGCCAAACCCGGCACCGACATTTCCGCCACCATTGCCACCATGCGCGTCAAAGAACAAATTGACGCCCTGGAAGTAATGTCGGTGGACCCGTTCAAATTTTTGATTGTGCCGCGCATGATTGCCTTTATTCTGACAGCTCCAATCCTGGTCTTATTTGCTGATTTTGTCTCAGTCGCCGCCGGTTTTGCAGTGGCGGTCTTTCAGCTCCACCAAAATGCCGGACACTTTATCAACCAAATGCTCGCCTACGTGCGCATGGAAGACCTGATCAACGGTATGTTCAAAGGGCTGTTGTTTGCCATTGTCAGCTGTATTCTCTCAACTTATTTTGGTTATACTTCCAAACCCGGCCCCAAGGGCGTCAGCCGCGCAATCAACCTGTCAGTGGTTACGATTGCCAGCTTTATTGTCATCTTTAACTTCTTCCTCACGGCGGCTATTTATGGGTGAAAATGCAGTCCGTTTCGAAAATGTCCGCAAGGCCTTTGGCAAACAGGTTATTCTCGACCATATCTCCTGTGATGTCGAGAAGGGCAAAACCACGGTCATTGTCGGCCCCAGCGGCACCGGCAAAAGCGTCTTCTTAAAACTGTTGGTGGGCCTCTTAAAACCCGATCACGGTTCTATTTATGTCGATGGCCAAGACGTTACGCGCCTGTCGCAAAACGACCTCTTTGAAGTGCGCAAAAAATTTGGCATGCTCTTTCAAGACGGAGCGCTGTTTGACTCCCAAAATGTCGGTGACAATATTGCCTTCCCCCTGCGACGACACACCCGCAAAAGCCACAAAGAAATCATGAAGATTGTCGCCCAGAAGCTCGATCAGGTGGGTTTGCCCGGCATTGAGCACAAACTGCCCTCCGAGCTCAGCGGCGGCATGCGCAAGCGGGTCGGTTTGGCCCGTGCCATGGCCCTTGACCCGGAAATCATTCTCTTTGACGAACCCAACTCCGGGCTGGATCCGGTCATGTCCGACGCCATTGACAAGCTGATTATCAAAACCAAACAAATGACTGGCTCAACGTTTATCGTGATCAGCCACGATATTCCCGGTACGTTTCAAATTGCCGACCACATTATTATGCTCTACAAAAGCAAAGTGATTGCCACCGGCACCTGTGACGAGATCAAAGCCTCCACCAACCCGGTGCTCCAGCAGTTCTTTTCACGCAACAGTGAAATTCCGATTGATCCCGGTTATGCCACGGGCGAACTTGATCTACGCCCCTATGTCACCGGTGAACTCAAGGACAATGAGGATTCATGAGCGCCGCCATCCCGATTTCGCTGCCCCACGTTTTATCTCACTATCTCACGGCTCAGCAATATCGCCGCTATGTAAAAAGTGAGCACAAAAATCAGTTTGCTTCCCCTCAACATTATTACAACACGGCCCTGCGTGACCTGAGCATCCGCGATACCGAGTCGGCGATCTATAATCTGGTCAAAGTTTTTGAAATCGACCCACGCCACATGCCGTCGCTGCACTTGGCGCGCACCATGTTATTCGGCCTGAATAAGCTCTTTCACGAAGCCGGGGGCGAGCTGCTGCGCACCAAACATCCCAACCTCAACACCTGGCGCCTCAAAATCGAGAAGAATCTGCAAGAAAAAGAACTCGAAATGCAGCGCTTGCGCAACGAAATTCAACTGCATCAACCCAAAGGTATCTGGCGCTTGCTCGACCGTTGGTTTGGCCAGTGGCGGCGAAAAAAGATTATGGAACTCGAAACGCGTCTGGGGCAAATTCCGGCTGAACTGCGCAAATTACAAAAAGAGCGCACACAGGCCACCAAATTGGCACAGTTGCAAGAGTATGCCAATGTCGTCTCACTGCTGCTCGAAGTCTGTATGTTCCCTGCCCGCTACAGTTGGATTACGGAAGGCAAAAGTGAAGACGAAGCCCGTGAACAAGTTTGGTACGGATAGGAGAGAACATGAAAACACTGTATGTGGCCCGTCATGGAGAACCAGTCCATTTAGGGGCTCCTAACGCTCCTACGGACTTTGATCGTTACCTCACCCCCGAAGGGGAAGAAAAGCTCCAACAACAGGCCCGTGGCCTGCAAAAAATGGGCGTCACTTTTGAGGCGTGTTATGCCAGTCCTTTGGTACGCACCCAGCAGACGGCACACTTCTTATGTGCGCCCTTCGGGACCGCCATTCAAAGTGCTGATTGCCTGGGCAGCAGCCCCTCGATCGCCCAAGTGCAACGCTTACTTGAAGGCGAAAAAGCTCGCCATGTTTTGTTGGTTACCCACCAGCCCTTTGTGGTGCAATTGACCTCTTGGCTGATCAGTAGCCGTATGGAAACCAGTTTTGCTTACCAGCCCGGCACCATGGCCTGTATTAGCGTCTATAACCTCGATCCCTTTCCCCAGGGCGAACTCCAGTGGTTTTTACCCGCTGAAGTACAAATGCGCCAAGCCTAAAGAGGCGTCCAGGTTTCCGTGCCAAAGACCTTGCTGCCAGCGGAAGCCCACTTACCCACCCACTGGTTGTTTTGTTTGCGGAAAACGGCAAGGCCAAACCACTGGCGGTCTTCCGTTAAAAAAGCAACGGCAAACGTATCGCCCAAATCGAGGCCGGTTCCGAGATAGACTTTGGTGCCCAAGCGCCACAGTACCGTGTAGTTGTCACCACTCTTGCTGACTTCCACCTGGCCTTTGTATTCTTGGTTTTGCCCAGGACTCTTGCCCGTACAACGGTAGTTACCGAGCGGCGCGTCTGCCCAGGCAGGCAAGCTCAGCCCCGCCCAGCACAGCCCCATCATCAACAAAGGCCCCAGCAGTTTGTTGTTGCGGGGGCCTTTGTGTGAATTAGACGTCGTTGAGCAAATCTTCAAGATCCTCAACGTCTTCCTTGAGCTTGTTCATATCGAGCATAAAGGTGCCCGTTTCGTCGAGCATATCTTCTTTTTCAGTGGCAAGAGAAGCTTCCGGGGCTTTTTCAGCGGGTTTAGCATCGCCCTTAGGTTGCCCGATCTTCTTAAAGAGTTTATCAATCATACCATCTCACAACCTTTGATTTAATGGGTGTTCAGGTCTATTCTACCCCACCTCGGCGGGAAATTGATAGCGCCCCGATCAGATGCCAAAGAACAAAATATTAAATCCCGCACTCAAGCCGTGTACCAGGGTACTGCCATTGGTGTAGGTGGGTGACAGGCGCATATCTTGGGGCAGGAAAAAGCCGGTATAACCCGCATAAACACTGGCCATATTCAGGAAAGGCATATTCCAGGCCGCCCCAAGCCCATAACGGGGTAAAACCATGCCGTTGGGGTTCAAGGCCTGGCTGGTACCCCCTTGCTCAAAGGAGCCACCCAACAGGGAACTGGCTCCCCCAAAGGCATAGGCCGAGAAACCCAGGGGCAAACCGACACCGAGCCGCAGACCATAATTCAGCCCCGCCGTTTGGGTATTGGTGCTGCTATTGTTGAGATTGCCGGTAAATGTCCACATATGGCGGTAACCCACATAGGGGATTAAAGACGTGGTGATATTGCCAATGCCCAAGGGGACATCGAGCAAACGGAAATTGTAGCCCACATTGAGGTTTAGATCCAGCAGGGTATCCCAGCGGATCAAGTTGGCAATCTGAGAAGCCAAATCCGAATTCGAAGTACCGCTGGTTTGGGCTATGGGCGTGACAAAACTGGAAAGATCGGGGGCAAAGCCCAAATGGCCAGATAGATTGAGATTAAAAGGCAGGTCATATTCACCTTTGAACTCAAAATAAGGCGCAACGCGCTGCGTTTTTTCAGAGTAGGTAAAGGTAATAGCCTCAGCCCGAGGAGCTAAACCCACTGCCAGCGTCACAGCCAAAGCGGCCCAGAGAACAGATTGCTTCATTGCGATCAAAATCCTTTTGTAATCGAGTTTAGTCAGCAATATGACACAGGCCCAAACAGAACTCAAGCCCTCACATGGCAGAACCCCCTCCCCATTCCTGTGATTGTGGCGTATAATTGTTCTATTGTGGATTTGCCGCCCTCACCTTGCGGCCCGCTGAGACAAGTCTTTCCGTGCCTGTTCAGCCATCCTCGTTGTAACCGCCTTCCACACCATAGAAGGTTAAGGTTATACTTTAGTTAACAGACATTTAATTCCGACAGACCCAGAGGTACTTAATCACATGGTCAAGATCAGACTGAAGCGCTTTGGCGCAAAGAAAAAGCCCGTCTATCGCGTAGTTGTCATCGACTCCCGCAACCGCCGTGACGGCCGTTCCATCGAAGAGCTGGGCTTCTACAACCCCCGCAACCCTTCCGAGAACAAATTCAACCACGAAGCCGTTCAAAAGTGGATCAGCAACGGAGCCCAGCCGACAGAAGTGGTGGCCAAGCTCCTTCGCAACGCCAACGCTGCTAACGCTTAAAGGACTTTTGCATGGCACTCACTGAAGCCGTTGAACGCATGGTGAAAATGCTGGTCAAGAACCCTGAAGAGGTTGTGGTGAAAGCCGCCGCATTTGACTCCGAAGTAGAAGGTGAACCTGGCCAGATTGACATCAGTCTCCAGGTTCATCCAGATGATCGTGGACGCGTAATCGGGCGCCGAGGCAAAACCATTAACGCTCTGCGTACGGTTGTTAAGGCTGCTGCGGTGAAAGATCAGCGCCGCGTCAATATCGAAGTTCTCGACAACTAGGTTCATTGCCTTCTTTTTAGCCGGGTCTATTCTCTAGGCCCGGCTAAAAGCATGTCTTTAAGGGGTTCCCAGGTGATAGTTCTGGAACATGTACCCGGTCCCGCGCGAGGTGAGAATCAGCTCGGGCTCACTCACATCTTTTTCCAGCTTGCTGCGCAGACGGCTGACGTGTACATCCACCACACGGGTATCTGAATACTGATTGAGGCGATAACCCCAAACTTGCTGCAAGATATCCTGACGGGAGAAGGGTTTGCCTGGATTCAGAGCCAAAAGCTCAAGCAGGCTGAACTCCATTTCCGTCAGCTTGACCCGTTTTTGCTGTTTAAAGACCTGGCGCTTGCTCAGATCAATGAGAATGTCTTCGATTTCAATCGCAGCGGGTTTGGCCGGTTGGACATAGGTGCGGCGCAATACGGCCTTGATCCGGGCTTCCAGCTCACGGGGGCTAAAGGGCTTAATGACATAATCATCGGCCCCCATTTCTAAGGCATGGATGCGGTCGGCAATATCCCCCTTGGCTGTCAGCATAATGATCGGGGTCGTATCTTGTTTGCGAATTTCACGACAGACCTGAAGGCCATCAACACGAGGCATCATAATGTCGAGCACAATCAAATCAGGGCGTTCGGCACGGAAGCGCTCAATCGCTTCTTCCCCATCGCCAGCGGTGACGACCTCATAACCCGCCATCTTGAGGCGTGCTTCTACAATTTGGCGAATACTGGCTTCATCGTCAGCTACGAGGATTTTTCCTTTATTCACGATGCATATTCTCCCCATCCATAGGTTTCATTGGGATTGTCGGGCCCAAGCGACGCATATCCGTCAGCAGTTGAAAAAGCACGGATTGGGTCAGTTCTTGACGAATCTGGCGCTCCGATTCGGGAGTCAGGACACGGCGGTACAAAAGCCCCTGGCCAGTAGCGGCATAAGCCGTTAATACATTGGCACCCATAGCGCGCATTTCCGGGCCTAAGGCCCGAATATCGCGGCGTGCTGAGCGGCTTTGACTCCAAACCAGGGTATCTCCGCGCCAAAGTTCAAGGCGTGCTTGTAAATGATGGCGCGTAAATTGCTCACTCTGGCGCACCTGGGCCCAGTACATACGCTCGGAATCGGTTTGGGTATAAGCCTGATAACGCAAGACCGGGCGAAGGTCTGCAGCCAATAGGTTGGGCATTTCCCGGACCAATTGATGGGTCATCGCCAGTTGATAGAACTCTTGGTACTGAGGAGCCGTCAAGGTCGTCTCAGGCACAATGACCACCATGGGGGGTGATTCTGCTTGGGCAGCCAAAGGCAACAATAGAGCCATTGTGATGGCGATAAACCCTCGGTGCTTAACAGAGAGCAATAATTTGTTGCATTTATTAATCATTGAAAGTATTATAGCGACTCTGTTACGTGGCGTCCAGCGTGCTAAAAAGCTGGATTGGTGCGCCCTAAGGTGTTTTGCAAAAAGGCAACGGGCAAAAAACAGACATTCCAAAACGACTTCATGCAAAAATAAGCGACCTATCGATACCTTTCACACCCGTTCAAGCTTGATCTCACAGATAGCATTCGGCATATAATCAAGGGTAAAAGGACCTTGAGGGATTGGATAACCATGAAAGTCGTGGTGTTGACTCGGGACTATATCCCGTTGATGTACTGTGATATGCGCAAGGCCATTGCCCTGGTGTATCTAAAAAAGGCCGAAATTGTCAAAGCAACGGGCACGTTTTTGCGTACCGTCTCTAGCCAGTTCCCTGTACCGCAAGTGATTCGCTTGCTCACACGTTTGGTACGTCATGTTACCCCCAAGGTCACTTATACCCGTAAAAACGTGCATATTCGTGACCATTACACGTGCCAGTACTGTGGTTCCCACGACAACCTCACTCTGGATCATGTCCACCCGGTTTCCCGTGGCGGCAAAAGCCACTGGGAAAATGTGGTCACCGCCTGTTCACGCTGCAATTCCAAAAAAGGCAATAAAACCCCAGAGGAAGCGGGAATGCCGCTCATGCATCCCCCCCGCAAACCGTCCATGCTCATGCAAATTGATTGGAATGAACTGTTCTCAGGAGAGGCTTGAGCGCAAAGGGCTCACCCCCCAGACTTTGCGGGCATACTCCAGAATCGTGCGATCAGAGGAAAATTTACCCATACGGGCCATATTCAAAATGGCGGAATGATCCCAAGCCTCCGGGTTCTTATAAGCCCGGTCAACCTGCTGCTGCATTTCCGCATAAGCCTCAAAATCAGCCAGCACCATAAAATAGTCGCCCCTTACCAGCAGCGCATCCAACACCGGTTCAAACAGCGTCTTATCCCCCCGCGAAAACAGGCCTTCCCGAATTTGGGAAAGGGCCAATTCCAATTCGGGGCTTTGGGCCAAATAGTCGAGGGGATTATAACCGTCAATGCGCAAGGCCCGCACTTCATCCACGGTCAGCCCAAAGATGAACATGTGCTCCTCGCCAATTTCTTCCAGCATTTCGATATTGGCCCCATCCAGGGTGCCAATGGTCAGGGCTCCATTCAGGGCAAACTTCATATTGCCCGTGCCGGAAGCTTCAAAACCAGCGGTGGAAATTTGTTCGGATAGGTTGGCCGCCGGGATCAACAGTTCGGCCTGCGACACATTATAATTAGAGGCAAACAGACACTGCAAACGTCCTTCCATATCCGGGTCACTATTGACGACCTCGGCAATGCCGTTGATCAAACGAATGTGCAGCTTGGCCAGGGCATAACCGGGGGCCGCTTTGCCCCCAAAGATCACCGCCCGTGGTGGAATCTCCAGGCTGGGATTGGCCTTGATGCGATTGTAGAGCACAATCGTGTGCAGAGCAGCCAAGAGCTGGCGTTTGTATTCGTGAATCCGCTTGATCTGGATGTCAAAAATTGCGTCCGGGTTAAGTTCCAACCCAAAACGGCGGGCACAAAAATCGGCCAACTGCAGCTTATTGGCCTGTTTGATCGCCCGGAAGTCGGCACGGAAACGCGGATCATAGGCATATTTTTCGAGCTGTTTTAATTCATCCAGGCGGGTGGCCCAGCCATCTCCGAGTTTATCGGTAATCAGCTCTGCCAAATGGGGGTTGCACTGCTTGAGCCAACGGCGCGGCGTGACCCCATTGGTGAGGTTAATAAATTTTTCGGGCCACAGCTCGTTAAAATCGCGGAAAATGGTCTTGATCATCAAATCGCTGTGCACGGCGGAAACGCCATTGACGCGATGGGAACCAATCACCCCCAGCGAACCCATTTGCACCATGGGGTTCTCGCCCTGAGTGACCACGGCCAAATGCTGAAGTTGGGACAGATCACGCCCGGTTTCAAGGGTGACAACATTTAAAAAGCGGCGGTTGATCTCATAGACAATTTCCAGGTGGCGCGGCAAGAGCAGGCGCATCAGGGACACAGGCCATTTTTCAAGGGCTTCAGGCAATAAGGTGTGGTTGGTGTAAGAGATCACGCGTGTGGTAATGTCCCAGCTAACTTCCCAGCTCAGACCTTCAATATCCATTAACAGGCGCATCAGTTCGGGGATCGCAAGGTTGGGGTGGGTATCATTACACTGAATCGCCACCATATCCGGCAGTTTGCGCAAGTCGGTTTCGGTCTGTTTAAAGCGGCGCAAAATGTCTTGCAGAGAGGCCGATACCAAGAAATATTCCTGCTTCAGGCGCAGCTCCTGGCCCACAAATTCTTTGTCATTGGGATATAAAATGCGCGAAATGTTCTCGTTCAGGGTTTTGTCGCGGGTGGCATCAATGTAGTTGCCCTGATTAAAACTTTCCAAATCAATCGAGCTGGGCGACTCGGCTTTCCAGAGGCGTAAATTATTGACCAGATCATTGCGATAACCCGGAATCGGTGTATCATAAGCGACGGCCAGCACATGCTGATGGGTTTCCCATTCAGCCCGCACAATGCCATGCGCATCGCTGTAATAACGCGCTTGTCCAAAAAAGGGGAGGCGGAACTGGATCT
>DLGM01000260.1:0-771 GCA_002482705.1 Cyanobacteria bacterium UBA7694
CGATACTTCCCAATCGGTGTATCCGCCCTGGGCCATTTTATTATTGATGACGGGGGCACCGTTGATCTGGTTGTGGTTATGGGCGGCCCTTTTACCCATTGCAGTGGCTTTGGCCGTTACGGTGTGCGTGGTGGTAGGGCTGCATCTGCTGAGCATTGTTACCTTTCCACTGGCCGGTCTCTTTTTATGGGCACTTACGCTGACCTGTGCCTTATTGCTGTTAGTAAAGGCTTGGCTTGAGCGCCACCCCGTGGCGGTGACACCCATATTGATGGCATGCCTGCTTTTAGCGGCTTATCTGCGCTGGGAGGAAATCCTCAAACATGCAGCAGTGCCGATTCGCCTTCAGCCAGCAGCCGAAAGTTATTATACCCAAGCTTTACGAATGGATCTTTGGGGGCCATCGGGCTTTTTCTCGGGTACGGCAGCCCATGATCCCCTTTTCCCGTTTTTACTGAAATTGACCGGACATCTCTTTGGCTTTTCTCCTTTTCATGTGTTTTATCTCTCGTGGTTTTTCTCCTTGGCCTTGGTGGCGGGGGTGTTTTTCCTTTCCCGGCGCTGGCTGAATTCGCCTTATTGGGCACTCTTAGCTGCTTTTGCGGTGGCTTTAAATCCGCTTTTGATTGAAGAAGCTGCACGGCGTCAGCCCAGTGGTCTATTGGGATGTATTGTCCTTTGTCTATTGGTGCTTTTGCCAAAGGTGGAAAAGTGGGGGTTATGGGGTGGGGGATTATTGGGGGCGATTTGTGTCATTTGGGTATGGACCCA
>DLGM01000260.1:809-8993 GCA_002482705.1 Cyanobacteria bacterium UBA7694
AGGCGGCATCGGCTCCCTTTCTGTGTTTAAGTCTGTTGGCATATGGGCTGTATGCCTTGGTGATGAAACAGTACACCTTGTTGCGACCTTTATTGATTGCCCTGGTCATTTTTGTCAGTGCCTCCGCTTCCCATTTATACCCGAGTTATCGGGAGCAAAACACGCCCTTGGTGGGGGCTACTCACTATTTGTCGTGGGCTGCTAACCAAGAGTTGGCAGATACGCCCGGTTATCCGGCCTCAACGGATCTGGCGTGGTTGGGAACACGTGCGCCCGGTTATCAGCGTGTGACCCCTGAAGCTTACCTGACCCGCTTGCATTCCCCTGTGAGTCTGATTCCCATGGCTTTATTGGGGTATTTGGCAATGGGTTTAGATGCGGCCGGGGCCATGATGGGGATTGCAACAGGCCAGAATAGTCTGTTGACCTTGATTGACGGAATGGCGGGTTCGTATAACTTTTTAGGGGTGTTGTTGTTATTCCTCCTTGAAGTGTTGGCTTGGGTCACCCTGTGTATTTATGTGGTATTACACCGTAAATATTGGCGCATTGCTCCCTTTGCACTTCTATTGGTTCTTCCGTACAGTATTTTTTACGGTGTTTTTGTCTACAAGGGCTGGATCAACTCCTTGTTATTACAAGACCTTACCGTTTTTGTGGCGCTGATCCCGCTGTTGGTCATTATTGGCACAGATATTCTGCGTTCCTTCTGGCAGCGTTTGCGCCTATTGACCCAATCAGCCTGATGGCAAGCACCAAAGGAGTATACTGAGCTGCAGGGCCTAGCCCATCACATTTACGGCGAAGTGAGGAATACTGCCATGACGCGGATTGAACAAATACATGCCCGGGAAGTACTCGACTCTCGGGGTAACCCCACCTTGGAAGTTGATGTACAACTGGCGGGTGGTCATTTGGGGCGGGCGATTGTGCCTTCAGGTGCCTCAACAGGGGTGCATGAAGCCCTGGAGTTGCGAGATGGTAACAAAGAGCGTTACTTGGGGAAAGGGGTACAAACAGCCGTTGCCAACGTCAATCAGGTTTTGGCGCCCCAATTGATCGGTTTAAACGGTCTTGATCAGCTACATATCGATCAGCGCCTCTGTGAACTAGATGGAACCCCGAATAAATCCCATTTGGGAGCCAATGCGCTATTGGGTATTTCAATGGCAACAGCGCGGGCGGCTGCACAGGCGCTGGGACAGCCTTTGTACCGTTACCTGGGATCATTTACCAGCCGTATTTTGCCCGTACCCTTTATGAACGTGATCAATGGGGGTGCTCATGCGGACAATAACCTCGACATTCAAGAATTTATGATCGTCCCGCTGGGGGCTCCCAGTTTCCGGGAAGCCTTGCGCATGGGCGTTGAAACCTTTCACCATCTGAAAAAACTTCTTCATCAAGCGGGCTTAACCACTTCAGTCGGAGATGAAGGTGGGTTTGCCCCTAATTTAAAGTCACATCGTGAAGCGCTGGATTTTATTTCCCAAGCGATTTTGGCGGCGGGTTATCGCCCCGGTGAAGATATTGCCTTGGCTTTGGATGTTGCTGCGAGCGAGTTTTTTAAGGGCGGCCGTTATGAGCTCAGCGGTGAGCAACGTTCATTGACTCCCGCTGAAATGGTCGATTATTTGGCGGGTTTAGCCAAAGACTACCCGATTGTCTCCATTGAAGATGGCATGGCTGAAGATGATTGGGATGGCTGGAAATCGCTGACAGATACCCTGGGTGAACAGATTCAGTTGGTCGGTGATGATCTGTTTGTCACCAATGAAACCCGCCTGCAACAGGGTATTGATAATGGCATTGGCAATTCGATTTTGATCAAGGTGAACCAAATTGGCACCCTTTCAGAAACGTTTATGACGATTGAACGGGCCCGATTGGCAGGGTATACCTTTATGATCTCCCACCGCTCCGGGGAAAGTGAAGACAGTATTATTGCCGACATTGCAGTTGCTACCAATTCCGGGCAAATTAAAACGGGTTCCGCGTCACGCACGGATCGCATGGCCAAATACAATCAGCTCTTACGCATTGAAGAGTTTTTGGGCACCAGCGCTATTTATGCTGGCAAGTCACTCTTTCGCGCTAAATAAATTCACGCTTCAAACCTAAAATACTTCAGCCCCGCAACCCATGGGTTGCGGGGCTGAATATATTAATGGTCTTTAAGCCGTTACTGCTTCGAGTTTCCGTACCCCTTCGATGACACCACCCCCAATGAGCATGTCGTCCTGATCATAAAAGACCGTGACTTGTCCGGGGGTAATAGCTTCTTGGGGGGCTTCAAACAGAATGCGTACACGTCCGTCTTCCAGGGGTACAATGCGAGCTTGGGTAATCGCGGAGCGGTAACGCACCTTAACATGGGCTGTGAAGGGCTCTTGCGGGGGAGTGATTCCTGACCAATTGACTTCACCCGCTTCAAGCTCAGTGGCAAATGTGTCTTCACGATAACCCACAATCACTTGGGCCTTTTCGGCATCAATGCCAACGACATAAAGGGGTTTCTCATGGGCAATCCCTAAGCCTTTGCGCTGACCGATGGTGTAATGAACAATGCCTTCGTGATGGCCTAAGACTTTGCCATGAATATCGACAATTTCGCCCGTGCGAATATTGCTTTGATAGTGGTTACGCCAAAAGTCATTGAGGCTGTCACCCACAAAACACAAATCTTGGCTATCCGGTTTGTTCATCACCGGATCAAGGCCTAAATTTTTGGCCATTTCACGGATTTGGGTTTTGGTAAAACCACCAAGTGGGAACATCAATTGGGAAAGCTGTTCTTGGCTGAGGCGGTAAAACATGTAGGTTTGATCTTTATTGGGATCAATGCCCCGGAAGAGCTGATGGCGCTGTAGCGCCTCATTGTAGGCAATGCGGACATAGTGTCCAGTTGCCATTTTGTCTACTTCCATATGTTCTTGAACCGCATTCCAGAGGTGGTGGAATTTCATACGGTAATTACAAGTTGGGCAAGGGCTGGGGGTTTTGCCATTGAGGTATGAATTGACAAATGGATTAACGACCTCTTGGGCGAACTCAGCTTCTAAATTATAAACATGGTGTTCAATACCGATGTGTTTGGCAACCCATTCAGCATGTTCAATGGCATCTCCAGAACAGCACTTGCTGCCGTCCCAAATTAACATGGTGACCCCGACAACGTCGTGGCCAGCTTGCTTGAGCAGCGTGGCCGCAACGGAGCTATCAACGCCACCACTCATTCCGACCGCGATGCGCATAACGTGAATCTCCTTCAAAAATAACCAGAAAAAATGGCTTAATCGCCTCTATTCTAGCATGACAGACCCTAGCCTCTGCTAGCAGATCCCGATTCACGAGTCAGCACGGTATCATGAAGACATACTTAAATTCAGTGAAGGATGTACCATGACTTACCATTATGTTGTACTCGGTGCGGGCATGCAGGGTTCTGCGGTCGCTTATGATATGGCTAAATTTGGCGATGCCAGCCAGGTCCGTTTGCTCGATTATGATCTGGCTTTGGCAGAGCGTGTTGCCGCAGATATTAACCGTTTAACAGGCAATACCTTGGTTGTGCCAGGCCAAGTGGACGTGCGTGACCGCCAGAGTCTACTCGACAATTTAAAGGGTGCCCACGCCTGTTTAAGTGCGGTTCCATACCCGTTTAACCCGCAAATTGCTGAGTGTGCGATTGAAGTGGGAGCCAGCTTTTGTGATTTAGGTGGCAATACCGATGTGGTCAAACAAGAACTGGCTTTGCATGAAAAAGCCCTGGCTGCGGGGGTATCGATTGTCCCTGACTGTGGTTTGATGCCTGGCATGGGCAATACCCTTGCTGTACATGGCATGGAGCAACTGGACAGTTGCGAAGAAGTACAAATCCGTTGTGGGGGGTTGCCCCAAACCCCCAAACCCCCGCTGGGTTACAAGCTGGTCTTTAGTATTGGGGGCCTGACCAACGAATATTTTGGCAAAGCCGTGATTTTGCGGGATGGCCAAGTCGTTGAAGTAGACACTTTTGACGAGTTGGAAACCCTTGAATTGCCTGCACCTTTAGGCACCTGTGAAGCGTTTACGACTTCAGGGGGGACCTCTACCTGCCCTTGGACTTTTGAAGGACAAGTAAAAACCTATGAATACAAAACCGTGCGTTATCCGGGTCACTACGAAAAGTTTAAGCTGATGCGTGACTTGGGGCTGTTAGAGCTTGATCCCGTGCAGGTGGGTGAACAACAAGTGGTGCCGCGCGAATTATTTCATGCGGTGGTTAAAGACAAAATTGATTTCCCTGAAGATCGGGATCTGGTCGTTTTACGCACAACCTGCCGGGGGCTTAAGGATGGGCAGCCTCTGAACATTGAGTACACCCTGATTGATTATCATGATGAAGCAACAGGTTTTAGCGCCATGTCCCGTACTACCGGTTTCCCGGCTTCTATTGTTGCCATCATGATGGCCCAAGGACGTGCCATCAAAGGGGGCGTACCCCTTGAAAAGGCAATTCCGGCGGGGCCATTTTTAGAAGAGTTGGCTCGCCGTGGCATTCATGTGGAAGTACGGCATTTTTAAGACCTTCTACTCAATAAAAAAGGCCCGCACCAACTGGTGCGGGCCTTTGCGTATGAGGATACTTAAGCGATGGTTACTTCGTTACACAGGTAAACATCTTGGATGGCATGTAAAATTTCGATGCCACCTTTCATGTCGCGTTGGAAGGCTTTACGTCCGGAAATCAGACCCATGCCACCAGCACGTTTGTTAATGACGGCTGTTTTTACGGCTTCAGCCAGATCTGAATCTCCAGAAGAGGCGCCACCTGAGTTGATCAGGCCCGCGCGACCCATGTAACAGTTGGCCACTTGATAACGGGTCAGGTCAATGGGGTGTGGGGAAGTGAGCTTGTCATACACCAGCTTGTGGGTTTTACCAAAATTGAGGGCATTATAACCCCCGTTGTTTTCGGGCAGCTTTTGCTTAATAATGTCAGCTTCAATGGTGACGCCTAAATGATTGGCTTGACCTGTTAAGTCGGCTGCAGTGTGGTAATCAGCCTCTTTGGTTTTAAAGGCATTGTTGCGCAGGTAACACCAGAGAATGGTAACCATACCCAATTCATGGGCCTGTTTAAAGGCTTCACTGATCTCCTGGATCTGACGGCGGGATTCTTCTGAACCAAAATAGATGGTGGCCCCTACACCGGCTGCGCCCATGTGGAAAGCCTGTTCCACATCGGCATACATGGTTTGGTCGTAGGTATTGGGGTAACTCAGGATTTCATTGTGGTTCAACTTCACAATATAGGGGATTTTGTGAGCGTATTTGCGCGCTGTCATGCCCAATACGCCCAGGGTGGATGCCACTGCGTTACAGCCGCCTTCAATGGCCAGTTTGACAATGTTTTCAGGATCAAAATAAATGGGGTTGGGGGCAAAAGAGGCCCCTGCGGAATGTTCAATGCCTTGGTCTACTGGCAAAATGGAAACGTAACCACTGCCTCCCAAACGGCCACTATTGAGTATCCACTGTAGGTTTTTCATGACAGGAATTGAGCGGTCAGACATGGAAAAAACGCGGTCCACAAAGTCAGGGCCGGGAAGATGAAGGCTGTCTTTGCTAATGCCTTCGCAGGTGTGGCCGAGCAAATAGCCTGCCTGATCACCCAATAATGCTTCAATCTGGTTCATGTTCGTCATAAGATGTCCTCTTGTTGTCAAGATCGCCATCGCTTTGTAAGCTGGCACCACATTATATCACGCTGTTCGCCCCCACCCTGTTGTCACAAGTGAGTGCTGCTTATGACAAAAGGCCTCCCTTCAGGGAAGCCTTTTATATGTGGTATTGATTAACGGCGATTTTGTGTCAGTTGTTGAGGGGACAAAAGCCCGCCCACGGAGTGCAGTTGTTGACCCGCGTTTTGTTGTGGCATTTGGCCAATATTGCCACCATTAATTTGAATAGTAATACCAGGCGTGACCGAAACGGGACCGGACATGGGAGGAGATATATTGGGTGTTCCACCAGACACGGGTAAGCTGGGGCTATAACCTGGATAACCCGTTTGGGCCACCCCTCCATTAACGGGAGTAGTGCCATCTTCGGTGACACTGGCGATCGAAGTTAAATCTTTATTGCCATTTTTGGCATCCAGAGCACCTTTTACCGCGCCATAAGCCAAAGTGATGCCTGCGCCCACAGCGCCAGCAACGGCGATCAGTTTTAAACCGCCAACAACCCCGGATTTGAGGGCATCAGCAATGCCTTGGCCTAATCCGGGCAATCCCCCGGTAAAACCACCGCTTAAAGCTGCGGCTCCGCCTTGTGTGCTTTTCCACACTTGCCAGATACCCAGACCTGCAATACCGACCCCGCCAGCGAGGCTAGCCGTGGGGCCAATGGTGGTGACAATATTGCGGACAGCCCCGCTAATTGCGTCACTGGTGTCTTTGAATGCATGGACGGCCCCTCTGCGGGCGCCTTCCCAAGCGCTATTGGCTTCATCTTCATAGGCAATGACGTCTGCTGTGAGGCCATTGATCATGACTGTGGGGATTTGATTCTTTTTGAGCGCCGAAATGTCGAGGGAATCGCCATAAGCGACATAACTTTTGCCGCCACTGGTGAAATAGATTTCGTCTAGGCCATTGTTTTTGGTTCTTTGACTGGCCTGCTCAATGGTAATACCAGGCTTTAGGGCTCGCACCCCCTGGACTGGGACTGTAACACCGTTGATGCTTAGGTTCATGGACTCACTACCTTTGTCTACATGAATTTCAAAGAACAGACATTTCGACTCAAAGTTGTTATAGTTATACAGCTAATAACACTTGCTTAAGGAATGGTTAATTTTTGCGGAAATCTGGTTAAGATTTTTTCCATTCTTGATCTAAATCAAGTTCCTCTTACCCCTAGAACGGTTCGGTACTGTGCTAAAATAGCCTCAAGGTAGGAGCAATAAACCGCATCACTGCCTACTTCTCCCCACTCAACGAGGCATTAACTTTGCAGCTTGTCCTTCTTGGCGTGAATTATAAAACCGCATCCCTAGAGCAACGTGAAAAACTTGCGTTTAAATCAGTCGCTCTTGCGGAAGCGCTTCAGACGCTGGGCAATGCCCCTGGCTTACAGGAAGTCGTCGTTCTTTCCACCTGTAACCGCACAGAGCTTTACGCAATTGCCAATGAACCTATGGCCGCCCGCGCCACACTCATGGGTTTTTTAGCCGAAAACAGCGAACTTCCCTTTAGCGATCTCGAACCCGCCACTTATACCTATTACAATAATTTTGCCGCCCGCCATTTGTTTGAAGTGACCGCAGGTATTGATTCCATGGTGCTCGGTGAAAACGAAATCCTCAAACAGGTTAAAGATGCCTGGATTGCCGCCCGTGAAGCGGGCACTTCTTATGCCGTGCTCAATGGCCTGTTTAAATTTGCCATTCATTCAGGCAAACGGGTGCGCACCGAAACAGCCATCAATCAAGGTGCCAGCTCGATGAGTTCGGTGGCCCTCGAACTGGTTCGCCGTCACATCCCTGATCTCACTTCTGCTGCCATATTGTTGGTGGGAACTGGCCAGATTGGGCAATCCACCTTGAAAAACCTTGTGGATGCGGGGGCCCAGTCCCTTACGATTGTGAACCGTACCCTCGAAAAAGCCCAGTTATTGGCTGACTCCTTGACGGTTCCGGCACAAGTCTTGCCTGCTGAACAATTAGAAAATGCGGTCCAGACAGCCGACGTTAGCATTTTCTGTACGGCAGCGGATCGTTATTTATTGGATGCAACCCACGCTGATTTGCTCAATCAGCAGCGCTCTCAGCCCGTTGTGCTGGTAGACCTGGCCGTACCCCGCAATATCTCGCCAGAGGTGGCTGCTTTGCCCAATGTCCATCTTTATGATGTGGATAGTATTCAAGCAGCAGTGGCCCATACACAAAAACAGCGTCAAGCTTCTCTCGCTCATGTAGAAAGCATCTTAGCTGATGAAATGGCGCGTTATTTAGAGTGGTTTAATGCCCGTGAAGTGGTGCCCACGATTGAGTCCTTGTATAAACTTTTTGACGAAATCCGCCAGCGTGAGATTGAGCGCGGTATGCGTAAATATAGCGGTGAAGCAGACAGTGAAACCCTCGATCTTTTAGATCGGGTGACGCGCGCTATTACCCAAAAGATCCTCCATTACCCCGTG
>DLGM01000260.1:9000-23301 GCA_002482705.1 Cyanobacteria bacterium UBA7694
TACAGCTCAAGGTAGAGCCTGATGCTTCTCAGCGCCAGGTATTATCGGACACCCTTTCAACGCTCTTCCGGCTTGAGCAAGATCCTTCAGAGCGTTATGTCCATCACCCAGTGCACAGCTCTGTGCCTGCTCATGGCCACTGAGTCTTTGTGTCGAGCGGGAACCCGCGGTAGCCCTTTGGCGCTGTGGCAAACGGATCATGTCTTGCAGTTACTGCGTACGCACCAGCCGCAGATCGTTTTTGAACGCCAAGTGATCAAAACCCAGGGGGATCGCATCCTGGATATCCCCTTGGCCCAAATTGGGGATAAAGGCCTGTTTACCAAAGAGTTGGAAGTAGCCTTGTTAGCCGGTGATATCGACTTTGCTGTCCATAGCTACAAAGATTTACCCACCCAGATGCCTTCCGGTTTGGTGATTGGTGCTGTCATTGAGCGGCAAAACCCTCATGATGCGTTGGTTTCGCGTAAATATGGCTCCCTGGCCGATTTGCCTACCGGGGCCTGTATTGGCACTGGCAGCCTGCGCCGACAAATCCAACTGGCGAAGTTACGCCCGGATCTGATTTTTAAAGATTTGCGTGGCAATATTGGGACCCGTCTGGAAAAACTCCACCGGGGAGACTATGATGCGATTATTATGGCTTGTGCAGCGCTCGAACGTTTGGGGATGACAGCTCAAATCACGGAGGAACTCCCCTATCCCGTGATGTTGCCTGCTGTAGCGCAAGGGGCCATTGCGATCGAATGCCGAGCGGATGATGCCGCCACTTTGAACTTATTGGCTTCGATTCACCACGCTCCCACGGCACTACAGGTTTCGGCTGAACGCGAGTTTTTGCGCGGCCTTGGCGGTGGTTGCGAACACCCTATAGCGGCCCACGCCCTGGTGCATGAACAAACCATCACCTTATGGGGCTATGTAGCGCGTGCAGACGGCTCTGAGAGCCTGCTGAAACAACGATTGGCTCCGGTGGAGCAAGCGCCCCAACTGGGCCAGGACTTGGCCGCAGAAATGTTGACGGCAGGCGCTGCCGATTGGCTTATTTAGATCGATAGACGCTAAATTTTTCTGAGAGTTGGTACATTCTGGTGGCAGCTAAAAAATATACGGTGGGTGTTTTAGGCGCAACAGGGTTGGTAGGTCGTGAGATCATCAAGACCTTGTCTGAGCGTAAATTTCCAGTCTCACGGCTGATCCTTTTGGCTTCGGAGCGTTCTGCGGGTACGGTTTTATCGGTAGGTAAAAAGACCCTCACGGTCCAGGTGGCAGAGCCTAAAATATTCAAAGGCATCGATTTTTTATTTTCCTCCGCTGGAGGCTCTGTCAGTAAGCGTTTGGCATCCCATGCCGTGGATGCGGGTTGTATTGTGATTGACAATACCAGTGCTTTTCGCATGGAAGAGCATGTTCCGCTTGTGGTACCTGAAGTGAATGCCGAAACCTTGCGCCATCATAAAGGCTTGATTGCCAATCCGAATTGCTCGACGGCCCAACTGGTCGTGGTGCTTAAACCCTTGCATGATGCTTTTGGCATTAAACGGCTGGTGGTGTCTACCTATCAAGCAGTTTCTGGAGCGGGGAATAAGGCGATTGAAGAGCTGTATATGCAGTCAGAGCAAGTCTTGAGTGGACAACCCGCCATTCCCCAGGTGCTGCCTTATCCCATTGCCTTTAACGTGATCCCCTTCATTGGTGAGTTTGAAGCCAATGGTTACACCAATGAGGAAATGAAAATGACCCACGAAGTGGCCAAAATCATGGGTGCTCCGATCCCAACTACGGCAACCTGTGTGCGGGTCCCTGTTGCCAACGGCCATTCTGAATCAGTCAATATCGAATTTGAGCGTCCGGTCACTCCTGAGCAGGTTCGCCAAGTACTGGCCAATGCGCCGCTGGTGACCTTGCGCGATGACACCCAATTGCGTCACTTTCCCTATCCCTTAGAAGTTTCTGGACAAGATCAGGTGTATGTGGGACGTATTCGCCAAGATGTATCTCATCCCTGTGGCATTAACCTCTGGGTAGTGGCTGACAATTTGCGCAAAGGGGCCGCTTTGAATGCGGTTCAAATTGCCGAAACCATGATTGCGATGGGCTTGGCCTAGTTGCGTTACTCCTATAGTGGTGATGCTTTTCGCCATGCCCGTGAAAAAGCGGGCTTGAGCCGAGTTCAACTAGCTGCTCAAGCCCACGTTTTTGTTTATGAAGTCATGCATCTTGAAGCGGGCAAACAAGTGCCTCCGAATAAATATTCGGCCCTCATGGCTGTTTTACAACCCTATTTGCCAGCCTTGCGGCAGCGGGAGTATCGTCGGCCCTAGTGACCACACTGTTCAATCCAGCTTGAACCGTCACTCCACGTTTCTTTTTTCCAGATGGGCGCTCGTTTTTTGAGTTCGTCAATGGTGTAATGCAGGGCTTGGAGCCCGGCATGACGATGGGCCGATGCCACGGCAATGGCGACGCTGGCCTCTCCAATCAACAATTTACCCGTGCGGTGGGCCACGGCGATGGTGTGAACGGGCCATTGGGTTTGGGCTTCGGCAATAATCCGCTCCATTTCTTGGTTGACCATAGGGGCATAACACTCATATTCGAGAAACAGTACCTCTCGCCCTTGATTGTGGTTGCGGACCACGCCCAAGAAGCTTGCAATCGCTCCACAATGGGGGGCACTTACAGCGGCAATCAAGGTGTTCAGATCCAGGGGATCAGCAGTGATTGTAATCATGCGTTAACCTCCATTTACAGGGGGGATCAGGGCCAATTCGTCGCTGGGAGCAATGGCTGTCTCTGCCTGGGCATAGGCTTGATTGACGGCCAGTCGGCTGCTGGCTAAAGCCGGAGCTAAAGCGGGCCACTGTTCTGCGATGGCTGTGAGCAGTTGAGCCGCTGTCTGGGCATTGGCCGAGACGCTGATTGTGGCGCTGCCTGCCAGTTCACGCAACTGGGCAAACAATAAAACTTGAAAGGTCATAGGGGCTCCTTGGGATGTGTTAAGAAGTGGCGGAGAATGCTGCGCGCTGCGGACGTGGGATGAAGATGGCTCAGGAGTGTTTCGAGATGGGCTTGTGACAGAAACGTGGCATCCTCAAGATAACGCTCTTGGCGGCTGCGGGCGATAATCCGCAGAGTGTCGGGCGTATATTCGGGGTGAAACTGTACACCCAGGGCATTGCCTAAACTAAAGATTTGATGCTCCGTGGTGCTGGAGCTGCCCAGCCCTTGGGCTCCGGGAGGCAGGGTGGCGACATGATCCTGATGGCTTTGTAAGGTGCTGCTGCCCGACGGGAAATCACGCAGCCACGGGTGTGCCAACCCTTGAGGAGTGAGGTAAACGGGCTGGCACCCGAACTCCCGGTTGTGGGGCAAACGGCTGACCTTTCCACCCAGGGCGTGGGCCAGAATCTGATGGCCAAAACAGATGCCCAGAATGGGCACTTGGTTTGCATGCACATCACGAATCAGTTGGGCTAAAGCCACCATCCAATCGCGCTCTTCATAAACGCTGTGCACAGAACCAGAAATGAGCAGGCGGGTAGGGGGGGAGAGTTCCGCTAAATGGGCATAAGTGGCAAGATCCAAGCCGTTAAAATAACAATAGCTTGGGGCAAGGCCTTCTGCTTCTAGAAAAGTTTCCCAGTGACTTTGAAAGCTGTAATTTGGATCATCTAAAACGTCAAAAACCCAGAGTGTCATGAGGGTCATTATACGTCAAAGGAGCCCCTGAAGGGCTCCTTGGGTGTTGCTGACGTGCTTTATGCGACTACGCGGATGGTATTGAGGCGCACGTCTTCAGGGCCGTTGATAAAGCCTCCATAGGCATACACTTGTTGGATATAATCGACCAGATCTTGGGTGATGCGTTCGCCGGGCACCAAAATCGGAATCCCCGGCGGATAGGGAGAGACAATTTCGGTGCAGATACGCCCGGCTGACTGAGCAAAGGGAATGCGGTCGGTGTCCGCATAAAAGGCTTCCCGTGGGGTCATGACCGTAGGCGGCAGATCGGGCAAATCCATTTGTGTGCTCAGGGGGTGCAGGGTGGGCGGTAAACCTTCGCTGCGAATTTGGTCAGCAATCGCTTGGAAGGCCTTTACCAGCCGCTGCATATCCCGTTCACTGTTGCCCATGGTGACAATTTCGAGCACATTGGTAAGGGTCGCCATTTCTGACTGAATCTGGTGGCGCTCGTTGAGCAGATCGAGGCAATCAAAGCCCGAAATGCCCAAGCCCGCAGCGTTGACAGTGACTTTGGTCAGGTCGATATTATAGACGCCTGGATGCCCAATTCGCTCGGGGCCAAAACAATAGATGCCGGGAATTTGATTTAATTCGTGACGGGCCCAATTGGCCAATTGCAAAGTCCGGCTCAGATGTTCTTGGCCGTGGAGGGCCATTTGACGGCGGGCCACATCCAGAGAGGCCATCAGCACATAAGAGGGGCTGGTGCTCTGGACAATTTGTAACACTTTTTTCACGCGGTTGACGTCAACCAGGCCACTATTGACGTGTAACATCGAAGCCTGGGTCATACCGGCAATCGTTTTGTGGGTTGATTGCACGACCATGTCAGCGCCTGCATCGACGCCTGACAGGGGCAAATCGGGGTGGAAGTGGAGGTGGGGGCCGTGGGCTTCGTCTACCAGCATCGGGCGGCCATGGGCATGGCAGATATCAACAATGGCCTTGAGATCCCCCGTTACCCCATAATAAGTGGGGTTGACGACCAAGAGGGCTTTGGCATCTGGGTGCTGGGCAAAGGCTGCTTTGACATTCTCTGGGGTGACCCCATGATCGATGCCCAGCTCTTTGTCCCACACGGGCTTGAGGTAAATGGGGATGGCCCCGGTCATGAGAATTCCGGCAATCACGGATTTATGCACGTTGCGCGGAATCAGGATCTTGTCACCGGGGTTGCAAACCGTCAAAATCATGGTGTGATTGCCGCAACTAGAGCCATTGACCAAGAAGAAGGAGTAGTCTGCTCCATATGCTTGAGCGGCCAACTCTTGAGCTTCTTTGAGCACGTGTTCCGGGTCATGCAGGTTATCAACTTCGGGTAATTCACAGAGATCAATACGGAACATATTGGGGCCGACCAATTCCATGAACTCAGGATCAATGCCATGCCCATATTTGTGCCCTGGGGTATGAAAAGCCACCATGTCTTTGGTGATATAACTGCGCAAGGCCTCAAAGAAAGGGGCTCGGCTTTGGGGGTTAAAGAGAAGCGGGTCTGTGACTGGGGGCAATACGGGGGCAACGGCGTCGTTCATGGTGGATCCTTGCTAGCTGAAAAGCTTGAGTTATCTTTATTATATCGCGTTTTCTGTGGGAGTTTAAGTTTAAGTTATTAACTTTGGAGGGCTTATCTCTGTAATCAATGTCACATGTAAAATGAAGCTCAGGTTAAGCAGCCAAAGGCCGTGGTGGTCAGCTCTTGATGCAGCACGTCATTATAACAAGAAGTGTGGATTTAGAGGGAGTATATTTGAAAGGTTAAGCTTTGGTTATTAACCTTGGGTTGTTTTTGTGTGGTTATAATCAGTTAAAAATAATTGTAATAATTAATCTTTAAGCATAATAGCTGTTTTTGTTGTGTTGCTTTGTTTCTGAGGCCTTGGTTTGAAATGGCCCGAATAGGGTGGAGTTCAGCAGGGTTTGAGCCATGATTGCAGAATTGTGAGGGGTTAAAAAAGGTTAAGCCCCAGGATGTTGATCTGGGGCTTAAACGGGGAAATTTGTAGGGCTAGAAAGTGAAGACGCTACATCTTTTTAGCCGTACGTGGATCCAGCAGATCGCGCAAGCCATCTCCCATGAGGTTAAAGGCGATGACAACCATGGTAATGGCAATGCCCGGAAACGTCAGCGTCCAAGGAGCTGTACGAATGAAGTCTTTGGCATTGCTGAGCATGGTGCCCCATTCCGGCGTGGGGGGCTGGGCCCCTAACCCCAAGAAGCTCAGGCCTGCTGTTTCAAGAATTGCGGCCCCAATGCCCAGGGTGGCCTGTACAATCAACGGCGACAGACAATTGGGCAAAATATGAGTGGCAATAATCCGGGTATGGCCAGAGCCCAGGGCTTGAGCCGCTTCAATGTATTCTTGATTGCGTACCTGCAACGTGGTTGATCGCAGCAGGCGCGCATACAGAGGAACGTTGACGACCCCGATTGCAATCATGGCATTGGTAAGGCCTGGGCCTAAAATTGCCACAATCAAGATCGCCAACAAAATACTGGGGAAAGCCAACAGGATATCAATCACCCGCATGAGTATTTCCCCTAATACCCCACCAAAATAACCGGCAATAACACCGATCAGGGAACCGATCACGAGGGCAATGCCCACGGAAATCAGTCCCACCTGTAGCGAGACGCGTGCCCCGTAGACCACCCGGCTAAAAACGTCACGACGATTTTGGATCTTATCGGATTGTGCTTAATGGGGGCGTGCTCAACCGCCGTGAAATCCTGTTTCATTCGCGTGATCATCGCCTGAACAGCGAAATTCCCTGGAAACAGGATATGAACGATGAAGAGACCCGCACGCTGGGGTGTTTCTTGTTTCAAGACCCGGATCTCAACCAACTGGCCCAGTTGCTGCGCGATGCCGCTCAACCTGTTGCGCTAGTCGTGCAGGGCAGTTACACCAAAAATCTCAGTTCTCCCGATCTTTAGCTTGCGGGTCAGGGGTGGCCAGCGCCGCTTTGGCCCGGCCCTCTAACAGGGTTTGTTCCTGTTGGTTGCGGGTAAGAGTGGCTGCGTATTTGAATTCTGCTGCGGCTTCTGCCCTGCGGCCCAGTTTAAATAACAGATCGCCCCGGACGCTGGGCAATAAGTGATAATGTTTCAGCACAGGCTCATTGCGCAAACTGTCGATGATTTCCAGGCCTGCCGCAGGCCCATAGGCCATGGCAACGGCGACCGCGCGGTTCAGCTCTACCACTGGCGACGGCATGATCTGTGCCAGGCCATCGTATAAAGCCGCTATTTTGGCCCAGTTGGTTTCGGCGGCTTGGCGGGCGCGGGCATGACAGGCGGCAATTTCGGCCTGCAGTGCATAGGGGCCAAGGGCAACGGCTTGGGGGCTGTCCAGGGGGGGGGTCTGGCTGTATCGGTGGCAATGGCTGGGGTGGGGCTAAAGGTGGTTTTGAAGCAAGCGGCGGCCAATTCAGCCTTTTCTAGGGATGCCAACCCCCGTCTGATCAGCAGTTGATCCCAGCGGGCCCGGTTCTGGTCCATGAGCAAGATCGGTTCGCCCTTGGCGTTGCTGCGGGCCGGAATGCGCGAGGCCTGAATCTCCATTAGGGCAACAAGCCCGTGTACTTCGGAGCTGTCGGGCATCAGCGTTGCGAGAATACGTCCCAGGCGCAGGGCTTCTTCGCAAAGAACAGGGCGGGTCCAGTGTGTGCCCGAGGTCGCCGAATAACCTTCGTTAAAAATTAAATAAATGACTTCGAGGACTGCATCCAAGCGCTGTGACAGCGCTTCGCCCTGAGGCGTTTCAAAGGGCACTTTGGCCTCGCTGAGGGTGCGTTTGGCGCGCACAATCCGCTGAGCAATCGTGCTTTCCTGTACCAGATAAGCCCGTGCGATCTCGTTTGTAGACAGGCCGCCCAAAATCTTGAGGGTCAGGGCCACCCGTGCTTCCAGCGACAGCAGGGGATGGCAGGCTGTGAACACCAAACTGAGCATCTCGTCATCGATATCGCGCGCGAGGGCGGCATCAAAATCCGGGTACACAGCCCCCATCGGGTCAAGCCATACCCTGCCATATTCGTCCAGTTTCTGCTGCAATCGCTGATTGCGGCGCAAGACGTCTATGGCGCGGTTTTTGGCAACGGCCATGAGCCAGGCGCCCGGTTTGTCTGGAACCCCTGACTCGGGCCATTTTTCGAGGGCACTCAGCAAAGCTTCTTGGGCAAGGTCTTCGGCCAGACCGATATCCTGCACGATGCGTGCGAGACTGGCGATCAGCCTGGCCGATTCGATACGCCAGACCGCCTCGATGGTGCGGTGTAAGTTGCCCACTTTTCTGATTCCGTAGGGTTATTTGGCGCTTAAACGGGCTTCACTTTCGGCCCGCAGGCGTTCTTCTTGGGCCCGCAGTTCGGGGGTGAGGACATCACCAAAGTCGTCGGCTTCAAAGACCGGGCGAATTTCGATGTCTTGCTCGAACCCTGCTTCTTGGGGCATACGCTTGATCCATTCCACGGCTTCTTCCATGCTCTTGACCTGCCAGAGCCAGAACCCGGCGATCAGTTCTTTGCTTTCGGTGAAGGGGCCGTCGATAACTTTGGGCTGCCCTTGGCCGAAGCGAACGCGTACGCCCTTGCTGCTGGGATGTAGCCCTTCCCCGGCCAGAATGAGCCCCGCTTTAACCAGCTCTTCGTTGTAGTTGCCCATCTGGGTCAATAGATCGGTGCTGGGCATGACCCCGGCTTCAGATGCCTGACTTGCTTTTACGATGACCATAACGCGCATAAGATGTCTCCTTGTAACTTTCAGATTGACAAGATGGATAGCTGTTTTTTTCCTGCCATACTAACACAACGAACGGGCGTGGCAAAAATCGACACTGCTGGGCAAACTTTTTTAAAAAATTTGCTGAAGTTAGGCGGGCGAGTCTGTTTACCAGCGATTGAGCCCAGAACAAAAACGTGTGCGGTGGCGATGGCAAACAGGCTGTGCAGCTCTTTGGCATCCTATCGCGGTAGCCTGTCTGCTTGCTGTTATGATGCATACCACCTTTTCATTTTTCAGGAGCAAGCCATGCCCCCAACGATACCTCTTACTTGTACCTGTGGACAGCTTCAACTTGAGGTCACAGGTCAGCCGATCATCAGTGCTGCATGTTATTGCAATAGCTGCCGTGCCGCGGGCGTAAAACTCCAAACCCTGCCGGGGGCAAGACCTGCCGTTGATGCCCATGGGGCGACCCGGTTTGTGCTCTATCGCAAAGACCGTACCCGGTTTCACCAGGGGACAGAACATCTCAGGGCTTTCCGCCTCACTCCCGAAGCAAAAACCCAGCGTGTTGTCGCCATCTGCTGCAATACCCCCGTATTCCTGGAGTTGAGCAATGGCCACTGGCTGAGCCTGTATGGCGGTTTATGGCCTGAAGGTACCTTGCCGCCTTTACAAATTCGCACCATGACCTCTGACCTGCCAACGGGAACGGCACTGCCAAAGGATTCCCTGAACAGCCAGCGCCATACCCGAACCTTTTTTGCCAAATTATTGGGCGCTTGGGTGGCAATGGGTTTTCGCAGCCCGAAAATGACGTGTGTCCAGGGCGAATTAAAGATTTGACGCTATAGCTCAAGCACCTAAGGGCAAGGAGTGTGGCTGCTTGCCCTTATAAATTCTTGAGGGTATCGAGGCTTTTGAGCCAGGCCCCAGAGTCGATATTGAGGTTGGCCACCGATTTCAGGCCTTTGGTAAACTCCGGGTCGCCTTTGCAACTGGTTTGCAGAGTGGTCATATCGGTGGGGTTACAGCCCTGGGCATTGGCCCCCAGTGATGAGCACTTGCCAAACTGTACCCCTTTGTCATAACAGCCGGTACTGGCCAGGGCCGGGGTGGGGATGGGCTTGGGTACTAAGGCACTGACGGTTTTTAAGCGCTGGCGGCTGTCCTTGTACTGGGGGCTGACGGCGACAATCTGGGCAAAAGCCGCTTGGGCCTGGGCATAACGCCCCAGGGCCTGTTCGCTCAGCCCCAGTTGGTAGGTGGCAGTCAGCCATTTTTTGTGCTGTTCGAGGGCCTGTTGCGCTTGGGTTGTTTGCAACTGGCGGCTGACGGTGGCCAAGCGTGCCGGGGCATCTTGGTAGTTGGCCTGCAGGGCCAGCACCTGCTGGTAATTGAGCTGGGCTTGGGCCCATTGCCCTTGGGCCTGCTGGTCGCGGGCCAAGGCATAGGTGGCCTTGAGTTTTTCCGTGGCCAGTTGCTGCTGGTGCTGGGCATAGGCTTTCTGAGCGGCCGGGTAATGGGTCGCCAGGGCCTTATAACCGGGGTTGCTCTGCTGCACTTGGTTCAGGGCAAAATAGGCACGGGGATAGTCTTTGGCTTGCAGCGCCTGAACCCCGATTTCATACAGCGCGGCCACCGGGGCCTCGGCCTTGGCTCGCAACAGGGTATCGAGCGTCTGGTTATAATCGCGTTCGCGGCTTGCTTTGAGTTGTGCCAGCTCTGTTTCTAAGCTGCTTTGGTTTTTGCTGAGGTTGTCAGCGCGCCACAGGGCCTTTTGCAACTGCTGCTGCAGGCGCTGGTTGTCTTGGTGCAGGCTGTGGATATGCTGATAGCCCCAAGTGCCCAGCCCTGTCGCAATCAGAAGGCTGCCGGCCAAGGAGATCAGCAGGGGGGGAAAGCGTTTCATGTTTCTAATTTACACTGGTGTGCCCTTTGCTGGGATATCTTGGGGGTGGCTTTTCAGGGCCGCTCATGGGATGAAATCACTGCCGGAGGATGTGTCCATCTGGCTATTGTACCTAGCGTGAGAATAAGTAAACTGAGCGACCCTGGGGTTTAGGTTTGGGGGAGCGGAAAAGTTGCAAACTGCTGGGCCGTGTGCAAATCCTGATCCCACTCAGCCCGGCTGGCCATAAACAGGTGGGCTGTGGGAGTGAGGGTTACGGGCGTATCCAGGCTGCCGGCCGGTACCACTACAAAACCGTTGTGATCATTCGGCAAGGCCGAGCCACAGGTGGTGCAAAAACTTTTCACATGGCGGGTATTGGGTAAAGGGTAAACCCGCACTGTCTGGGTGTCTGTTAGCCATTTGAGAGTGGCACTCGGGGCAAAGAGATTGGCTGCATGGGCGGACCCAGTATCTTTGCGACAGTAGCTGCAATGGCACAGAAAAAAGCTTTCAAAGGAGCCAACCACTTCAAAACGTGCGGCTTGGCAAAGGCAAGAGCCTTGGGGATTGGAATGCATGTGTCTCTCCTTGGGAGCGCTCTGACATCTGCTCAAGTTTACCTTACGCATGACAAAAATACGCTGAGCCCATGTGTGAAGGTTTTAATTTCGGGCCGTTTATGCCGTGGTCGGGGCAAAGACTTGCTGTAACCAAGCTCGCCAGCGTGCTTCGCTTTCCGCCGCATGGATGGTGGCCTCTTCCCCATAATAATAACGGCAGAGCGTGATATTGGTGCCTGCGCGTTTGCCGATGTGGCTTTCGACCTCGCCCAAGTCGGCCCCGCTCTGGTGGGTGCCAACCAAGACCATTCCGGGGGAGGGGGCATCCAGTCGCAGCAGGATATAACGCTGTTCGGCATCTTGGTATACGTGTTCGACAATGCCTGACCAGGCTTCGGGTAGGCCCGCCGGGGTCCGCCGTTCATCGACGCTGGCCCCTGCCAAATCAAACTGTTGGCCCAACTGCTGCCAAGCGGACAGAGCGTCGCCGGGGCAAGAAGTCATGCTCATAAAGCTGGCGGCTTGCATACCGGCAAAGTGTCTCAGATACGTGCGCAGCAGGGCAAAGTAGCCGGGCCACCCCTTTTCAAAGCCTTCTAGCTGGTCGTCCCAATCATCACTGGAAGCAAACAGCGAGTGCACCATGCGCACCACGCACTGATTGCCCGCTCGACCGGTAATGGTGATCTCGGTGGCGACAGGGGGAGCCCCCGGCTCCCAGTCGCGCTCGACATATCCAAAACGGTAGGGCGGTTGCCAGGTGGTCACTTCCCCGGAGGTGCTGACGCCTTGGCCAAAGTTGAAGCGGATGGTGCCCCCCACTTCCGGGGTAATTTCACTGGGAATAAACCAGGCGGCATTGCCGGGCCCGGTGGCCATGGCTGCCCAGACCTGTTCCGGGGTGCCGGGCACAAGCAAATCCATTTCGACCCAGCGTTGGCCGTTGCCATCTTGTTTAATCGGCATCTTCATGCTCCTTGGAGGTGTTTTTATCGGGGGCCGGGTACGCGGCAACCACCAAGCGGTGGGGACGTGCGCCGGGAGCCGTGTCGTANNTGTGATAACGCGCCGCCAGGGCTGTGACCATTTCGGTCAATTCATGGGTAAAGGCCGCACGTTCGGCGGGCGAGGCAAAATGAATGACCGTGTCGATCGAGAGGGTGGCCAGGCGTTTATTGTGGGCGCGTGCCTGGCTCCACAGTTCGCCCACTTCGCGCACCATACGGGCGGCCAGGGCAATCAGATAGCTGGCGGACAGGCGATCCTGGCTGCGGGCCGGATCAGCGACCATTGGTCCGAGCGCGCCGGGGGACACCACATACGAGCGGGCTGTGGCAATCATCCGGCGTTCTTTCAGGCCACCCCATTGGCGCTCGGCAATTTGTTCGATCAGGCCATGTTCTTCGAGCAAACGCAGGTGATAGTTGACCTTTTGGCGGGTCAAGCCCACCTGATGGGCCAGCGAGGCAGCGGAGCCAGGGCTTGCCAGCGCTGCCAAAATCCGGCTTTTGACCGGATCGAGGGTCAGGGCGGCGGCGGCGGGTTGGTGAATGACTTCAAGATCTAACATACGTTTTAATATACCTTTGACAAATTTTTTTGTCAATAAAGAAATGAAATGATAACCACATTCTTGCCCGATTTACGGCTATCCAGAATGGGCAGACCCCAGTGTTGCAACGGAGAGGTGGAAACACTGAGGGGCACGGCAAATAGAGTCACCCTTGGCGGTTAAGGGGGTGATGGCTGTGAGCGGTTTGAATCCTGAGACTGAAAATCGCTGACAAATGGCCTTCAGTTTGACGCCGCGCTGCTCTCGGGATCCTTTTGGGAGCTGTGTGGGTCGGCTGGCGTCATGGCCTGATAAGCCTGTAGGAACGTGCTCCAGCGGGAATAACGGACCAAATCCAGGCTCTGGTAATAGGGGGCGTGGGGGTCGGTGGGCCCCACCCATGAAATCGACAGGCCGTGGGCAAAGGGATATGGGGGCTGGTGCCATTCGTCGATGATGGCTCCTTTGAGGGCGCTTAACAGGGCTTGGCCCCGTGCCTGAATGTGTGGGTCGGGAACCCTGTGTAAGATCTGGGTGACCAGATCCCATAGGTCATAGTCCTCAGGCGTTTCGCTAAAATGCGCGGCTTGGCGAATGGCTTGCTGATAGGCGGTGTGGTATTGGGGAAGGCCCTGAATCAGTGCTTCTGACCACAAATCGAGGGCCTGTAACACATGGCGGAAACGGGCATCCAAGACAACCGCTGATCCGGTGCGTTCACCGCTGTTCCGGGCACTCTGGTTCACGACTTTGGCCAAAGCCAGCGCATCCATGTGGGGTCGCGCTTGCAGGGCGGTGAGAATACGGTCATAGGCCAGCCCTTCCCAATCGACATATTCCTGGGAATGTACAATCGCTTGAGCATGGCCATACCAGAGGGCATCCACCTCAATTGAGCCCATACTGCAGCCATCATAAGCAACCAGATCAAGGGGGCCCAGATCGGACAAAATCCCCTGTATTTCGTGGGGGTCGAGCGCATCCTGGTCGGTTTGGTCTTCGAGCGTGTAGCCTGGCCGCCAGTTCCAGCCATGGCCCCACAAAAATAGGGCATACCGTTTGGCCGGATAATGGGTTTTGGCCCAGGTCACAAACTGCAACAGGGTGTGTGGGTCGCCCATATTGCGTTCACCCCAAGCGCCAAGGGCGTTGGCAGCAGTGGCTTTTAAACCCCTTGTCACGTGGTATAGGCGGGTGTCACTCCAGTTGCCTGGACGGGTGGTATTACTTGGGCTCCGGTCGGCCAGTGCCAACACCTGCACCTGAGGGGAAGAGCCGGGTTGGGCCAGTTCCTTTTCCAGGTCTTTGATTACTGCGGGTTCGAGGTCGTTATCACCGGATATATAGACCATCACGGTCCATTCGGCCTGCGGGGGTTGGGCCCAGACCGCTGGCGCTGTCAGCAACCAGGCACTTAGGACCCAGAGTGCTTTAGCCCTGATCACGGGGCCCCGTGATCACTTCACCCACATGCAGGCGCTGAATGTACAAGTCTTCAATATTCAGGATTTTCCAGTGGCCACGCCCAATTTGTAGGCGTCCAATCGCGAGTTTGCCAATCGCCAAAGCCCCGATCGCGATGGCACCTAAAGCCAGTGCTCCCAAGGCCAGAGACCCAATCAGTTGTAGGCCGTTGGCCTGCGCTTCCATGGCCTGAGCACCGATGGCTTTGCCTTCCAATGTCTGGCGTTTGGTTTCTTCCGATGGAATTTTGTTGAACTCAGGGGAATCCATATCCTGGGAATCGTTGTGCATGGGAGACCTCCTTTTGATGCGGGTGGCTTTGATCTTAGCATGCTTGGGGCCAGCAGAAGCGTATAAT
>DLGM01000421.1 GCA_002482705.1 Cyanobacteria bacterium UBA7694
ATTGTAGCTGCTGCCACCCTCGCGGTTGTAGCCCCCACCCCGATTGTAGCTGCTGCCACCCTCGCGGTTGTAGCCGCCTTCGCGGTTATAGTTACTGCCGCCTTCGCGATTGTAACCCCCGCCCCGGTTGTAGCTGCCACCCTCACGGTTATAGCTGCTGCCGCCTTCGCGGTTATAGCCACCACCCCGGTTATACCCGCCTTCGCGGTTGTAGCTGCTGCCGCCTTCGCGGTTGTAGCCACCGCCTCGGTTGTACCCGCCTTCGCGGTTGTAGCTGCCACCCTCACGGTTGTAGCTGCTGCCGCCTTCGCGATTATAGCCACCGCCCCGGTTATACCCACCTTCGCGGTTATAGCTGCTGCCGCCTTCGCGACTATAGCTACCGCCCCGGTTATACCCACCTTCGCGGTTATAGCTGCCACCCTCACGGTTATAGCTGTTACCGCCTTCACGATTGTATCCGCCACCTTCGCGAGCGTTCCCCCCCTCGCGCGGATAATTGCGGCCTGACTGATAGTTAGACATATGTCTCCCTCTTTCTTACTCTCCAGTAGACATGACACTGTCATTATAATGCATACTTCATGCTTTTGCTCCTGTCACTGGGCAGAAATCCTGATTTTCTGGTCAGGCCGATTGACCCGCACTAAAACCCGATGCCCACGCCCACTGAAAGTTATATCCCCCCAACCAACCGGTCACATCCAGGAGTTCGCCCACACAGTACAGCCCCGGAACCTTACGCGACGCGAATGTTTGAGACGAAAAATCCTTGGTATCAAGCCCACCGGCCGTAACTTCAGCCTTGCGATAACCTTCTGTGCCACCCGGCTGAAACTGCCAGTTGTTCAGGTTTTCAGCCACTCGCCGCAACTCTTTATCGCCATATTGTCCCAGCGGCTTGGCACTGCCATATAGTTCGCTCCAACGGGCTGCCAGACGCTTGGGAAGCACTTGGTTTAACCATATGCCCAGCGGTTGTTTGGAGCCCGCATCGCGCTCACGCTGCAACTGGGTCAGTGCATCCAGATCGGGCAGCAGATTGATGCGTACCGTTTGCCCCGGACGCCAATAGCTGGAAATTTGTAAAATCGCTGGGCCACTGAGGCCAAAGTGTGCAAACAAACTATTTTCACGAAACTGCGTTTTACCCACTTGTACCAAGGTATCCAAAGCAATGCCGCTGAGATCCCCCAAACGCGCCAAATCGGTCGGATTATAACTCAGCGGCACCAACGCAGGATAGGTTTCCTGAATGCGGTGCCCCCATTGTTTGGCAACCCGAAACCCAAAATCAGTGGCCCCAATTTTGGGAATGGAAAGGCCCCCACTGGCCAGTACCAGCGAAGTGCAGCGCAAAGGCCCTTGAGGTGTGCTCAAGCTAAATCCGCCGTCGGTGTGTTCAATCTGGGTGACACCCCGCCCTGTTTCAATCCGCACGCCCGCTTGCTGGGCCTCTTTGACTAATAGATCAACAATCTGCTGGGCACTCTGGTCACAAAATAGCTGACCGAGTTTTTTCTCATGGAAGGAAATTTGGTGACGTTTCACCAAAGCAATAAAATCTGCCGGGCGATAACGAGCCAGCGCCGATTTACAAAAATGGCGGTTGCTAGAAAGATAGTTTTCTGGCCCGGCATACAGATTGGTAAAGTTACAACGCCCGCCACCGGAAATCAGGATTTTTTTCCCCACTTTTTCCTGGTGCTCAAGCAATAATACACGCCGACCCCGTTTGCCCGCTTCAATCGCGGTCATGAGGCCAGCGGCCCCACCCCCAATCACAATCACATCCCACATTAGCGGGCCGGGATCAACAGTTTATGCAATTCGGGCATGGGCTGCTCTTTGCTGTAGGCCAAGAGGGTATTCAACCAGGCACGCTGCTCGGGATAGGCCTCTGCGGGCAAAGCTGCCAACATCCGCGTAGCCTTGTCGGCTTCGCGGTTAAAGGCATGGGCCCAAGCCAAATACAGACGGGCTTCATGGTCCAATGGGCGGGCTTGGACAACTTTATCGAGAGCCTCAATGGCTTTGCTAAAGCGTTTGGCCACCATGTAGAGTACACCCATGCGGGTGAGGGAGTAGAGATCTCCCGGATTAAGCTGATAAGCCCGCTCATAATTGTTAAAAGCAAAATCAATTTCCCCGAGCTGCAAATTGACATCTGCCAAGTCACGCATCAATTGCCCACGCTCAATGGGGGTTAACGCCCCGCTCGTAAGCACATCTTGCTGCAATAGCGCTTTTAAAAACTCGGGCTGATTCGTACGTTTGTATTCAGTGACCAACTGTTGGCGCGTGACCTTATCATCACCATAGGCCTGATACTGGGCGTACATTTTTTCGATCAGATAACTGCTGTAAGCAGATTTTTCCGCCACCCGTCCCAGCCATTTAAACAGATCAGAATAGGTACGTGTGGCCAGTTCAGGGCTGGGGGTTTTGCCTGTTTCCATGAGTTTATCCATGTACAGGTCAATAATTTGTTGGGTTTGATTGGTTGCCGCCAACCACTCCAATTGGCGGGCCGCGATTCGCTCCTGTTGCGCAGCAGAAAGCTTGAGACCTTTCAGTACCGTTAAAGCCGCTTCACCTTTGCTGGAATCAAGATCCCACTGCAATAACCACAGATTGGCTTTTTCCAGATCAGTGAGGTTTTTCTGAGCCAAGCCTTGGGTCAGAGCCGCTTGAGCCAGATCGCGCTGATTGCGGGCAATCTGCACCATCGCTTGATAATAATAATAGGTTGCATTTTCGCCCTTCAGCTTTTGCACCGTTGCCAGTTCAGCTTGGGCCTTGTCATAATCCTTTTGCTGAAAGCGCAGAATTGCCACCAGCAAACGGGTTTGGGCTTGGTTGGGCTTGATCTTATGAGCAGCCCCCAAGGTGGCTTGAGCCAAGTCGAGCTGATTTTGCATGAGGTAGGCTTCCGCCAAAGCGTGGAGAGCTTCTTGGTCATTGGGGCTGAGGCGGGTGTAACGCTCCAAAGCCTCGACGGCAGCGGGATAATTACCGCCGCGCAGAGCTGTGAGGCCCTCTTCGCGGGCTGACCCGGTCTGTGCAATAGCGGTACCTCCAGCAGATAAAATCAGGGCCAAAGCCAGAAGCGTGTGGGTGAATTTCATAGGGCAGCCTCTCGAATCGCGTAGAATGTGCTCCATTCTAGCATGGCTGCTGACCTCAGAGCCCCCATTCCCGTTGTAGGACGGTGACAATGCGGGCTGCTGCACCGGGCGGCCCAAAACGTTCACGGGCTACCTGTTGGGCCGCAGCCCGATAACGCGGGTGATGCAATACCCGCAACAATTGGAAGCGCAATAATTCAGGGTTCACGGGNNGGGATCCAGCAGGTGTAATCCTGGCCCCAAGAGACGCTGTTGGGCCTCGGCAAAAGCGGCCGTGTACTGCTGACCCTGACCCACAAAAGCCAGCACCGGAATCCCCGCGGCAACACACTGTTCATTGGCCGTACCAGAGAGGCCCAAAGCAGCCGAAGCTTGGCTCAAAGACTGAACAAAAGCCGTAGCGGGCAACACTATCAGCCGAAGCTTCTGCCAGCGCCAAATGCCATCCCCAAACTGCCACCCCTGGGCAGACAGAGAGGAGCTGAAAGCCGCTGACGGCAACTGCGGCGCTTGAATAAGCTGTAAATGCCAAGGTTGCTCTCCGCATGCGGAAAGCAACCCCAACATCTGTTGGAAATTGGTAAGAGCATCCCGATGGCTTCCGGGCAGCATCAGAATGCTAGGTTCGGCTCCGTCCCGGTCCATCACCCCGATCTCCACCATGGGGTTCCCGCAATCAAAGGTCAGCAGCCCACGGGCTGCCACATGCCGGGCCGTCAAACTATCACGGGGAAACACCGGAGCCCGGCTAGAACGCAACAGAGCCAACTGTAACGGGTCCCAGCAGGTGCGCTCACGGGGGTTGGGCTCCAAGTACCAGTCACTCAGGGCACAGGCCACAAACGCATAAGGGGTTTGACTCCAGGTTGCAGCCAAGACACTGACAATATCACCCACCGCAATCACCCGATCAACCTGCCCCCGTAACTGGCTTATATCAGCCAATGCACGGTACAAATGCCCCCCCAAACCGGCACAAAAGTCGTGCCAGAGTTTGAGCGGATGTAAATAAGCAAACCCCTGAGAGGGCGGTGTAAAATGGACCGGGCGCAGGGGAATATCTGCGCCCAGATAAAACGTCCCCTCGCCCACCAAGGCCAGCGCACTCACCGTATCCTGGGGACGCGCCTGTCGCCAAGCCTGGGCCAAGCGCATGCCAATGTGATCTTCACCGCTGCCATTGGAGATCAGCAGAATGTGCTGAGATTTATGCGTCACGGACATCCGGCCTCAGAGATCGGTTAAAAAGGCCCGGATGGCCGTGGCTACCGCTTGGGGCTGATGCAAGTGGAGATTGTGTCCTGCCGCCGGGATTTCTTGGGCCTGCGCTCCGCGAAAATGGGCCAACCGTTCTGAATAAGCCGCTACTTGGCGAGGGTGGGCCGGGCTATCAGCCCCCCACAATAACAAGGTCGGACAGGTAATGTCTTGCCAATAAGCCGCAGCCACTTCTGGCTGAAAGGGATATGGGGAACGCAGACGCAAACGGGGATCATGGCGCCAATGGAACATTCCCTCCCGCTCAAAAGTGCCCGTGGCAGCCAAGTGCAAGGCCTGAGCCTCGTCCATTTGTGAATCTCCAGCCAACAAGCGCTCTGCTGCCGCCCTCACACTGGGCAAGGGTCGAAAGCCACTGGGCTTGACCAGTTGTTCACTCCAAGTGCGCACACGGGCGGGAATTTCATCTGGAGCCACGGCTTGGGCCATCCAACCTTCCATATTGACGAGAGCACGTACCCGTTCGGGCCAGGCCCCAGCGTATAAGCTGGCAATCATACCGCCCATCGAGTGCCCAACCAAAATCACCTGTTCCAACCCAAGCGCCGCCAACCAGTGGTGCAGATCGGCCACATACTCGACAAAATGATAATAGCCATCCGGGCTGGCCCAGCTACTGCCCCCATGCCCACGGGCACTCCAAGCCAACGTATAAAAATCGCGGGACAAGGCTTGTGCTAGAGCATCAAAGGTATGTGCATGATCAAGATAACCGTGCAAACAGACCAGCGGAGGCAAACGGGAATCACCCCAGGTCAGGGTTTGCAGAGACAAGCCGCGCACCGGAGTCGCGCTCAGGTGAGCCGCACAAGAAGAAAAATCGGGCATAGGCTCAGGATCTCACTATTTAAGACAATTGCCAAGGGCCAGTACAACAGAGGTTGTACTGGCCCTCAAACAACCCCCTGTTTTAGAAGATTTCGTTAAAGAAGTCTTTCATGGCTTCAAATGAGCGGGCATCAGCTTCCGCGTTATAAGCAGAACCCCGGGAAGGGTCGTTCCCGGCTTCGGGATTGGAAAAGGCATGAACAGCTTTGCTGTAATACACCATCGACCAATCGACATTGCCATCACGCATTTCTTTTTGGAAAGCCGCAATATCCGTGTCTGGGACAACCGGGTCATCAGCCCCATGCAAAATCAGCACTTTGCCCTTGATATTTTTCCCTTCATCACGCGTGGGGCTGTCGAGCCCGCCATGAAAACTGATAAACCCTTTTAAGTCAGCTCCACTCCGAGCCAGCTCCAAGGTCATGGTGCCGCCAAAACAATACCCCATTGCCGCTAAATTGGCCGTATCCACCGATTCCTGGGCGCGTAAAACTTGCAACCCTGCATTCATGCGAGAACGAGCCAAAGCACGGTTATTGCGGTATTTCCCCGCCTCTTGCCCGGCGGCTGTTGGCGGAGCGGGGCGCACCCCTTTGCCATAGATATCCGGAGCAAAAGCAACATAGCCCATTTCAGCCAGTTGACGTGCCCGCCCTCTTACATAGTCATTGATCCCCACCCACTCATGGACGACCAAAACGCCCGGACGTTTGCCCACTTGGTTGGCGTCATAGGCCAAAAATCCTTCCAGAACTTGATCGCCATCGCGGTATTCAATGACTTGGGTACGAATATCCCGTTCAGGGGTCGGCGCTACGGCCGAGGCGCTCGGGCTGGGATTGGGAGCGGCCACAGAAACAGGAGCTCCACATCCGGTCAAAAACAGTGAAAGAACAGTAGCTGTAACGAGCAGACGCATGGTAAAAACTCCTGTCATATGCAATATTTATAACTAATAAAAAGTCTAAATAATTATACAGGTTAACAAATCCAACTGCCTATCCCCGGAATACATAACAACCGCGACCCGCTCCCCTAATAAGCCGATGAACGCACATCCGGAGGTAAATAATCACTCTCCCAAGCAAATCGGAAGGTCAAAAAACCATGCCCTTGAATATGACGTCGCCGCAATCGTGGGGACTCCCGTACAAAGGGACGCTCAATCGGCAAAAATGTCAGCAGTCCTTGGGTGATCACCGGATCAGAATCGTCTTTATGAAACATCATTTGCCGCAGCCACTGTTGCTCTAAAAGTTGCTGTGGGGTCAACCCCGTTAACGGCAAACACACCACAGGATGTTGAGCCAAAGCATGGGCCATCGGGCGACTCAGGGTATGGAGCCCCTGCACCATCTGGGGGGTAAGCGGAGCTGGCGGCGTCAGAGGCGCCGCCGTCAAGGCACGGCTCTGGATTGACATCTGCAAATTTTGACTGACCAAAGAAGTGACTGGCAACGGCTGTGCAAATGCTTTGAGAGCTGCTGAAAAGGGAGCTGGGGCCATGGCCCCACTCGCCATAGGGCGCTCGACACCCAAATAAGGCGTAGGGGGAGTCAGCAAAGTAACAAGACGTTCGATCATGGTTTTAGCATAAAGGCTCAAGGTCTAGCGAATCAAGCCCAAAGACAAAAGCCCCTCTTGCGAGGGGCTTTT
>DLGM01000278.1 GCA_002482705.1 Cyanobacteria bacterium UBA7694
GGTTGGCATTCAGGCGTACTCCGGAAATACTTTTGACCCGCGCATTGGGAAGCCCTGTACCCGCCTGGATCCAGGTGGCCCCACCATCGTCGCTGCGCACAACGCCTTGGTTGTTATACCCGACAGCATAAAGACGGCTGGCAATGTCGGCGGCCCCGCTCCAGATGCCCAATACTGGCCCAGTCAGGCCAGTGCTGATGGGGCTGGCCCAGGTGCCGCCGCTGTCGGTGCTCTTGCGGATTTGCCCGGAGCCCAACCCGGCGGCTAGGTGCCAAGTGCCATTGCTACCGGGCGATTTCACCGTCAGGGAATAAACATTGGCACCGCCCATGAAGTCAGTGCTCCAGGGGGCCGGGGTCATGGGGGGCGCATTACAGTTCAGGTTGGCCTGCGCGGTTTTGTACAGACCACTAGCGGTAAAGGGGCCATCACTGGCCAAACCGGCAAAAATCTGCCCGTCAGCGGACAATAAGGCGTGCACCGAGGCATTGGCCGGGAATGAGCCATCAAAAGCATGCCACTCCCAGCCGGATTCCGTGTGACAGGCGAGGGGGTTAGCCAAGACCTTGACCCCGGCCCCTTCGGTTCCGGCATAGAGGTTGCCGTTGCCATCAAAGGCCAGACTGCGCACATTGCGGGCGCGAGGGTCTGTGCTCAAGCCGTCGTGCTTGGCGCTCCAGGAACTACCGCCATCTGTGCTCAGGAAAATGCCGCCGCCTTTGGTGGCTGCAGCAACATAACTGCCGTTGCTGGGATGCTGGGCCAGAGCCGTAATATACTGGGCATACATGCCCGCACTCTTTTGCTGGATGCCGCTTGTGACTTCTGCAACACCCCCGCCTTGACTCCCCATCATCAGGTTGGTCCCCGTTTTTTCAAAGGCGGTGATATGCGGGTAATCAGTGGCACCGGGATAACTGGGACTGATCCAAGAGCCGCCGCTACCACCCCCATTGATGAACAGTGATTGGGCACGGGTGCCCACATAGAGGGTACCGCTGTGGATGTAAAGCTGTGAAATATCTGCACTGGGAGCCAGACTGGACAGGGCCCCTCCGCCATATTCACTCAAACCCGTCAGCGGAGCGATGTTGAGCAAGCCGCTGCTGTATTTGATCTGCGGGGTATTGCCGTTTTGAATCGCAACGATCAGATTGCTGATAAGATTATTATCGACGGCTACGCCCCGGATTTCACTGCTTCCAAAGTCGTATAAGGTTTCCCAGTTGGCCCCGTCAATCGAGCGGTACAGCTTATTAACAGCCCCCCGCGAGGCGGCAAAAAATCGGTTGTTGAGCGGCAGCAGGGTATCATTTGACTTGGTAATGTAGTGGATATCTTGCCCGACCAGCAAATTGCTGGGGCCATTCACGGCAGTCCAGTTCACGCCCGCATCGAGGCTTTGGCGGATGCCGTCATTGGTACCAGCATAGACATGAGTGGTATTGTCGTGGTCAATAAATAGCTGGTTGACGCGGGTAATGGGCGCGGTTACATCCATAACCTTGGTCCACACGTCACCACTGTTGATCGTTTTGTAGATGCCGTCGGTGGTGGCGACATAAGCAATGCTGTCGTCAAGCGCAACCAGGGCGGTGATCGAGAGTTTGTCTAACCCCTGATTGGCAAGAGCCCAACTGTCACCGTTGTTATACGACACATAGACGCCCCCGGTTTCGGTGCCCGCATACAAGAACGTTGCGCTTCCCCGAACCAGGCCGGTTATGCGTCCGCCCACGGGGCCAGTAGCAGGCTGCCAATCGGCGGTGCGCAGGGGCGTAAAGTTGAGCATGAGCCCGGTGGCGCTGGCATCTACACTCGACAGTTCTGCCAGCCGGGGCGGATTGTTGATCTGTTGGAGCGCTTGCAGGAGATGCGACCCGGCCTGGGTTTTATCGAGCGAGAAGCTCACTTCACTGCTGGTCACCGATATGCCGGGAATAACGAGTTCGGCACTGGTCAAATCGTCATAGCGTACGCGAATGTCTTCACCGGGAATAGCGCCCAAAATTTTGCCGCTGAGGGTACCGCTATTCAGGCGATAAGTGGCATGTTGCCCGGTGTTGAGGGTCAGGACCTCAATTGCTGCATTGATCTCAGTGGCACTCAAAGTTTGGGCTTGGGTTTCAATCCAAGCGGCCAGTGCAGAGGTATTGATCATGCCGGGGTGGAAGGCATAGGCCCGTGGAACGGCTACAAACCCTGTCAGGGCATCGACCAGAGCCTGTAACTTGGCCAAGTCGATTTGGCTGATCAGGTGGATGCGGCGCATTTCCGGCAGGGCATTGGAGAGGTTGAGGGCCTCGATGATCTTAAAGACAACCCCCGTCCGGTAACTCACTTCCAGACTCGTCAAGACATCGTTATGAACCAAGGGGAAAGCGGCTTCAATGTTGGTATTGGGTACGCTCTCATTCAGTTCGTCAAGCCCTTGCACCGCAATCATGCGGATCGCACCTTCGGGCACATCGCTGAACGTCAGGGTACTGGCAGCGGAAAGGCTACAGCGGTTGCTGCCATTCAGGGAAACAATCCCATTGGTAGGGGCTTCGAGCGGATAAATGTCGGTGGGAATGCCGGGGCCAAACAGCCTGACACGCACCTGGGTCATGTTGCTGGTCGGCCCCTGCTCCGAGTCGCCATTGCAGTTAATGGCCTGGGTTTGGAAGCCCTGCTCAAGCATCAGGTTCAGCTTCACCTGATAGGTGCCATTGGCGTTACGACGGGTCTCCAACTGGCCTTCCAGAGCTGGGGTGGCAGTGGTTTGAACCGATTTTTGCAGGGGCAGAGCTGGGGTCAGAACAGTCGGGCTGGGAACCTGTTGGCAACTGACCAAACCGAGAGTGAGGGCAAAGCTGGCTAAAAAACGCTTCATTAGTTGTGTCCTCAAGAAGGGTATACACTGCCGCCGCCAATCGGCACGGTGATTAGAATACTTTGGCTGCCGCCACCCGTGTAGGTCACGGTGATGCGGTAATATTTGCTAAAACCGTCCAGCGAAATTTCTCCATAGGTATCCAAGCCGGGAGCTTGCCAATACACTTCAGGCCCCTGGGCCGTAGCCGGGGAAAACTGACTGCCGGGGCAACTAGCATCCAGCACGGTGGCGGGGCAATTGTGGCTCCTGGCTTTGTGGATATCCACACCCACTATGACGGGCAAATTTCCTGGGATGCGGACATGGCCCCCTCGTCACTGCATGGGGTCACCACCGCCGTGCTCGGCTCCTGCGGGGTGGGCTTTGCCCCCTGCCGCCCGGAAGACCGGGCCAAGCTGATTGCCCT
>DLGM01000486.1 GCA_002482705.1 Cyanobacteria bacterium UBA7694
ACCGCGCCCACGGCCACAACCCCATCCAGCGTAGCCAGATAATTGTATACCTTGGTCAGCTTAACGTCTTCCGCAGCCTGTTCATCCGCAGCCTGTTGGCAGTCAATGATGTCTTTGCCAGTGCGTGGATTGATACAGTATTCGGTATCAGGGCCAGTCACTGTTTTAGGGGCATCGACCTTGGGACGATCCCCCGTGGGCACAACCACCAGCAAACCTTTGCTTTGGGCATGTTCAATTGCACGTTTTAACACCATGCTGGGTGCATTGACCGTATTGTTGATTTGCAGCAGGTCAACCGTATTGGCGGTCGGCTTGCTGTTAGCGGCCCAGACAATCGCGTCAGCCAAAACGGAAACCTGGGTCAGTTGAGCATCATCAAAGGTGAACAGAGACTTGATTTTGTCCCACAGATCAGGGGCGGTTTTAATCGCGGTGATTTTACTGCGGCCATTGGCAATGCCAATAATACCTTTGTCATTGGCAACGGCACTCAAAATGCCTGCGGTGTGGGTGCCCTGCTTATAGCTCGACTTGAACAGGTTCAGGCTGCTCACTTCCCCGTTGCTTTGCCCAGCCGCGCGGGAGTAGGCGTCAAAATGGTTGCCGGTTGCAACAGCGCCAAAATCGGCGTGTTTGGTTTGAACACCGGCATCAATCACGGAAATGTTAATCGGGGCATGTACATAACTGACGCCTTCGGGCAAGGTCGTTTCAGACTCGGCCTGTTCATTTGCAACAGCCGCTTCACGGGCCTTTTCGCTGGTGCTGACAATTTTCCAGGCATCTTGTGCCTTGATCAGCGACAGGCTGTACTGATCCGCGTAATAGGTGTCTTTGGGAGCGGTCACAGCCGGTTCAGCCGGAGTCTCATCCGTGGAACCCTCTTCCTCTTCGGCTGGATCGTTGGTTTCGGTCTCCTCACCCTCTTCGCTGTCTTCACTCAGCAGGCTGAAACCACCCACAGCGGTTTCGGCATTGGGCTGCTGGGCGCTGACTTGGTCGGCCTCGACAAACTCCAAAGCAGCTTCCGCTTTTAAGGCGTTCAGCAAAGCGGGTACCGCTTGCCCTTGGGTGGTATACACCACACTGCGGATCGAGTCCATATAGGTTTTGACCGTCAGGCCATGGCGCTGGGCAATGGCTTGGGCATCACTTAAACTGGCCGAGGTACGCAAACCTGCAATCACGGTTTCGGTGTTGTAGTTGCTGGCTTGCAGCACCTGGGTTTGGGCCGGGGCAACCGGCGCAGCAGGTGTAGTGGTTGACGGGGTTGTTGCTGCATTCTGGTTGCCGGGGCGCAGGGTGCTGGTGGGCTGCTTGACAGAATCTGATGACCCAGGGGTTAAACCAGAGGGGGTGGTTGCAGAGGTGCCCGGTTGAGCTGCTGGAGCGCTACTCGCCGGAGTATTTCCCGTCTGAGCTGGGGTCTGTTGGACCGTGCCCGTTGGGGTTTGGGCTTGACATGCAGCCAAGGTAAGAACCAATGATACCTGAGCAAAGAGCAATCTTTTAGTCATCAGCAAATCCTATCTTTAAAGAATACTTAACTATCTGTATAGTATGATTCCACAGAAAGTTGCCAAGATCAAATCCTGATTAGTACAGCCTTTTGCACAGCGCGTTATTGTCTTTTTTGCCAAAATTGTGCCCTTTGGTTAGTTATTATCTTAAATAGTTAATTTCAAGTAATTAGTTTGCACATACAACAGTAGCAACTGTGATAAGTGATATTCATAACTTTGAAGGCTGTTTTCTGGACAATGTATAGTTTTGTAAAGATTTAAAATATCTTGCTTAAGTTCGGATTACAGCAAGATATTTGGCACCCGCGAAGCATTGCCTTTACAATGAAAGCAGTCATTGTCCAAGGAGCCCAGCATGAAACTTGCCCGCGTGATCGGAAATGTGGTTGCCACTGTCAAGCATCCGTCGTTAAACGGACGCAAACTGATGATGGTACAGCCGATTGACCCCTATGGCAAAGACGTGGGCGAACAACTGATTGCCGTGGACACTGTCCAGGCCGGAGCGGGCGATCAGGTCTTGTTATTGGATGAAGGCACCTNNCCGCCAAATTCTGCAGCTCGGCAATGCCCCGATCCGCTGCGTGATTGTGGGCATCGTCGACCATGTCGAGCTTGCCCACTGAGAAACACCCCTTTGCCGCCGAAGCCTTTGTGCTGCGGCACTATGACTACAGCGACCACGACCGCATTGTGGTCTTGTTTTCGCGTGAATTTGGCCTGCTGCGGGCGATTGCCAAAGGCTTGCGTCGCCCCAACAGCAAAATGGCGGGCCGCTTAGAGCTTTTGCGCTGTAACCAGTTCCTGCTCAAACGTGGGCGCACCCTGCACCGCATTGAGCAGTGTGATACGGTGCGCCATTTTCCCGGGGTATATCAAGACTATGACCGGCTGATGGTCGCCTTGGCCGTGGGCGACTTGGTCTCCACCTTTTGCCAAGAAATGGACCCGCACCCAGAGCTATACCAAGCGCTATCGGTTTTTATGGCCCATCTCGGAGAAGAAACGGAACCCCTGATTGCCCTGCTGACCTTTGAGCTGTACTTTCTCGAAGTCATGGGTTATGCTCAGGATTTTTCCTGCTGCCAAAATTGTGGCCACCCCTTTGGCAGCGAAGACCGGCACGTGTTCCATTTACATCACGGCAGCCTGCTGTGTGCCGATTGCAACCCAGGCACTTTGGTTCAGCATATGCCCCGCGCCGTCGGCCAAATTTTGAGCTGGATTCAGGCTGAAGAAGGCTTGCCGCGCGAACATCCCAATTTGCCCAAAGCCCTGGCCCGTGCTCATTTTGCCTTACGCAGCTTTTTTGAACATATTGCCGAAAAAGAAATAAAAGCACTACACTTTGTCATACCGGCGACCGCCGCAACGAGGTAACAGAATTATGAAAACATCCTTCCTTCAAAAAGTGGCTGGCATCAGTCTGTCCGGGCTGGTAGCCGGAGCCCTGGTGATTGGCTATCTCCAGCTTAGCCCTCCGCAAGAAAAGAGTCTCCCTTCAGGCTCGACCCCCGTCGCCCAGCAGCACCCGATTGAAGATTTATACAGCCCACCCGCCCATGCAGCCCCCTCGACCACGGGCACCAGCGAACAGCAGATCATCAATCTGTATAAAAACCTCAGCCCCTCAGTGGTAAACGTCACGACTCGCTCCTTTCAATACAATAACTACATGGAGCTGGTGCCCCAAGAGGGGGCCGGTTCAGGGTTTGTGATTGACACCGCCGGACACGTGGTCACCAACCACCACGTAGTCAAAGGGGCTCAGCGCTTTTATGTCAGCTTTGGTACCGCAGAGCACTCTTACCCGGCCCAACTTGTCGGTTTTGATGAACGCAATGACCTCGCCGTCCTGAAAGTTCAAGCCCCCAAAGAAATGCTCAGACCTGTCCAGTTGGGTAACTCCTCCGCCCTGCAAGTGGGCCAGACCGCGATTGCGATTGGCAACCCTTTTGCCCTGGGTCAAACCATCACCACCGGGGTGATCAGCTCCCTGCACCGCAATATCCAAATTGAACAAAACCGCCAGATGACCGACCTCATTCAAACGGATGCCGCCATTAACAGTGGCAACTCCGGCGGCCCGTTGTTTGACTCCAGCGGCCGCGTGATTGGCGTCAACACTCTGATTTTGAGCCCTTCCGGTGGTTCCATTGGCCTCGGGTTTGCAATTCCGATCAATACCGTCAAGCGCTTTGTGCCCGAACTGATCAAATATGGTCGCGTGCAATATCCCTGGATGGGGGTAAGCGTATTACCCCTCAATCCCCGGATCGCCCAACTGATGAAGCTGAATGTGTCCAGCGGCCTGCTGGTGATGCAAACCCTGCCGGGGGGCGCAGCAGCCAATGGCGGCATCAAGGGCGGCAACCAACGCGTGTATTTTGGCAACTACGAACTGTTCATTGGTGGCGACATTATTGTCGCGATTGATGGCCGTCCGATCAAGACCGAGCGCGACCTGAGCGACTACCTTGAAGGGCAAAAGCGCGTCGGCGATCAAATCAAAGTGACTGTGTTACGGCGTGGGGCAGGCCAACCCGTTGATCTGAATCTGACCCTGACCGCCCGCAGCAACTAATGCGCGCGATTCAACTGCTCGATGCCACCGTCGCCAACCAAATTGCCGCCGGAGAAGTGGTCGAACGCCCTGCTTCGGTGGTCAAGGAAATGGTCGAAAACGCCCTCGACGCCGGGGCCACCCGCATCCAGGTCGAAATGGACCAAGGGGGCCGCTGGCTGCGCATTTCGGATGACGGCAGCGGTATCCCCAGCGACAGCATTGAGCTGGCCTTTCAGCGCTTTGCCACCAGCAAAATTCACCACTACGAAGACCTGTGGGCCTTAAGTACCATGGGCTTCCGGGGTGAGGCCCTGCCCAGCATTGCCAGCGTCGCCAAGGTCGAAGTGATCAGCCGCACGGCGGCCCATCCGACCGGCACCAAGCTGGTGATTCATGGGGGGCAAACCCTCGAAGCCAGCCCCAGCGGCGGGCCGGTCGGCACGACCCTGACGATCAGCGAACTGTTTTATAATACCCCGGCGCGCCTCAAGTTCATGAGCAGCGAAATGACGGAAATGGGCTACATCCAGCAGTTGATGCAGACCTTTGCCCTGAGCCACCCGGAAATCTCCTTCCGGGTGCTCAAA
>DLGM01000003.1 GCA_002482705.1 Cyanobacteria bacterium UBA7694
AACCGACGGCGGTGGGGGATTCGACCTCTGGGCCTGTGGGTGTCAGGGAGCGGATGGCCGTGATGCGCAGGCTGGGGCTTAAAAATGCTACCTCAAGAGCTTGGGTAACCCCTGCCATACTCAGGCTGATCTCGCGCGCTGGAGAAATATACATCAGCAATCCCTGACCGGGCTCCAAGGGCGGAAGGCTGCGCACGCCCTGCTCCAATTCATTTGCGGTCAGGGCAACCCAGACGTCAAGAGGGGCGTTACCCAGCGTGATCTTAGTATGCCGCACGTGATGGCCGTTGAGCGTTGGGCAGAACGAGCAGGGCACTGCTGACAGGGCGCTCCGATTTATCAGAGGGGTTATTGACAAGTTTGCCGCGAATGGCAAGGGCGCTAGAACCGCCACCATCGAAGTTGATACCCTCAACGGCTCCACGCTCTTTGAGCAACTGGGCCAACTCCCAGAGGGTGAGCCCGGCGCTGCGTTGTTGGCGACCATCGACCACCAGTAAGATGGTTTCACCATTGGGGCCAATGCCGAGGGCGGTGCGGGGGGCCCGGCCTACGGCAATATCGGGTTTAAACTGTTCTTGTTCGGCGGTGACATGGGGTTGCCCTTGTTTGACCAACCGTGGCCCGCCTCCGATTAAGTGCTCAATGGAGCGATCCTGCCATTGGCCCAGCACCTGAGAGAAGACCAGCGCCCGCATGCCCACGGCGATGTTTTGCTGTAACCACAGGGCTGGTTTGCCATGGGCCGAGATAACGTAACCATCTTCCGGGATCGGCAGGTTGTGGGTACCTGTCTGTTGAATCGTGCCATCCAGCAGAATTTGTGCCTCAAAGGCATATTCATTGTCCGCAGTGCCCGTGGTGCGCCCATAACGGGGCGTATAGAGCACCATTTGTTGTTGCTGGCGAGGAAGGTTGACGGCATGGAAGCGTTGGGTATTGCGTAGCTCCGGGAAATAAACGGCCTCAGACAATGACGTTTGATCGACAAACAGCCGTTGTTGCTGGGTAATGCCCAAGAGGGTGCGGTTATACAGGGGAGAAGAAATCAGTTCTTGTTCTTTCATCAAGATCCCCAAGGGGATGCCTTGGGCATTAAAATAAGATGTGTTAATGGCGACCAGGGCATCATGACGCCGGGCCATTGCACTGACAGGCTCTTTGGTGAATTTATCCGTTTGCCCCTCTTTGGCGAGGACGGGCTGAAGATAATAACTGGAGCCCGGTTGGATTTTGACAGTATAGTGAGTGACTGGCCCAAAAGCTTGCCCTTGGTAAGTGTGGGTATAACTGATGCCGGGGGCCAATTGGGAGGTTTTTTCCTCTTGGAAGATTTTGACCAGATCGATCATTAAGCGATGGGGGTTTTCCAGCCAGAACAGGCGGTGGGGGGACGGATATTTTTTACGGATAACCATACGAACTGTGCCGGTGCCGGTACGGCTGATCTGTAAACCGCCATACAATACATCGCTCACGGGCTGCTGAAACTGCTCAGGCTCTGGCACCTGAGCCCCAAACAGGTCGATGGTGATCTGATTCTCTGATTCGCTGACCTTGTACATAGGAGCCTGTTCAAATTCAAAGACCAAGCGGGTATATACGTCTGATGGCAACAGGTTGAGGGTGCGGATGGTGTTCATGGGTTTTGAGATGTGAATCTCGTTGGTGACACTGTTGTAGCGCAGCACAGCCCCAAGATAGACAAACAGGGCACTGGGCACATACAGGGTGTTTTGTTGCCAAATGGGAGCATGGGCAATTTGGAAGCCTTCCTGTTGCCACGTGATATAGCGGGAACCCTCTTTGACCAAATAGACTTTGCCAGGCATGACCAAACGCGCACTGTGATCGGTGGCATTCACCTCAACCCGTACCCCCAGATGGCTCACTACTTGAATGGGCAGATAGAGAGTTTGCTGGGTTTTAAACAGCGGTGGCAGTGGGGTGACGGCCTCGTTGTTGAGGTATAGGGTCAAGGCTCCACCGGGTGCTGCTGCCGGGGGAGTTTGGGCAAAGCCCGGCAAGACGGTGAACAGGGTAAATAGAAGTACCAGAATAGTGGCGCGAATCATATAGGCAGCCTCGTAGGTCTCAGCTCGGCATCCTTGTGGATGCGCTGTTGTCTAATATAACAAACAATGCCAAAAGCTTCCCACTCTAACGGGCTCAGATGTGAACGAAGAAGGCTTGAAGCCGCTTAGTTATGGGGCGCAGTCAGGCCACTCAGTGGCTCCGTTGCAGCCACCACCGTTCTAAACTTTTATAATTGGCTCCCATGACGACCCCTACAATAATGAGTCCAATGCCAATGGCCGAACCGAATGAAAGGAGTTCACCAAACAATAGCCAGCCCAACCCCAGGGCATAAATGGCACCCAGATAGTTAAAACTGCTCACAACGGCCACTTGTTCGGCTTGATAAGCGTGGGTCATGTGAATTTGGGCAAAATAAGTAAAGATGCCTAAAAGTATCAGGGCTAACCATTCCCAGCCTTGGGGCTGTACCCAGTGAAAAAGGGTATAGGGCCCCGTCAGGAGGAGTGTCACGAGGGGGAAATAGAGAACGGTGACCAGGGGATGATCATAATCTTTCAGTTTACGAACATAGTTATAGGCCAATCCAGAACAGATGGCGGCCCCCAAGGCTGCGGTAAACGGGAGGAGGGCAATGTGTGTTTCAAACCCTTTGATCACGAACACCCCTGCAAAGGCCAAGGCAAAACATATCCACTGAATTGGATGGACTCCTTCTCGCAGTAAAAACAGGGCAAACACAGAACTAAAAATAGGTGAAAGATACTGGAGGGTGACCGCACTGGCCAAAGGCATAGCCTGAAGTGTATAAAAATAAAGGTTTAATCCTACCGTGCCATAAAATCCCCTCAGGAAGAGATACCCTTTGTGATTTCCCCAAGGGCTGATACGTGCCTGTATCAGCGCACCACTGCAGAGGAACAGCATGCCAAGAGCCCTGAAAAACACCGTTTCATGGGTGGGAAGGCGCGGCAAAAATTTGACACACACATTCATGAGGGCAAAATAACCGGTTGAAAGAAGCATATGGCGAATGCCAGGGGAAAACAATTTCAACATGTGCTCATCCTACCAGAGCTCTCTGAACTTACCACAAGGGGATCAACTGTTTGTGACGAGTCTCGGTCTTTTATTTTAACCATGGCAAGATTGTTTTACCCGCATAAAAGAAGGTTGGAAGCGGGAGCTATACCTGTTATAGTGGCTACATACACACGTTCTGAAAAGTATGGATTCGCGTTTCGCCCAAACGCCGAGAAAGAGCCATTAAGCCATGTCCACAAGATCTGGGGAAATACTGGCCGTGATTGGAATAGGTGCTTCTGCCGGTGGATTGGAGGCCTTGCAGGAATTTTTATCCCATTTGCCGCCCCAACTTCAAGGCGTTGCGCTTATTATTGCCCAACACTTGAGCCCCACCCACAAGAGCCGACTGGTTGAATTGCTAAGCCGTGACACTGGCCTTACGGTCCTGGAGGCATCTCAACACCAGCAGTTGTTACCCAATCATGTCTATATTACACCGCCAGACAGTGATATTCGGGTGGGTCATGGGCGCATATATCTCAGTAAACCCTTTAATGTCATGGGGCCTAAACCCAGTGTTGACATTCTCTTTCAGTCACTGGCTGATGACCTCGCTGAATCTGCGATTGGAATTATATTTTCGGGTACAGGCTCGGATGGCGCGCTCGGTGTGATGGCCCTGAAAGAAAAAGGGGGGCGGGTGTTGGTTCAGGATCCTGAGTCGGCCCGTTATGATGGCATGCCGCTCGCCGCGATCCAAACGGGGGCGGTAGATATGGTCAGCGTTCCAGAACAAATGGGCGTTGAACTGCTTGAGCTGCTTTCTGCACAAATAAGCGCGAAGCCCGTGCCCGCAGTGGCTGATAATGCTGATTTTGAAAGGCTTTTCCAGTTGTTATCCCGCCGTACAGGCACTGATTTTGCCAACTATAAGCCCTCAACGTTTTTTCGTCGTTTGGATAAACGCATGGGGCAGCTGGGAATCTCCGATTTATCAGCCTATTTATATTATATAAATGAACATCCCGGTGAACTTGATGCGCTATTTAACACGCTTTTGATCGGTGTAACGGCTTTTTTTCGCGACCCTGCGGCTTTTTCTGCCTTGGAAAACAATTTTGCCCAGCTTTTGGCTAAAAAAATGCCGGGAGACCCGATTCGTATTTGGGTGCCTGGCTGTGCGACTGGTGAGGAGCCCTATTCACTGGCCATTATCCTCAACAGTTTGCTCAAAGACCGCATTCAGCAACACCCGATCCAGATATTTGCCACCGATATTGATGAGCGGGCGATTGCCATTGCTCGGCGTGGCCTCTATCCGCAAAGTAGCCTTGAACACATATCGACAGCGTATCTAGAGCAATACTTCTTGCGCAAAGGGGATGACTATGAATTGCTCAAAAACATTCGTTCTCTGGTGCTCTTTTCCAAACACGATATCACCCATAATCCTCCTTTTTTAAAGCTAGATCTGATTAGTTGCCGCAATTTATTGATCTATTTTGGGGCTAATTTACAAAAACATATTATGCCGATTTTTCATTATGCGCTCAACCCCAATGGCTATTTGTTTTTGGGTAAATCGGAGACCGTTGGCCAATTTTCGGATTTATTTGCGGTGGTAAATGGAAATTATAAGTTGTTCCAACGCAAACCGGGTGAGAGTTTATATGCACTCAAATTTTCAGCTTTTAAACCCCATTTAAAACCGGCACGTCCGATTTTAGTGCGCAAACCTCGTCAGGAACTTCCCTTGGCAGAGATTATCAAAGAGACGCTCTTTAATACCTTTGAGCATCCTTATGTGGTGATCAATGAGGTCATGGATATCCAAGAAATCCGTGGAGATGTGAGCATCTATCTAGGCCTACGCGAAGGGAGCATGAACGTCAATCTCCTGAAAATGGTGCGTGAAGAGCTGCAAATAGAGTTGCGGGCAGTGGTTAACCGTGCGATTGCCGATCGGCAGCAGGTCAAAACCACGATGCGCCGGTTTGTGCATGGCGGGCAGGAGCATTGGGTGGTGGTGAGCTGTCGCCCGATGCTTCATCCAGAGAGTTTATTAGAATTATATCTGGTGGTATTTGAAGCCCAATCACCTCCGATAGCTGCGGGGGCCATTACTTCCACATTTGATTCAGAGGCGGGGGAGCAGCTCCGTTTACTTGAGCTTGAACAAGAGTTAACGGCCACCAAAGCGCATCTGCAAACCTATATCGAAGAACTGGAAACCAGCAATGAGGAACTCCAGTCTCTGAATGAGGAAATGCAGTCTACCAATGAGGAGTTACAATCTGCAAATGAAGAGTTGGAAACCAGCAATGAAGAATTGCAGTCCACCAATGAAGAGATTCAGATTGCCTATCAAGAACTAAAAGCCACCCACGATGCACTCGAGCAAAAAGAAATCAGCTTACGCATTTCTGAAACCCATACCCAAGCGCTGCTTAACAACACTGTCCTGGGTTTCATTTTGGTCGACAAACATTATCGTATACTTAAATTTAATACACGCGCTCACGAATTGTTACAGCCTGTGAGCACGGCTTTAGAAAATAACCGCCCTGTGATTGATTTGTTTCCATTACCTCAATTGGAAACTTTTCTGGGTGATTTTACTCAGGCTATCGCTGGGACGGTGGTACAGCGCCGTGAATATGCTTTTGGGGACCGATGGCTGTTGATGCATATGCTACCTGTTCTGGATGGGGATGGTCAGGCTGAAGTGGTCGCAATCAGTTTGGAGGACGTGACGGAAGTAAAGCGTCTCAACCAAAACTTACTTCGCTCTGAAAAGTTGATGTCTTCGATTTTCCAAGTGGCTGCAACGGGTATTTGCATTACCGATGATCGCGGCATCTTTTATCGGGTGAACGATGCTTACTGTGCGATTTATGGCTATACCCGTGACGAACTCATTGGCCAGCATTTCACCATGATGCTTCCGCCCGATGAGCGGGCGACGGTAGCGCAGATGCATGATGCCTTTATGGCTGGAGAAACTGAACTACCCGGTGAGTGGATCGTGATGCGGAAAAACGGTTCTTTGCTGGCTATTTATGCTACGGCCTCGTTATTGGTTCAAGAAGATGGCACCCGTTATAAAATTACCTCGGTCACGGATATTACTGAAAACCATAAGTATCGCAATCTTTTGCAGGAAACCCAGGAGGCGGCCAAAGTGGGCGGCTGGGAATACGATTTAATGACCCATGAACTCAGCTGGACCGATGAGGTATTCCATATTTATGGCTTGGACACAAATACGCCACTGAACTTAGAAACGATGCTTTTGTCCTATACCCAAGACGCTCACAATGACTTGAGTAATGCCCTTGATGTAGCGATCGAAACCGGTGATCCTTTTGACATTGAATTGGAAAGAAATCCCCAGTCGGAGCACTCCCAATGGGTGCGTGCAACCTGTCGCCCCATTCGTTTACAACACCAGACGATTAAGTTGTTTGGCACCATTCAGGACATCAGTCTGCTCAAACAGGCTCAACAAGAGCTGCACATGCTTTCACTGGTGGCCAGTGAAACCGATATCTTTGTTTTGATCACCAATGCCCAAGGGCGGATTGAATGGGCGAATGCAGCGTTTATTCTGCGCGCGGGTTATACCCTTGAAATGATTAAAAACTGCGTTCCCAGCGAATTATTGGCCGGGCCAGGCACTTCTGTTCAGGAGCTTGAACGCTTCCAACAGGCATTGGCAACGGGGCAAGTATTTCATCATGAGTTACTTCTGTATAGCCAACAGCAAGAACCTTTCTGGGCACGGGTTTCATTGACGCCAGTTGTCAATCATCGGGGGCAACTCGACAATTATATTGTGCTTATGAGTGATGTCACCGAGCGACATGCCCAAGAGCAAGAGCGCCAGCGTCTGATGGATGACTTATTGCGTCAAAACAAAGATTTATTGCAGTTTTCATACATTGTTTCCCATCACTTGCGGGCTCCCGTGGCCAATTTAGAGGGTATTCTCAAGCTTTTGCAAAGTGACACGCTCAGTCCGATAGATCGGGAGATGGTGATGCACCTGTCTGATTCAGCGGCCCAGTTGGAACGGGTAATGCAAGATCTGAACCGTATTTTGGCTTTGCGGACACCTGTGCATGAGACGCGTGAACCCCTGCGTCTCAGCGACTTATGGAAACAGGTGCAGGACAGCCTGAAAATTCAGTTGGCGGGTTGTCAGGCTTCTGTTCAGGGCGACTTCAGTGCGATTGATGAGATATTAGGTGTGCGCAGTTATTTGCAAAATATTTTGCATACCCTGTTGAGCAATGCCATCAAATATCGTAACCCCCAACGTCCTTTACACATTCGCTTGAGTGCTGAAGTCAGCCAGGGTCAGGTGGTGATTGTGTTCCAAGATAATGGTTTGGGGATCGATCTCAAACGTTATGGAAACAAACTCTTCGGGCTGTACAAACGCTTCCACCCGCATATCCCCGGCCGGGGCCTCAAACTGCATTTGGCCAAAACCGAAATCGAAGCCTTGGGGGGCAGTATTCGTGTCGAAAGTGCCCCGGATCAGGGTGCCTGCTTTTGTGTTATGTTGCCTTTGCCGCCACTTATAGGGGGCTGAAACGTCGGAATAATTGACGCCCCAAGACGCTCAGAATCACGCCTAGGCCCCCTAAAAACAACAGGGGAAGAGCCGTTCTGCGGGCCGTGCTAAGCGCTGAAGGTTCGCTAAAAATAAATTGCGGAAGATGTGCATAGTCACTGGCTTTGATCGCTTGCTGGGAACGGATTTTAGGCGTAAACCAAGCTTGCCAGCGCTGATGGAATGCCTGCACCTGTTTTTCCCACTGTTGGTAGCGATACAGGCTATTGCCTGCCAAGTCGGTCAGAACCTGGTGGGCGACCAGGCTGGGAGATAACCACTGGAGCCGATCCACCCACTGCTGCTGACGGAGCAACTGCCCCCGGTACTGGGCTGTGACTGGCTGTAGGGCTTCTGCGACTGCGGCTTCTTTGGCCAATTGTAAATGGGCAAACTCTGCTTGGTTGACTTTTCCCCGCAACAATTCGGGGTGATCTTCAAAATATTTACTGAGTAATTTACTGCTCTGGCTGCGTGCTTCTTGGGTTACTTCGGCCACTGTTTGCACAAACTGCACGCGGGAAGGCACCGGGTACAAGACCCGCGCACTGAGGTTGATCGCTCCGGGCACAATCACCAAGGCACCGAACCAAGCCAGCGCCAACAGAGCGGCATTGGTTGTTGCCGCTTTGCCCAATCCATTAATGACCCAACTCAGGGCAAACCAGAAGCCGCCGTAGACCAAGATCAGACCAGTGACCAATGTCCAGCGCAGTAAGGAGCCGGGTGTATGGAGCGAACTCATCAGCAGCCCCAGTGCACTCAAGCCCAAAACACTGGCGCACAGCGGAATGGCACGGGCCACTAACTTGGCTGCAATCAGGCGTTGGGCGCTCAGGGGTTGGGACAATAACAGGCGCAGGGTTCCCAATTCTTGCTCAGATGCCAAGAGGTCAAAGCTCAAAGCCAAAATGAGCAGCGGGTAAAGGTAAATCACAAAAAAGCTGAAATCAAATTGCCCGGCTTGTTGTTGTAAGGGGTTGTCTAGGCGTGAGAGGCTGACAAAAGTATCGGGGCTGCCCAGCGTCACTTGGCGGGCCAGGGGGTACAGATCGCTTTGCCCCACTGCGACCAAGGCCAAGGGGCCAGGAGGGAGTGTAGCTGGGGTGCCCTTTTGGGCAACGCGGAGCGGGTTTTGGTAGGCTTTGAGGCGCTTGCCTGGTTTGGCTTCCGCTTTGCGGGTTTTTTTTGCATCTTGGTCGCGACGTTGGGTTTCAGCTTGTTCAATTTCGCTGATAGCCCGCTGCTGATATTGGGCTTCACGCGTNNACTCCACAGCCCCAAACTCACACACAAGATAAACAGGCCGAATACCCCCAGCAGTTCGAGCCGATGAATGCGCCACTCATGGCGAATCAAATTCCACATAACAGTCCCCTAAAGTTGGCGTAGGGCACGAAGCCCCCAGGGTGTGAATACAAGGATGAGCAGATTCCAGCCCAATAAGGCGGCCCAAGCGGAACCTGTATAAGCAGTGACCCAAGACAGACCGGGCGTTTGGTAAGTAAAGGGCGTGACCGTTTCCCAAAGTTCGCGGTTGGCGGTATAGGCAAAGGCATCCTCTGCTTGGGTTGTGGCTGTCACGTCATTGTTGAGGCGTTGTACAAACTGCTGACGGTAGCCCTCGGCCGCTAGTAAAAAGTGATGGTAATGGGCCAGATCCGTCCCCGCGAGGGCGCTGGACAGGCTTTGAGTTGCCAAGAGCGGAAACAGCAGCCCTAACTGCTGAAATACCTGGTTTTGTTGGTGATAAATGGCCGCAAGTTGCTGGTGGTGCTGGGCATAAATGTGCGTGTCGTCAGCTTCACTTTCGCTCAGGATGACCCCGGCTGGATTGACGGGTAATTGGGAAACTTGTTGGACCTGATACTGTTTTAAAAGGCGTTTTTCGACCTGTTCACTGCGCTCGCTCCAGCTTGGTAATTCTGCCTGCGCATCGGCAATCGCTTGCTGAAAGGCCATCGGGGTAGGCACTTGGTAACGGGCCGCCGCAAGCGCACTGCCCAAGCGCGGGGCCAAAATGCCGTTGGCAAACCATAGGCTTAAGAGGATGACCAAGGCCATGCGGGGGGTGCGGGCCCGGGCTGAAACCAATAGCCCCAGACCGAGAAACAGTGACCAAAACAGCAAATAACTGCCACTCCAGGCCCCTAGGCGACTGAGATTCATGGCAATCGCCTGAGGGCCTTCGGCCCACAACAGCGCCCCTCCTCCCAATGCGAGTGGGGGAACCAGCAAAATTCCCAAGACCCCCAAATACCCCAAGAGTTTACCCAACCAGAGTTGGTGAGGTTGTAATCCCACACTCATGAGCTGGCGAAGGGTGCCACTCTCCCGCTCGCCGCTAAAACTGTTGTAGGTCAACAAAATAATCAGGAGCGGCACCAGCAGTTGAAATAAGACATTGGCGCTTAACAGGCCAAAGCGATAGGTGGAGGTACTGTCTTCAGCGGCTTTATAGCGTGCATTGTGTTGCTTATGGGCTTCTAAAAAAACGGAGCTGCCGGTAAAATCACTCAAGCCCGGATCAAGCAGAGCCAAAGGGCTGAGGGGTTTAAAGACATGTTGTCCGTGATGGGCGGCGGAATGGGGATTCACATCCCCCTGATTGACCCATAACTCGCGCTGGCCTTGGTTGGCCTGTGTTTGCTGTTGGCGTTGTTCTTGTTGATGCTGAATGCCCGTTCCCAGGGCTAACACCACCAGCAACCATAAGGCGATGCTGAGGAAGCGGATACGCCCATCCCGCAGGGCAACAGTGATTTCTTTCCGGGCCAGGGTGGTCACCACGCTCATGCCCGCGCCTCGGTCTGCATTACGTTTAGGTAGAGTTGTTCCAAATCTTGGTGGCCAATGTCTTCGGT
>DLGM01000312.1:0-10819 GCA_002482705.1 Cyanobacteria bacterium UBA7694
AACGGCCTGATCGAGCTGGGCCGGGGAAAGCTGACGGGTGGCAATCAGAATCTCACCCAATTTTTTGCGGATAGGCTGAAAAGGAGAAGAGGTATTCACAGATGGAGGGTTCAAGCTTTCAACAATTTCTGCGCAGTGCTGCTCTTCGGCTTCGGTCATCACCATCTGGGTTGCAAGCAAATCTTCCAACTCATCTTCCGTGAGAAAGCCTTTACGAACAAGAATATGGCCCAAATAATCCTGGGTTTGGGTTTGTTCTTGCAGGGCTAATTGAAGATCCTCAGGGGTAATACGATGCACCTGAAGCAGAAGTTCACCCAAACTTTTACGCCCTTGAGAGCAGGCTCGGGGAGAAGCTCCTACCGCTTGATGGCTCAAGGCTTGTTCCACAGTACCCCGTGAAGTAAAGCCCAACTCGATCAATAATTGGCCGATTTTTTTACGGGATAGCCCCTGGAGTTCAAGGGTGCGAGCCAATTGCCAACGGGTGATAGATTGATTTTCAAGTAAAATCTCACCCAAGAATTTTTTCGTCTCTTGGCAATTTTGCAAGCGCGTAGCGAGCTGAAGCTCAAGGATCTCTACCAATTGTTCCTGGGTAATTAAGCCCTGACGCACCAATATCTGCCCGAGGTATTCACCTGTTTGTTTTTGTTCGGAGATCGCAGCGCTAATATCTTGGGCCGTGACTAAACCGGCTTCCAGCAAGATTTCACCGATAAAGCGACACAGACCCACCTGAATTTTCTGGATCAGTTCGTTCACGTTCTCTCTCCTTGGCAGACTACTGCTCTGATTGTAGTCAAAATCAGAGAAAATCTGGTGGCTTTATCGCTTATATTAACCAATAATTATACTAAAAATAATCATTGGTTAACTTCTGGTTCCCATTCCAACTTATCCCCTATTGCGCTTTCAAACAGGCCTGATACACTATTAGAATCATTGAAACCACAGGTTACGACTGCTTCTTTATGGATATTAGCATTAAAAATGGGGTGATTATCAACGCCCATGACACGTTCAAAGCAGATATAGGCATACAAAACGGGAAAATTGTTGCCATTGGCGAAGATATTACCGGTTTTGAGAATATTGATGCCAGCGGTAAGTATATTCTCCCAGGCCTGATTGAGATTCAAACCCAGTTTGAATCTCCTTTTGGCAATACCCGCTCAATTGATAACTTTTTCACAGGTACGCGCTCAGCAGCCTGTGGAGGAGTCACCACCATTCTCGATGTTGCCACTCCCAACCGCGATGAAACCCTGGCTGAGGCCATTAAAGCCCGCAAACAGTTGGCCGATCCCCAGGTGGTCATTGACTATGGGCTCCACGCGGGAATTACCTACGTCAACGACGTTATTTTAAACGAACTTACGGGTCTGGTTAACAGCGGCATTCCCAGCTTCGAATGTTTTATGATGTCCCATGATCCGGCCATTGTCATGGACGACAAAAGCCTGCTCAAACTTCTGGCTCAAATTGGTCAAAGTGGCGGTCTGCTGAATATCCATTGTGGCAACCAAGCTGTACTCCAATATTTCTCTGAACAATACCCCCTCGATCAGGAGAATGCCCTTGAGCATTATCCCGATCTGTGCCCCCCGTTTTCTGAATCCGAAGCCATGTACCGGGTACTCACCTTTGCAGAGCAATTTAACAGTGCGGCATATATCACCAGCGTCAGCAGCCGCAGCGCCCTCAGCGAAGTTTTAGATAACTATTCTACCAACCCCCTGATTTATGCAGGCACAGCCCTCCATTATCTCACTCACACCGCTGAAGCTTATGCCACACCCGAAGGGCGCAATTATGTCACCCTTCCTCCTCTGCGCAGCAAAGAGGACAAAGCTTCCCTGTGGAAGGGGATTCGCAACGGGGCCATTCAGATTGTGTCCAGTGCCCACCGGGCCTTTACCCAAGAACAAAAAAAGCTCGGCACCGATTTGGCCTCGATTCCAGCCGGGATGGCCACCATCGAAACCCTGCTCCCCGTCATGTATCAGTTGGGGGTTGTCGGCAAACACATCAACCTTATGCAGCTTGTGGCCGTTTTGAGCACAAATCCCGCCAAGATTTTCGGCTTACCTAATAAAGGATCTGTTTCTGTCGGTAAAGACGCCGATCTGGTTATTTTTGACCCGACTAACCGCCGCACCATTGGCCGTTCGACCCTGCATGGGGAAAGCGATTATTGTATTTATGAAGGTTTAGAGGTGCAAGGTTATCAGGAAATGACCTTTTCCCACGGTAAAATTGTCTATGACAGCAACCGCTTTACCGGAGAGCAGGGGGCAGGTAACTTTGTACCCCGCAGTCTCTAAGCGCTGCTCATAGGAAGGAGAATTCAACCCATGTCTGGCTCGATTGCCCCCGCCGAAGGAATGGAGGGTTTGGCTGCCACCATCAGTGAAGGCTATCAAACCCTCAAACAAGTCACCTGCCTTGAAGATGTGTACGACATCATGGACTTCCTCATGGACGAAGTCAAAGATAAATACAGCCACATTCGCTGTAAAATCGACTGCGCCATGTGCTGTAAAGGGCTCCACCCCCCCTATATTACGGCCCTCGAATGGGAACTCATTCTTTATTACATTAGCGAGTTTCCGCAAATCATCAAAGATGAGATCGTACGCCGGGCCCGCTATTATGCCGCCGAATACCGCGATGCCTTGGTTCTGCAACATCGCCTCATCCAAGGCAAAATCCCCCAAGAAGAAATTCGCTCGGCCTACCAAACGCTCGCCATGGCCCTCAAAACCGCCAGCTGCCCCTTCTTGGTTATGGATAAGTGTGGCATTTATCCTGTCCGCCCCGCCAAATGCCGAGCCATGGGCAATACGGTGGCCCAAATCGGCCCAGAAGTCAAAATTCACACCTGTGCCTGGGAAGTCAGCAATTTTGAAGACTATCTGGCCAGCCAACCGGAACGGGCTTTGACCATGCCGGTCTGGAACGTGTTTGAAAAGGTGATCGAAATTCTCAATCCCCCAGACGCCCTCAAAGCCGTGATTCCCATTTGGCTCATTACCCACGTCAAGGGCAACACCATTGCCGAAGAAGTGGATCCCAACCCCCAGGTTCTGCTTTAAACCTTAATTCCGACTATCTTGTCGGCATTTTAATGGCCATGGTAACCTAGAATTAATTTGTATTCACTGACCAGGAGAATCGATGATCGCAGCAGAAGTCAAGCGCCTAATTGAATCCGCGCTCTCAGAATCACAGGTTGTCATTCGCGATTTTACCGGCAGCGGTGACCATCTTGAGGTCAACGTTATTTGGCCCGGATTTGCCGGTATGACACGGGTGAAACAACACCAACACGTCTATGCCATTGTGCAACACCTTGTTGGGGACGGACGCCCCGTCCACGCCTTAACCATGAAAACCTGGGCCCAGGAACCCGAAGAACTCGCCCGCCCTGCGGATGCTTACTTCGGCGGATAGGGCACTACGATACCAAGGAGAATTACCATGACGCGTAATGTCATTCAAGAAATCGAAGAAGAAATTAAAAACAATCAGGTCATGCTTTACATGAAGGGCACCCCAGCCCAACCCCAGTGCGGCTTTTCTTACACTGTCGTACAAATTCTCAATCAAATCGGCAAACCCTATGCCTCCGTCAATATTTTGGCTGACGAAGCCAAGCGCCAAGCGATTAAAGAGTTTTCAAGCTGGCCCACCATTCCCCAGTTATATATTGGCGGAGAGTTTGTAGGCGGCTGTGATATCGCACGGGAAATGCACGAAAGCGGTGAACTGGCCGAACTGATTACCAAAGCCGTTGGTGAAACAGTCTAAATCAGACAGTTTTATTACTTCGCCCTTCAGAGAGCCTCATACGAGGCTCTCTTGTTATAATGCCCCCATCTTTCCTCTTCTAAGGAGCCTGAGTGAAGCGACCTTTTGCCCAGCATTTACCCCGATTACAATTAGAACAATGGGGTATTTTAGATGTTTTACTCTCCCATCGCTCACCGATCGACCTCCAACGCTTAGCCATTTCAGACGCCGATGATGCCTATCATTTTGTGCTCAACTATGGTTATAATCTGCACCACCCAGATGATGCGGAAGAAGTAGATCGCATTCGCTACGAAGCTTATAACTTTATTGAGCAGCACTTCTTGAGTGTTCAGGATCAGGAACATCACGCCCTCCCCTCTAAACTGCCGCCCGAGATCCGGGAAGCCAATCTGGTCAATCTGCTGATGCTGGCCTCAGGCAATGCGCGCACCTTGTTACAGCGGTGGGCATGTGCCGTGTTGCGAGTGATGCATACCATTGCCCATGTCAGCAGCGATCTCTCCGCTAATTTTTTCCCCCCGATTGTAGAGCAAATCCTGAGCCACTATTCAGAGCATATTTATACCACCCCCACTGGGCAAGTCATGTTAGGGCATGATCCCGACTTTCAATTGCCCCTGATCGACTTCCACCTTAAAGCAGGCAAAGACCGTGACTCAGCCATTATCAAACTGCTTCACAAAGCTGAAAATGTCGCCGCCGACATCTTTGACCATATCGGGGTTCGTTTTGTCACCCAAGACCGTCTAGACGCCCTTTTGGTAATCAAGTACCTGCGCGAAAAACACTTGGTCACTTTTCCCAATGTCAAATCAAGTCGTTCCGTCAACACCCTGATCGATATTGATAAATTCAAGCGTGAGTTTAAGCGCCTCAACCGCCAATATGAACAAGGGTTCTTGCAACTCGATGAGTTTGAGTATGATTTACGGGCTCAGGCCCAAACGCTGGTCAACTCCCCACCGCGGCGCAATAGCAAGAACCCCCACAATCCCCATACCAGCCAAGATTACCAATCGATTCAATTCACCGTACGTCAACTGGTTCGTATTCCCAACCCGCTCTACGCCTACCGCACTTATCTCGATATGGAGCGGATTACGCAACCTGAACAACGGCGTCAGGTCAACCAAGTACGACCCACTTACAGCTTTTTCTTCCCTTATGAAGTGCAAATTGTTGATGAACAAACTTATCTCAACAATATGCAGGGTAAAGCCAACCACGAAGTATATAAACGCAAACAACTGCTCACCGCACGACAACGGGTGCTAGGCAGGTTATTGCGCAAGGTCCGAGCTGCGCTTTAGTCAATCACAAAACTCGAAGCAATCGGTGTGGGTGTCGGAATGGGCACAGAGGGCTTCGGGCTCGGTGTTGGGCTCGGAGATGAGGGTGTACGGCTTTCAGGTGGGCGGCTCCCGGTGGGCGCTGGTGAAGGGGTAGGAGTCGGACTGTTAGGAGCCCGGCCACGGCCACTTTTATCCAACCACTTCGGCAAACGCTGGCCAGGAGTATGCGCATCTAAATCATAATCCGGGAGGGGCGGATTGAGCGAAGGCTTAGGAGCCGGTTTGTCTTCATCTTCAATCGTGAATTCGGAAACAACCTGGCCATTGTCCCCCTCTTTACCGGTACCTGTCGCTTCAAAGGCTTCTTTTTCCGTATAGAACAGGGCTTTATCAGCGGTCAGCCAATCACCGTTTTCACGCTGAATTTTGACATCCCCTGAAAGGGTGGCAAGCTGTTGACGATCACTATAGGTCGCTTGGCGGCCAATCGCCACCCGCTCTTTACCGCCCACCTTTTGGACAATTTTGACATTGCCTTCGGCTTGTAAATCGTCCGTTGCCCGAAAGAGAATAATTTTATCCGCTTGAATAGTCAGTTTTTCACGGATAAAGCGCTGTTGCTCGTCATCCTGTGGATCAGGGCGAATAATCTTTTCTTGAATCAGCCAGTTTCCATTGATCTGGGTGACCGTGGCCTCTTCTTCGAGCGTAATCGTATCCCCTTCTTCGGGCCCACGAATAAAGGCCCGTTTGCCGGTCATACGCTTTTCTTTTTGTAAGACCACCACATTGCCTTCAAGATCGGCATTTTCAGTGCGGGTAAAATATTCCATGCGGTCAGACGTCACTACCGTTCGGGCCTGCTTGACCGCCGTTTCCGTGCGCTCACGGCGCTCGGGTTTGGTTTCGGCAAAGGTCGTGGGAGTGGCTCCAGTGGTATACGATTCCCGATCCAATCGCACATCTTGCTCTAACAATAACCGCTTCTCTTGATGGTATGCGGTCATTTTCGCCGAGGTAATCGTCGTGGTACGGCCTTTTTCTTTGGTTTTGGCTACCTGGACAATTTTGACCCCATCTTCCACAACTGACTGCTTGGTATCTTCGTTGTACACCGTTTCATCGGCGTAAATGGTGGTATTGTCTTGAATAATTTTGACATGCCCAATCGCCCGCGAGGTTTTTTCTTGTTTGCGGTAAATAGCTTTGTCAGCATAAATCTTGACCTTTTCTTCTGGGGCCGGAGTCGGCGCAGCGGCCATGCGCTGCGGTGCGCGGGCAGCCAAACTCTGTGCTGTTCCCCAAGTGGGGAGCAGCACGAGTAATAAAAGCAACGGCCAACGTCCAAACACAGATTTCATTTATTTGGCCGGGCTCGGATTCTCAAAGAGATTGCTGAAGTTCATGATCGTCTTCTGATCTGCCACAATCGCGCGAATGCCAGGCGCAATTTTTTGCACATATTCATATTGAATCAGGCGGGGATTGGCAGCCAAAGCCTGACCCCGAATTGAAATCGATTTGGCATCCCCTTCCGCTTCGATGATTTTGCGCTGCTTTTCTTGGCGCTCTTTTTGTAAGACGTACTCCATCCGTTGGGCATCTTGAAGTGCCACTTGTTTGGCCTCAATCGCCTTTTGGAACTCGTCAGAGAAACGGATATTGCGAATCAGTACTTCATTCAACTGCAGGTAATAGTTCTCAAAGGTGTTCCGAAGTTCTTTTTCCATCTTGATCTGGATATCCCGGCGCTTGGTTGAATACACATCCATGACATTGTACTCAGCTACAATTGTGCGCACCACACTGCGAATCTCTGGCACCACAATCTTATTCACATAGTCCACACCCACCTGCTGGTGAAGCTTAGGGAGATCTGAGTCTTTGGGCAAAAAGCGAACCGAGAGCTCAACACTGACTTTCTGACCGTCAGCGGTCAGCGCCTCAATTGCAGAATCGGCAGTACTTGCGCCCATATTATCGCTATCACTGCCGCCAAGACTGTAGGTCTGAGTTTTCACGTCATAGCGAATCGCTTTTTGGACAAAGGGAACAACAAAGGTAATGCCCTCGTTACGCATCTCTGGCAAGACACCACGAATATTGTCAAAGATGACGGCTCTTTCACCAGCAGGCACGACCACCACACTGGCACTGACAAAGACCAAGGCCGAAATACCGGCGACAATACCCACCATCACCTGGAAACTCGGGGGGCGTAGCTGTCTATCATTTAAAGCCATCGTAGGAACTCCTTATAAGGCCTCAAAATTCAGGCCATTTCGCTTTCATTATACCCGTTGTCAGCCAACACCGGGGAAACGCATACACGTATCGGCACATACACAAGGTGGAAAATAGGGGCAAAAGGTTCCCCAAGAGTGAGCCAGAAACGGCGCAATCTGTATAGCAATAGAGCATCACATGGGCATGCTATAATATGAAGCGTAAACGCGTGCTGTATAATCCGAATTCATTGACAGGAGCTGTCCCAGCCATGAATATTGAACGTATCGTGACATTTTTTCAGGATGGAGCCCTGTTTAACAATCTATCGACCGATGAATTGAGCCAATTGGCTCAGATTTCTCGGGAACGTAAATTTGAGCGTGGACAGATTATTTTTTATGAAGGGGATCTCGGTGGCAGCCTGTACATCATTGTGATGGGCTCTGTCAAAATAGTCATGATGGCCGATGATGGCCGAGAGCATATTTTAGGGTTATTACACCAAGGCGACTTTTTTGGTGAAGTCTCTCTCATTGATGGCCAGCCCCGTTCCGCCACTGCCATTGCTTTAGATAATGTCAATGTCATTATGATCAGCCGCGAAGATTTTATCCGCCTCCTGCGTGAAAATCCCGATATGTCCCTCAAGATCATGGTCACACTTTGCCAACGTCTGCGCCGCACCGACAAACACGTAGAAAGCTTGGCCTTTTTAAGTGCCCCGGGCCGAGTTGCCCAAGTGTTACTCAATTTGGCAGAGAGTCATGCTCCCGGCCAAGACAAAGAGATTATGTTGCCCCATAAAATTACCCGCCAAGAATTTGCAAGCATTGCGGGCACCTCCCGCGAAACATTGACCCGCGTACTCATGGACTTCCAAGATGAAGAGTTGATCAAACTTGAAAAGAACAAAATATACATCTATGAACGCAGTCGTTTGCGCACCAAAGTGGTCTAAATGGTTCTTCTTATTGTCAGTAGGCTGTAGCACCCTCACGCCAGCCCCGCCCCAGTCAAGCTTTGTAATCCAGCCTTGCAGCCCAGATCCCGTACAACGGCAACCGCTCACACTGACCCTTGAGAACCAACGCTGGGAGCTGCGTCATTTGCCGCAAGGCCGCAGCATCAAAGGGGCGAAAAACAACTGGCAAGACTCACAAACCCTGTACCCGTTTGGGGATAAAAGCCTGTTATTTGAAGTCACCATCGAGAATACAGGGGATGTTCCCCTGCAAGTAGTCGATCAGCCCCTGCAATTGTCAGGGCCCCAGGGAACATTCAACAATATCCCCAAAGCCCAATTGTTACAAAATTGGCCAGCCCCCAGCGGCACCCATGCCGCCGCCGTGCAAGCGCGCAGTTTAGCGCTCACGGATATTTTGGCCCAGGCCTTGAGCGCCCGAACGATTTTACCAGGGCGTAAAACCACTGGCATTGTAGCCTTTGAAGACGGTCCCCAAACCCTCCAAGAAATACGTCTAAATCAACCTGACAGCCCCGTTTTAAGCGTATGTAAACAGGGCCTTGAGCTCTTGGGGCAGAAGATGGCTTCCCCATCCCCCGCGCCCATCTTACCCTAATCTTTGCAAGTCGTTAACCATTCCTTAAATTTAAGCACACAAGATCCATTTTCTCACCGCCGATACACACAGTACAGGAAGCATCACTTCCACGTTATAACCGAAGGAGACCACGTTCATGGCCGATATTGCTGGATTCATCAACGGGCTGAACCAATTCACACAAACTATTGGTGCCGTCCAAGGAGCTGCTAACGCACTTGCTCCCGCCATCTACGCAGTCGATCAAACCGTTAATCAAGTGGCCTCCGTTTTCACGGGTGATACTTATAACCCCTATCCCTATCCTTCCTACCCTGTCTACCCTCCTATGCCGATTGCTTCCCTTGAAGAAGGTAAGGTCGGTGCCATCGGTAGCATGGTAGCTGGAGCAGCCGCAGGTGCCCTGACCCACAAACAAACGGCTGAATCCATCCAAGCAATTCGCGCCGGGGACTCCAGCGCCTGGAAAAGCCTGGGGATGTCCAGTCTGAAAGCGGGCGGAATTGGTGCAGCAGTGACCGGTGTCATCTCTGCCGCCAAAAACATCTCGCTCGTAAACAAAGGAATGCAAACAAGTGGTGACGCCGCTGGCAATGTCACCGCAGATACGGTGGGCGGCCTGCTTTCTGGCGCAACTGGCGGCTTAGCTGCTGGTGCTGCAAGCATGGCACTCGGCTCCTTCGGGATTGCCGGTACCATCGGTGCAGTTGCTGCTGGCGCACTCGGTGCCGTTGGCGCAAATATGTTGTTCCGGGGCTCCGGAGCCCGTGATGGCTTAGCCAACATGGTGCGCAGTGCCTTCGGTGGCGGTAGCCAAACAGGGTATTATCCTCAACCAGGATATGGATACCAACAGCCAGGCTACGGGTATCAGCAACCGGGGTATGGTTATCAGCAACCCGGTTACGGATACGGTTATTGAGCCCCAGACACCTATTAAAAGATTGAAAAGATAAAGAGAAAGAGGACCCCAAGTCATGAATCTGAGCGCAGTAAACGGTTACAACTACACTTCTTCAGTTCAGCCCGCCAGCAGCTACAACCCTTATACGACGACTCCCGTCGTCAGCGACAACTCGGGTTCAGGCAGCGGTTTCAGCACTGATTTTGCTTCCATTTCCTCCATGGTTGCCCATGGGGCCGGTGGTGGTTTCTCCAGCTATAAACTGGGTGCGCAAATGGGCCAAAACATGAAAGGCATGTTTGGCAATGGCTTTAAAGGTTTCCTCGGTGGCGCTAAAAACGTTGCCATCACCGGCGTCAAAGGCGCTGGTCTCTCTGCCCTTGTCAGCGCTGGTGTCTCCGCTGTTTCCAATGGTGTGGGTGTTGCAACCGGTAAAGTAGATGGCAGCAAAGCTGTCAGCAACGTTATCGGCGACACCATCGGCGGCGCTGTGGGTGGTCTGGGTGCCGTTACCTTAGGCGGTTTAGGCAACCTGGCTCTGGGCGCTTTCGGCGTCGCAGGCCTGCCCCTCACGATCGCAACCGTCGGCCTGGGTGCTGTCGGCGGCGTACTCGCAGGCAAAATGACCAAAGGTCTGACCGACTCCTTCTAATTCGCAGCCTACGTCCCAAAAAAGGGTGCCTTAAGTGGCACTCTTTTTTTATGCGGATTTTTCAACTTAAATTTAAATTTCCCTATAGTTAACCTCTGCTTAATTTTAAACACACAAGATCGTTTTACATCCTGCGATATGATAATTAAGTAGTTGTCCAAATTTAAAGGAGAGCCCCATGACCAGCATTCACGGCGCAATCAACAGCCTTAACCAATTCACCTATACCGCCGGAGCCGTTCAAGGAGCCGCCCAGGCCATGGTTCCTGCCATGTACGCGGTTAACCAGTCAATCAATCAGGTCGCTTCCGTATTCACTGGTGACACCTACCAAACTACCCCCAACTATCCCGCTCCTGCT
>DLGM01000312.1:10826-32763 GCA_002482705.1 Cyanobacteria bacterium UBA7694
CAAATGGGCTTGGTGGGCAGTCTGGTTGCAGGGGGGGTTGCCGCTGGTTTTACCCATACCCAAACAGCCAATGCCCTGCGCTCCTTTAAATTTGATGGTTTTGCCGCTGGCATGAAAAATCTCGGTATGGCTGGCTTAAAAGCCGGTGCTATCGGTGCCGCTGTAACTGGCGTATTTTCCGGTGTACGCAACTTTGCTGCCGCTAATCGCGGTGAAATGACCAAAGCCGACGCCGGAGGCCAAACCGCGGCTGACACCGTGGGTGGTTTATTAGCAGGTACAGGTGCAGGCCTAGCTGGTGGTATTGCCAGCATGGCCTTAGGTAAATTTGGTCTCGTAGGTACCATTGGTGCTGTGGCTGTAGGTGCCTTGGGTGCCGTCGGAGTAAATAAGCTCTATGAATCCAGCGGCGTCAGAGATGGTATTGCCAGCAGCATGCGCAAAGCATTCGGAGGCTCTGACCCAGTCCCTCAAACGGCAGCTTACGCCCCCTATTACGGTTATTAAGTTATAAGTGTTGAAGTAAAAGAGAAAAGAAGAAGAGGAATTTACTTATGAGCCTGACTCCCGTTGGAACCCCCTACACCCCTTATCCCACCAACCCCACTGGCGGCGTAACGCCGAGCACCACCTATAATCCTTATAGTGGCACCCCTGTATCCAGCGATACCGGCACGGGTAGCGGCTTCAGCACTGACTTTGCCTCCATTTCCTCGATGGTTGCCCATGGGGCCGGTGGTGGTTTCTCCAGCTACAAACTGGGTGCCCAAATGGGTCAAAACATGAAAGGCATGTTTGGCAATGGCTTTAAAGGCTTCATCGGTGGTGCCAAAAACGTCGCCATCACTGGCGTCAAAGGTGCGGGTCTGTCCGCATTGGTCAGCGCAGGTGTCTCCGCCATTTCCAATGGTGTGGGTGTTGCAACCGGTAAAGTAGACGGCAGCAAAGCTGTCAGCAACGTCATTGGTGACACCATCGGCGGCGCTGTGGGTGGTCTGGGTGCCGTTACCTTGGGTGGTTTAGGCAACCTGGCTCTGGGCGCTTTCGGCGTCGCAGGTCTGCCCCTCACGATCGCGACCGTCGGCCTGGGTGCTGTCGGTGGCGTACTTGCAGGCAAAATGACCAAAGGCCTGACCGACTCTTTCTAGAATACTTTTATTTAAAAATATTGACTTAAACCTCGTAATATCATCATTACTCCCTCAGTTTGGGGTTTCCTTGGAAGCCTCAAACTTTTTTCTTTTGTATGATATTTACCTTTTCTTAACCATGATATAAGCAAGTAATTAACTTATAAACCCGATAATCTGAGTAAGCTCTATTGCCAAGGAGGCCGAAGGTGCAAGTTAACAGTCCAACGACAAGCTTTTCGTCTGTCAGTCTTCAGTTGCAAAGCAGCACCACCCCGAACAAACGCCCGGCCACCCCAAATGTATCTCGTGAAGATATTGAGTGGGCCCAAAAACTCGACAAAAAGATGGAGCTCGGATGGGTTCCCTCGACCGAGGATCAACAGCGTTACAACCATATTGTTGCCAGCCTGAAAAGCATCCGGGACGACGGCGGTTATGTCTACCAAGATACAACCTCTTTTAGTAATAACCCGCGCGGTATTGCTGCCATCGGCAGCTTGACCGGGAAAATTCTCTCCGGAGGCTATATTGGTTATCGCTACAGTGGGGATGTGGCAGCGATCAGTCGCCAAACCTATGAATCCGTCAAGTCAGGGCTGACCTCCGGTAATATTACAGACTCCCTCAAAGATCTTGCCAAAGGTGCCAAAGGGGTTGGCATTATCTCACTCAAAGCAGCGGGCATTTCCGCAGGGCTTTCTGCCAGTATTTCAACCGCCTCAAATATTGCTGAAGTTCTGTCGGGACGCCAAACGGGCAAAGAAGCGGTCGGTAACGTCGCCGCCGACACTGTCGGCGGAATTTTATCCGGCGTCGGAGCAACCGTCTTTTCAGGGGTCTCCACTTTGGGGATGTCCCTCGCCGGGGCTGTCGGTTTACCCATTACCATTGCTGGCGTAGCTGGCGGGGTGGTTGGCTCTGTACTCCTTGACAAGGCCTACAAAGGTTCTGGTTTATTTACGGCCCTTAAGAACCGTACGGTACGCCTCTTAGATTAGTCGCTTATCGCTCACTAAAAAGCCTCCCACTAAGGGAGGCTTTTTAAATGATTAAAGCCCTAGCGATAGGTCACCAACTCCGTACATAAACGATCTTGTAGCGTGCGTGCAATCGCAAAATTTTGATAGTGATTCATGAGCATGGAAAACACCATCACTTCGCCTTGGTCCGTATAGACATATCCCGATAAAGAAGAAACGCCGTTAATGAAGCCCGTTTTTGCGCGAATACGGCGCTTTAAACCGGGTGCATTCAAACGTGTACGCAGCGTGCCGTCCACCCCCGACACCGCCAACGAGGAGACAAAATCAACGCTGACATCATACCGTTTGTGCATATACGCCAAGACCTGGGTTAAAAGTTCGGGCGTGAGGCGGTTCAAGGGTGAAAGGCCGGAGCCATCGGCAATGACCAGACCCGGCGCACGGTAGCCCACCTCTTTTTCCAAGAAACGCTCACGAATCACTTTGGCCCCTTTTTCAGCCGTTCCGGGTGCGCCTTCAAAGGTTGCCCCCATGAATTTGAGTAAATTCTCAGCAATCAGGTTCACACTGTGTTTATTCAGTTCGGCCACAATCTCATTCAGGGGGCGGGACTGAGTCTCTGCCAACAGGGCCGTTCCCGCCGGGAGCTGCCCCTGAACCACGCGCCCTTGCACTTGAATCCCAGCGTTCTGAAGCATACGTTTAAAGGCGTGCCCAGCATACAGCGCGGGATAATCGAGGTTGATCGTTTCTGCCTGTGGGCGAACACGGGCTGAGACTTGTCCTGTCACCACGACGCGATTTTTTCCGCCATCCGTAAGCGTTCGGACAATTTTTAAGGAGGTCCGCCCTTGGGTGGTGACCGTTTGATTCACCACTTCAAAAAAGTCGTTAGCTGGCTGTAGCTCAACCTGACCAGGACGCCCCGGAGCGGTCGGGCGCACCCATACTTTCACCGTATTCAGATTGAGGGAAAGCGCGCTAATTTTGGCACTGTAAGCGGCTGAACCATACGTTTTTTTCCAACCAGCCCCCTCCAGTTGCTGATCAAAGAATGAATCGTCAACAATGACATTCCCCTTCACCTGACGAATTCCGAGATACTTCAGCTCCTCAGCCAAGGTATTCAAGCGCTCATCATTGAGTTCAGGATCACCAAAGCCTTTGAGATAGACATCTCCATTGATCACTTCTTGACGGGCAGCCTTGGCATATACAGCCGTACGGAAACGAAATTCGGGTTTCAACAGCGTTAAGGCAGCCGCAGAAGTTAACACTTTCATGTTTGAAGCCGGAATCAGAGCCGTAGACTTATGGTAATCCACGAGGGTTTGTCCGGTTTTGAGTGACAGCACATGCACGCCTGTATGGGGAGCCGAAAGACCGGGGTGCTGAAACATCTGCGTTAAGCTAGATGCACTGGCCGTCGCAGCTACCGCCAGCGGGCTTAAAATCAGAGACAAAAACATCACCGAGAGGCAAAAAGGGGCGCCCAACTTAAAGAAATGTAACACGTTTCCTCCGAACCCTTGATTCGCTTGCTAAAATTATAGTCTGATATTTCACTGCGACGTCGAACAAATGTTCAAAAAGCTTTCAAAAAGCTACCGTTGTGTAACCCGCCATCATGTCGTATGATGTAGTGACGAGTTTCTGTGTGCAAAATGAGGTAATATCTCCTTGGCTAAAGACAACCCACTCCACTCGCTTCGCTTCGTAAAGACGCGTCCGCTAACCGATGATGACTTAAAATCGCTCTACTATATACATGATAAGGTAGCGCAAACCCTAACGGAAATACTATCCGCTGAACCCACTTCCGCCGCCACTTGGCAGGTGATCAGCATTGAAAAGTTGCCCTTCCAGTCCGTGATCCGTAAATATCCGCGGGATTCCGTTTGGTCTCTGCTCGGTTTTGGCGAGTCATTGGTAGGTGGCGTAGCTCTTGTAATCGAAAAAGATTCGGTTATTTCAATGGTTCGTCAAGCCGGAACCGATATTTCTCCCGATGCGGAAAACGAGATCACCGAATTTGAACTCGGCCAAATCGACAACCGCATTCAACAGTTTTCTGAAGCCTTTTCCACAGTCTGGGGGGAACACCACCCTCTGAGCTTACAATTGGCAACCTTCCCCAATACCCCCACCATTGACGAGTTTCGCAACCTGCTGATGGGGATTAACACCGACACCCCTTCAATCTTGATTACCTTCCAGGTAACCATGATTGCGCGTGATGTACAGCGTGCGGCGCTGGTATTCCCGCAACCTTACCTCGCTCCCCTCTACCACGCGCTCCAAAACGTGTTAGAAGGCATGGTCAGTGAAGGGGATTTTGAACAAGTCCAGGATCGCATCTCGATGGTCGATGACATTACGACCCCCGTGGTCGTCGAACTGGGCAAAACCCGCATGAGCTTCGCGGATATTCAAACCATGGAGTTCAATGACTTTATCGTGCTTGAACAAACTATTGATCGTCCTTTAACGGTCAAGGTTGGCAAGCACACGGTGCTCAAAGGGCGTCCCGGCACCACATCTGACGGCCGGCACCTCGCGGTGCAAATCGTAGAATAGCAACTAACCGGTGAAGCGAGTACAGCGTTGACCTATGTATATGAACGACCCCTTTCTAGATGACCTGTTGAGAAAGCCACTCCTAATGGCCTCTCTGGATGATGAGGACGACGAGGAAGAGGAAGAAGAGGATCTCTTTAGCGACGATCTGCTTCAGTCGGTTATTGCAGACAGAGAAGCGGAACAAGAAGAAGCTGAAGCCTTTGCAGCCTCCCTGCGCGGTGACCAAAGCCCTCAGGAAGAAGCCCCTGTTGAAGAGGCGATTCCTCAACCGCCCCAAAAGTTATTTACGCGTCCTGGTATTCGTCGTAACCCCATTGGTTACATGATCTTTACGCTTTCTGGCCTGATTCCCTTGGTTATGCTGATTATTTTAATGGCTGCCCAAAAAGGTCTGAGCGGTTTTATGAGCGTGTTTTTGGTGCTCTTTTTGGTCGGGTTAGGGATTTCTTTTTACAACGTAATATACAATCTCAAACACGGCTATGAATTCACTGTTAGTTTTAATCTGCGCAGCTTTTTCCGCTTTTGGCCAGAGGTCGCTGTGATTGGGGCTGTCCTCATTGGCATCTCCTTCTGGAACTTAGCTGGATTAACCAAAGGGCGTCCCTTAACTTTAAGTGGTAACCCGATTCAACAAACCCAAACGCACCAGACCAGCAACATGATGCTGGATGGCACTGAAAATGAAGAGCAGGCGTCCGCTTTCCAAGTGGCTCAGAACAAGTCACAACCGGGTAAGCGCGTCACCCCTGCTGGCGGTGCTGTCGGGATTGTCGGAGCCCAAGATGTACCCGGTGAAAAATACAACCGTCTGTTTGAAGAGCCCGTGGCTGGCGGTGGTGCAGGTTATATTGGTTCCCGCAATGTACCTGAAAACATGCTCCCTAAAACAACGGGTACAGCCAAGGACATGCTCTCTGGTAATCCCGTTGTTGATCAGTTCTTCTTTGGGGGCGCTCTCTGTGCCGCTTTTGGTTATGCTCTCATCCTGGCCATCGCAGGAGGGCTCTTTGGGGCACTGCGTCCTTTCGAAACACCTTTCTCACAAAAATATGTCGAGATTATTAATATCGAAACGGGCGAAGTGACCGCAGACAAACAGCCCATTGCACCGATCATGAAGCCCCTTAACATCGCTGCGCGCATCCTGATCGGATTCACCTATGGTGGAACCCTGGGCTTCTTGCTCGGCGTTGCGATTGTCCTGCCCCTGTTGATGCTCTTTGGCAACCAAATGAACAACCCCAATGTGGCTCCGCTGTTGAGCAGCTTGGGTGTAGTGAACATTCCCGATTTGGCATTCACCAACGCCATTACCTTAGCGGGTCTCCTGGTTCCGCTGATCATTGGCCTGGTAGCTAAAATGTCTCCCGCAGGGATGTCGATCAGCGAAGAGTTAATGCGCTCGCACTACGAAATCCGTCCTACGGGCCGCTTTGTGTCGGCAGATGCCACAGTGGGTGCCGGTGGTTCAATCCCTGAACCTGCGATTATCCGCTTTGGCCCTGACGTCTCAGATGATGAGCTGGACACCACCCATTTGGTCGAAGAGCTTGCCATGGATGAAGACAACCTCACAACTGAAATCGTGGACGAATTTGGCCGCGAGTTAGAACAAGTCTTTGGCATTGATACACGGGAGCTGATGGGACGTCAGACCCAGCGTCAAACCGTTGACAAACGGCGGTTGGCCGAAGCACTGGACGAATCCTTTGGCGAATTGGGCAATGTCCCTGTAGAAATCAGCGCCGAACTGGGCAAGGCTACCATTCCCGTTACGGATTGGTTAAACTTGCAAGAGGGGACCCTGATTCTCTTAGATAAGCCCGCCACTGAAGAAATTGATATTCTGTTCAATGGGGTGAGCAAAGGCAAAGGAAAACTGATTGTGGTAGACAATGCCCTGTCAGTCAAGGTTTCTCATACCAATATTCATAGCGGCAATGGCCATCAAGCCCATGGGCTGCTGATTTAATCTCGGAGAAGGATTTTTAGAGGAGGCTACTTGTGGCGGATACACAAGCCCAAAAGATGAAACCCACCCGGAAAATGACCGTAAGCCCGGTTAAATTTGCACCCTTGGTGCGCGATTTACCCACTTCAGCGGTGACCGGAGTACTGGGCAACCTAGAATTGGTTAAAGACGTTAAAATGGACGTCACCGTTGAGTTGGGTCGTTCCCAACTGCCCCTCAAAGAGGTGCTTCAATTGGGAGACGAGTCGATCATTAAACTCGACCGCTTAGCGGGTGAGCCCGTTGACCTGCTGGTCAATGGCCGCATGATTGCCCAAGGAGAAGTCGTCGTGATTGGCAACAATTTCGGCGTCAAAATCACCCAAGTCAATAAACCCAAAGCCATCGAAGGTGCCCAAGGCGGTGACAGTGATGGTTACGAGGATGCTGGTTATTAAATACTAGATGGAAGAGTTTCGTTTTGACTATGCAGGATATCTGCAAAACATGGCCTTTTTATTGGTGCTGTTGGTCGGCCTATCCATTGCATTAGTCAAGCTCAAGGGCAGCAATGCCCTGCCCAAACTTCCCTTTCTCTCGTTACCCTCTCTTTCTCAACCTTCAGTCAAACACATTCAGATCATTGAACGTACCGCCCTTGAACCCAGGAAAAGTATCTATCTGATCCAGGTGTTCGATCAGCACTGGTTGATTGGCGTGAGCGATAACCAGATTCAGGCCTTGGGTAAAGTCGAACAGGCCCCATCGGCCTCAGAATTTCAAAATGACGGTGAAAAGAATGCTTTCGCAGATTACCTCAGTACTTCGGAGCCCCCTCAGGGGTAAAGCAACCCCACTGCTGTGGGCTGTGGCTATATTGCTGCTGCTCGTTGTGGTGGGGACAGCCCCGGCCTGGAGTCAGCAGTTACCGGTAGCCCCTGGGGGCCCGGCCAATTTAATGGATGCCGTAGATCTGCGGCAGCCCATGAAAATGCAGGAGTTGGGTACCCCCCTGCAACTGATTGTTTTCATGGGTATGCTCACCATTTTGCCGTTCCTGTTTATTATGACGACCTCATTCATCCGTACCATTATTGTTCTGTCATTTTTGCGCACGGCCATGGGCACCCAGCAAGTACCCCCAAACCAAGTAGTCATGGGGATTGCCCTGTTTTTGACCCTGTACACAATGTCCCCTGTCTGGGATAAAATCAATACCGAAGCGATTGTGCCTTATCTCGATAACAAGATCAGTCAGTCTGTCGCCCTTGAGCGAGCTACAACCCCCCTCAAAACATTTATGCTCAAGCACACGAGCCAGCAAGAACTTGGCTTTTTTATTCGTCTCAGCAACCAACCCAAACCGCGCCGCCCATCCGATGTTCCGCTCCATGTCGTGATACCGGCTTATATGGTCAGCGAGCTGACCACAGGGTTTAAAATGGGGTTTGTCCTCTTCTTGCCCTTCCTGATTATTGACTTGGTTGTGGCCAATACCCTGTTGGCCCTGGGGATGATGATGTTATCTCCCGTCACCATCTCTTTACCGTTTAAAATCTTGGTGTTTACCTTGGCGGATGGCTGGTTCTTGGTGTTACAAGCGATTGTTCAGAGCTTTAGGATCTAGAGGAAACACATCATGTCACAAAGTCTGATTATCTCGCTGGGTACTCAAGCCGTTTTGATGATTGTCCTGATGTCCCTACCCATGATTCTCACCGCTATGTTGGTCGGTTTAACGGTCAGTATCCTGCAAGCGGTCACCCAGGTTCAGGAACAAACCCTCAGTTTTGTACCCAAAACCATTTCCGTATTTTCCGTTTTGATTCTTGTCAGCCCCTGGCATTTATCCACCCTTAAGCAATACCTTACTCACCTCCTGACACAGCTCCCCAGCTACCTCGTTCGTTAGAGGCTGGCGGTGGAGAAAATCATCCTCACCCTTGCGGACCAAGTGCCCATTTTTATGCTGGTATTGGTTCGCACCCTTGCTCTGGCCCTCCAAACCCCCTACATCGGGAGTGCCAGCGTGCCTGGGATGGTGCGTATTTCCATTTGTATCTCACTGGCTTTTTTCTACTTATTGGGGAATCCCAACCTCCCCGCAGAGATTCCTCAAAGCTTTTTACCTTACACCCTTCTGATGATGCGCGAGTTTTTGGTTGGGATTTTGTTTGGGTTCACTGCCAACCTGATCTTGGTGGCCATCCAAGCAGGCGGGGAAATTATTGACGTCCAAATTGGCTTGAGCATGGTCATGCAGCTCAACCCCCAAACCAAAACACAAACCACGGTCATCGGCAAATTCTTTTACCAATTGGCAATGATTGTCATGATCAGCAGTTATGCTCACCTATTTCTGCTCAAGGCCTATTTTAAAACGTTTGAAATACTCCCAATTGGCACTTTCAGTTATTCTTCCGGGGTCGCTATTGGTGAGCTGGTCAAAATGACCGGGCAGATCTTTACCCTAGGGGCCCAAATTGCGATTCCCATTATCATTGTTGTATTTATTACCGACTTTGGATTGGGCATGATGAACCGGGTAGCTCCTCAGATCAACATCTTAGAGCTCAACTTCGCCCTCAAACCCACCACCGGAGCGCTGATTATCACCATTCTATTTGCCACCCTGATCTCAGTCATGAGTGATCATTCTTACCGCATGTCGGTCAATGCCCAAGGAGCCATTACCGCAGTCGCTGAAGGCATCCGCTGGCAGCAAAAAAATCAGAACAGTAAACACCTGGGCAAACAGCAGCAAATCGGAACACCGGATGAATTCCCCATCTTTATTCCCCCCCAAGCACGCTGAACCCATTTAAAGGAATTCGAATGAGCAATCAGAAAAAAAAATGGCTTGCCAAAGGCATTGGCCTTGTATTTGGCTCCCTGTTTTTAGCCGGGACCGCCAATAAGATCATCAGTAGCTTTAATGCCCCTCCCACCATTCGGCTCGAACAAATCGAAGCCATGTACGCCCAAAAGCAGTACCCAGAGGCCCTCAAAGCCATCGACTTATTTCAACAACAACCCGATAACAATGTCAAAGCAGCGCTGATTGAGAGCAATATTTACCGACAACTAAAACAACCCGCTAAAGCCTTAGCCTCTCTTGAAAGTGAAATCCAGAAGAAACCCGATTCACAGTTATATGAGCAACTTGCCCTGATTTACAGCGAACAGGGTAAAAATGCTGAGGCTGAAGCCGCTTTAAAACAGGCGATTAAACACGATCCGCGCAACGTTTTTGCTCTGAACAACTTGGCGGTTTTGTATATTAATAAAAAACAGACCCCAGAAGCTGAAACTTACCTGCGTCAGGCAATCAAAGCAGCCCCCAGTTATCCTGACGCCTATCGCAATCTTGGTTTTTTACACCTGCAGACTAAAAACACCCTCGAAGCCAAGAAACACCTAGAGTTTTACCTCAAATTACAGCCCCAAGCTCCAGATGCAGCCGAAATTCGAAAGTTAATTGGCTAACAAGAGCACTTTATAGGCCGGGATAATTGGCTTGTAAAGCTTGACACAGTGCGTTGGACGCGGGTTTGCTCCTGTGTTAGTATGGGTGTGTTGCCCATCACGGAACCGGGCACTGTGTCACGCACACACGCTGTAATATTTGCGCTGCTCCCATCAGGGGGCCATAAACTTCTTAGAAAGAGGTACCTCATGACCACTTCTACCGCTGATAAAGGCCTGGAGGGCGTTGTCGCCCTGACTTCCAGCGTTTCATCTATTGTTGACGGCGTTCTGACCTATCGGGGTTATGACATTGATGATTTGGCTGAAAACACAACCTTTGAAGAGGTTGTCTATCTGCTCTTGAATGATGATCTTCCCAACCAAGCTCAATTGGACGAACTCAAGCAACAGCTCGACCAAGAGCGGGCACTCCCGGCTGAGTTTTTAGCCCAAATTAAACACTTCCCTAAAACAGCCCTGCCCATGGAAGCACTGCGGACGGCTGTATCCATGCTGTCGATGTTTGATGCGGAAGCCAACGACATTACCCCCGAATCAAATCGCCGCAAAGCAATCCGTATGATTGCCCAGTTCCCCACCATTATTGCCGCCTTACACCGCAATCGGATTGGCAAAGAAGCTGTAGCCCCCAAAGCAGGCATGAGCACGGCAGCAAGCTTCTTGCACATGATGCACAATACCGATCCCGATCCTGTTGCTGTCGAAGCCCTCGACAAAGCCCTTATCCTCCATGCTGACCATGAACTGAATGCCTCCACTTTTGCAGCCCGTCAGACTGTCTCAACCCTGTCTGATATGTACTCGGCCATGACTTCTGCAATTGGCGCCTTAAAAGGCCCTCTGCATGGGGGTGCAAACGAGCAGGTCATCCGTACACTGCAACGGATTGAAACCCCTGAAAACGTGGCTCCCTTCTTAGAACAGGCATTAGCTGGCAAAGAGCGTATCATGGGTTTTGGTCACCGCGTTTACAAAGATGGCGACCCCCGGGCCAAGCACCTCAAGAAAATGTCGCAAGAACTGGGCAAAATGACGGGTGAAACCAAATGGTACGTCATGTCAGACATGCTGGAAAATGCCATGGTCGAAAAGAAAGGCCTCAAGCCCAACGTCGACTTTTATTCTGCCAGCGTCTATTTTGTCCTCGGCATCCCCGTGGATCTGTACACCCCTATCTTTGCTCTCAGCCGCGTCAGCGGCTGGGCAGCCCACGTGCTTGAGCAGTTTGGCAATAACCGCCTGATTCGCCCAAGAGCAGACTACACCGGCCCCATCAGCCGTCATTCTAAACCAATCAGCGAGCGTTAAGCCGCCGACTCAAAGAAGCTCAGCCCCCCCCCGTGGGGGCTTTGTCTTGAGGCAAGAGGCCTAAACTCACAAGGTATAACCAACGCGATTTATGGGCCTCAGCCATAGCTTCTAACTCACGCAAAGAAGCATCCAAAGTGTTCTGCTCACGCAAGTTGACGACCAATAAAGAGCTGTTTCCCAAATGAAAACTTTGCCGCTCCGCTGCTTCTAATTGTCGTGCGACCTCCACCTCACGCCGCAAAGTCGCGAGGCGCTCCCAAGCCATCTGATAGGCAGAATGGCGGTCTTGTAGTTCTGCTTTGATTTGTTCCCGTTGAAAGCGTATTTCTGCCGCTAGCTGTAATTGCACGGCCTGTAATTCATCAAGATTACCCTGAGCCTTACGCAATTGGAGCGGAAAATCCCACTGTAACCCCACACTCAACTCAAAAGGCTCACGGCTCTTTTCTCCAGCACCCAAGTCTTGAGAGGCATCAAAGCGCAGGTCTAAAGCCGGGTTTAACTGGTTTTTCGCCAACCGGAGCGCCAAGTCCAATTGCTCCCACTGCACATCCAGGGCCAATAATTCAGGGCGATGGCGATAGGCCGTATCAAGCAAGGTCTCTTGCCAGGGTGGAGGAGAAGGTAATTCGGGGAACTGAGGCGGTAAGGCCTCCGAAGAAGGACGCCAGGGTAAACCATCTTCTTGACGCACATACAAAGAGAGCTGAATTTGAGTCTCTTGCAACTTGCGCATCCCCTCCAATTGTTTGGCTTGGCGATTCAAAATCGCCCGCTGATTTTCCTGTAACTCAATCGGCGCGAGTTCTCCCAATTGCACACTGCGAACGATTCCCGCATTGCGAGTTAACGCCAATTGTAATTGCTGGTCAATCAACTGCATGGATACCCCAGCCGCCACCCAGCTCCAGTAGGATTTGAGAGCATCGGCAGCAAACTTAAGTTCTTTGGCACGAATATCGAGATCAGCGGCCACTAAATCGAGTTCAGCCTGACCTATTTTGGCCCGTCGCTCATCAATATCCCGATCCCGCAAGAGAGGGAGCACGAGCCCCGCACGCAACTCGCCCAATGCATTGGTCGCCTTTTTACCATCATAAACGGCAAAATTACCCAAGCCTAAGCGGTATCCACTCAGCACTGTCATGCCCCAAAACGGGGTGGGCTGTTCTAGGAATACATCCATATTCCCCTGCTGATAATAACCCAATGGCACCCCCTCTCCTTTGGCTTTCCATTTGGTATCAAAAGCACCCTCTGCCGCCAACAACTTGGCAGCAGCAATGGCACGTTTCTGCCTTGCTGCCTGTAGCGGGGGGAAATGGGTCTGGGTTGCGGTCAGTACTTGCTCTAAAGATAAAGGCGCAGCCAGCCCAGGGATTGCCAAAAGCCAGCCTAGGCTGGCAATCATAAAGCTATTTTTTAGCTTTGCGCTGAATGGGCTGAGCATCTTTTTTCTCCTCTATAGGCATAGACTCCTCGGGCAGGGCAGGAGGAAAACCGTTAAACTGCCGCCAGAGTTCATACCCCAATGACACCTGATTGAGCAGAACCCAACCATTGGCACGCACCCCCTGACGCAGATAGCGGGGTTCAGGCCAGTTTTCACTGGGGGTGACAACGACCCGGAATTTACCTTTACCATCGTCTGTCGAATCCACCAGCGTGACTTTACCACGGAAAGTGCCAACAGCCACAGAGGGCCAACCCACAAATTGTAAGGCTGGCCAGCCTTCAAACTGTAAACGCACTTCTCGTCCAGGTGTAATCAACGGAATATCATTGCCTTTAACAAAGATCTCAACCGCCCGATCTTCTGTGTCGGGAACCAGTACAGCGAGAACGTCCCCAGCCTTGATATATTGTGACTCAGCAAAGGTATCCAAACGTAAAATAGTGCCATTGCGCGGCGCTTTCACCTGTTGTAACGACTGACGCGCTAACTGCACATCTAACTTGATCAAATCAGCTTTGAGCTTTTGTACACTCTCCAAAGCTGACTGGTAACTGGCACGGGCATTATTCACCCCTTCCCGGGCCGCAGCCGCAATGCGCTCACGCTCGGCTTTGAGGGCGGACTGTTCGTTCACCACCTCACGCAAACGGGCCCGGTCTTTGGCTAAATCCGTTTCAGCCTTTTGAAAAGTTAAATCTGCTAGCTCGCGGTTACGCGTTGAAGTCAAACCACTTTCACCCAACGCTTGCTGGCGATCGCGATTGAGGCGCGCTGTCGCCAAAGCCGCCTCATCAGCGCGAATATCCTGTTGCACCCCGTTCAATTTATCCACAACGCCCCGCAAACGCGCATCAGCGCCCTCAACAGCACTGCGCTGGGCCAAATCGAGATCTTGAATGCGAAGCTCTAGAGAAAAAGCCCTATTTTGCGCCAAATTTAGCTGTCCAACTAGTGTTTCACGCTCTTGACGTAAGCGCGTTAAATATTCTGGATCATTGTCAGACAAGTCTGCGATCGGGTCGCCTTTTTTGACCACAGAACCTTCTTGAACATACCAGCGTAAAATACGGCCAGCCAAAGGAGCCTGAATCATTTGTTCACGTTCAAGGGGTGAAAAGGCAATTACACGTCCACTCCCCATCACATTTTGCTGCCAAGGTGTGACGATCAGAGTGATCACCACAGCAGCCAATAACGTGCCCCATACAAACACCAATGTTTGCATCGTTCGGGATGCTTTGACCCGCCGCGCTACTGAAAGCGTATCAAAACGACTCATGCTGACACCTCTTGCAATAATCCCTGCTCATTCCAAGTAAGCGTATAGTCCCAGCCTTTCAGTAGTTCACGCCGATTGGTCAACACCAAAATCGTGGTGCCCTCGGCATAGGTATGTAAAGTCTTTAAAAGCGGTCCATTGGGTTGAATCTCAAGGGCGTCCAAAACCCCATCTAAAATCAGCAGCTTAGGCGCCAATAAAAGGGAACGAGCAACCAAAAGACGCCGAACCTCATCAAGACTGAGGGGATAACCGGTATTACTCAGAGGGGTGTCAAAGCCTTCGGGTAAGGCTTGGATCCGCGGCCAAAGCCCTACATCCTCAAGAATTTTACGCACATCAAGAATATCGTGGGGATGCCCAAGGGTGAGATTGTCCCATAAGCTCCCGGAGATAGTGTACAAACGCCGCAGGATAATAATGTGCCGTTGCAAATAATTGGGGTCATAGTGGTGAGGTGGCACCCCTTCTAATTCGAGCTCAACAGGGCCTGGGGTTGTACCGGTTAACCAGGCACTCACGCGTTCGGCAGAAACACCTTGTGCTCCCAAAATGGCAAGGTGAGAGCCCGATGAAACTGACAAACGGCCCGAAGCAGTGGGGAGTGCCAAAGAGAAACCACCGGTATGCCGTTCAGGAATCATGAGACGCCCCCCATGCTGCACAGGCAAGTCATAAATTTGCCCCAATTTATCAACCCCAGCCAATAAGTCATAATAGGTTTCAAGGTGTTTACCAAACTTTGAAAAGCCATCGACCACACTGGCAACCACCAGTTCTGCCGCAACCAATTGCCCTATCGACAACTGCTGACGAATGACCAACCATCCGCCAATCCCCAAAAGCGCAGCACTGGCTACAGCCTGTAATAAAAAAGCCCCTACATTTTGACGGAACACAATGCGGAAATGTTTGCGCCGCGCATCAATATAACCATTCAGGAGTTTGTCCAAGCGCGCAACAGCATAATCAGAAGCGGTGTGATGATGGAACAAGCGCGGTTGACGCGCAACCTCTTCCATCCAAGCCACTATTTTGTATTTCAGCTTTGACTCGTAAATGCTGGTAGGTTCAGCCCGAAAGCCTAAGCCCCACAAAATGAAGGCGATGCACAACAAAAGCACAAAATCAAAAACCAGTAAGAAGGGATGGTAAAAGGCCAATAACAGCATGCCAATAAAGGTTTGCAAGAGCACAGCCAATCCATCCAACAACAAAAACGAAGCACTCTTTTGAATCGTGACGACATCAAAAAAACGATTGACCAACTCAGGGCCATTATGTTGCTCAAGAATCGCAGGATCCGTGTCCAGCATACGCTCCGAAACATCAGCAGCGGTACGTACAAACAGCCGCTGTTGTAATAGTTCAACAACGGCTAAACGCAAAGAGCGCATCCAGGCCAAAAAACCCAGGGCTAAAAACACCAAGATGGTTAAAATGACCAGTGGTTGTAAGAGCGTACCAAAGGCTACCGTATTAACCAAAGATTGAACAGCTACCGGAACCACCAATGAGAGTAAGCCCATCCCCATCGAATAGGCAATAACAACTCCCAACACCATTTTTTCCGGAGCCAATAACACCCAGAGGCGCTGATGAGGAGACATCATGTTATACACAACCCATAATATTTAGAGAATACAACCACATCTAAACTAATTATAACAAATTAATATTTGAATGTTATCAAGTATGCATTTAATCTGATTCAGCAAATGACCCGGTCTTCTCTACCCTGAAAAACAGGGGTATTCAGGATTGGGGCTCACTTCGCCAAAGGCTCCAGACGAGAACAATATAACACCTGTTGGCAAGGAGCGGTGAAATATAGTAGAATCGACAGAATGCTTTTGCATTGTTGGAATGTTAAAAGCTGGTTTCCTGCCAGCTATGCCCAAACCCAATGAGGTCAGACACCGGATGAAAAATGTCACCTGTTGCGCAGCGATCGCCCTATTTTTAAGTTTTGGGGGAGCTGCAGCCCTCGCAGAAGATGACCTAGCGATTCGTATCGGTATTGCCGAAAGCGTCAAAGTAGCCACTGTCACCGTTTCAAAAATGTCGCCCATCAAAGTAGAAACCCCGCTGGGTTGGCAAACTCTCGCCACTCTTTCCCCCTCTGTTCCCCTCAAGCTCGAAATGGTTGGCGGCCAAGTGCGCGTTTCTGGCCCCATTCCCCCACAAACGTTTAAACGGGTTCAGCTCATGCCCGAAGATCAAGAAACGCTCGTCAGCGCCCAAGGAAAATGGTATCGCGGTGGTCTGGATGTCTACCCAGCCACTACCCAAAGTTTGGCGGTAGTAAACGAAGTCCCGCTCGAAAAATATCTGTTTGGCGTGATCCCTTCCGAAATGCCCGCTTCATGGCCCATTGAAGCGCTTAAATCGCAGGCTGTTGCAGCCCGCACTTATACCATCAGCCACTTGGGAGCCCACCGTAAAAAAGGGTATGATTTGGTAGCTACCACGAGCAGCCAAGTTTATCAGGGCGTCAAGGGTGAAACATTTCAAAGCAATCAGGCCGTCAGCACCACTGCGGGTGAAATCTTAACCCACAACAATAAACCCATCCACGCTTATTATCATTCCACATCCGGAGGCCAAACAGAAGCCGGATCTTCCCTCTGGGCCCCTTTTGCCTACCTACAGTCAGTGGCCGATTATGACCATGATTCACCTAAGTTCACTTGGTACAGCGAATTCAGTCAGCCGGAAATGAAAACCGCGCTAGCTAAGATGGGCATACAAGTGGGAGACGTTTTGGCCTTACAGACAAGCCAACGCAGTGTTGGCGGCCGGGTCAAAACCTTACGCATTGTGGGCACCCAAGGCACCAAACAGTTGGATGGAGCCAAAATGCGTACTGCTCTGGGCCTCAATAGCACCTTTTTTAATGTGGGCAGTATCAGCCCCCAAGGCGATCTGCAAGATGCCCCAGACAGCCAAAACATCCCCCGCAGTTTCCAAATTGCCGGGCGCGGCTGGGGCCATGGTTTAGGGATGTCACAATGGGGAGCCCGTGGCATGGCTATGCGCGGTCACAACTACCGCGATATTCTCGGCCATTATTATCGTGGTGCATCCCTTGAGCGCTTAAATAAGTCAGCCATGCGCCTGGCCCAAACGCCCTAACCGTCAGCCCTATCCGCCCAGGCGCATTGTATACCCCCCCCTCGGAGGCCTCCTTCTGCTGTTCTGACAACCTCCGCCTATGGGATACTAGAGCCTAAATTCTCAGGAAAACGATTGATGTCTGCAAACGACCTGTTGCTATCTGCTTATGACTACATCCTCCCAGAAGAGCTGATCGCACAATATCCCGCCGATCGCCGCGACCACTCGCGCTTACTGACATATAAGCGCTCTCAACAGCAAATAACCCATCACTGGTTTTATGATTTGCCCAGTCTTTTAGAACCCGGTGATCTGTTGGTCTTGAACAATACCCGCGTGTTCCCAGCACGCTTATTTGGGGTCAAAGCCGAAACGGGAACGCGCTTCCAGTTTTTACTCAGCCGCCCCATGGCGGGTTTGGCTTGGNNGGGCCATTGGCAAAAACACCAAACGGATGCGCCCCGGTATGGTGTTCTCTTTTCCCGAAGATGTCACGGCTGAAATCCGGGAAGTCGCCGAAGGCGGCCACGTCCATATGGTCTTTAGCGGAGTAGCGGAAAATCATTTTAGTGACTGGTTAGAGCGCCATGGCGAAATCCCTTATCCGCCTTATATTACCGCGCGGGATACAGCCGCTGAACGCTACCAAACCGTCTTCAGCCAGCATACGGGCTCAGTCGCAGCCCCCACAGCGGGTTTACACTTCACCGCTGATTTATTTACACAGCTCAAAAGCCAAGGTATCGACAGTGTCAGCCTTACCCTGCATGTGGGTATGGGCACTTTTAGCCCCGTGCGCACGGAAAATATTACCGCCCACGAACTTCACAGCGAACACTATGAAATGGAGGCGGAGACTGCTGAGCGCCTCAATGCCCAGCGTGCCGAGGGGAAGCGGATTATTGCCGTAGGTACCACTGCCACCCGAACCCTCGAAACCATTTGGCGTAAACACGGCCAGTTTCAAGCAGAGCGCGGTGAAACCAAGCTGTTTGTTTACCCAGGACAGACCCTGGGCAGCATTGACGGCCTGATCACTAACTTTCACCTGCCCAAATCAAGCCTGTTAATGCTGGTTTCAACTTTAATTGGCCGGGAACCCCTGATGAATTTATACACCCAAGCCATTGCTGAACGTTACCGCTTCTTCAGCTTTGGTGATGCCATGTTAATCCTGCCATGAGCGGGATGCTTTACTTGTGTGCCACACCAATTGGCAACCTTAAAGACATCACCCTGCGGGCTCTTGACACCCTGCGCAGCGTCGATCTGATTCTGGCAGAAGATACCCGTCACACGATTAAGCTCCTCAACCACTACGAAATCACAACCCCCATGCAGCCCTACCATGCTCATAATGAGTACCAAGCAGCGGAGCGGGTTTTGGCTCAATTACAAACAGGTAAACAGATTGCCTTGGTCAGTGATGCGGGATCACCTTTGGTCTCTGACCCGGGATCAGGGCTGGTTAGCCAAGCCCGCGCCCAAGGAATTGGGGTGACCGTAATACCAGGCGCATCCGCCGTTTTAACAGCCTTGATAGGCTCTGGCCTATTGTCAACACAATTTGCCTTTATTGGCTTTTTACCCCGTCAAAACAAAGAACGTCGTGCTTATCTGCAACGTTATCAACACTTTCCCGATCCTTTGGTATGTTTTGAAGCCCCCCATCGCATCGAAAAAGCGCTGGAAGATCTGTTAGCGGTCTTGGGCAATCGCAGCGCGTGTTTATGCCGTGAGCTGACCAAAAAGTACGAAGAATACCGTCATGCTACCCTGGCAGAATTGCTCACTTGGGCGCAGCAAGAGGAAATTCGCGGCGAACTCACTCTGGTGATTGCAGGTAACCCCGAACCAGCTGCCGGTGACAGCCCTTGGAGTGACGAACGTCTTCAGACCCGATATCAGACGCTCCTGGATGAAGGCTTACACAGCAAAGAGGCTTTGCGCCAACTGGTTGCTGAAAGTGGACAAGCGCGCAATCGCCTGTATACCTTGCTGGTAAAATAACCAGCCTGTGGATAAGTCTGTGGATAACTGCCTTTTGACTGTGAATATCTGTGGATAACTCTTATTTGAGGGTCTAAAAAGTTGTTGATAAGGCCAGCTTTTGTATTGCGATGAAAGCGATTTGTCGCATTTTCACCACTTCTCAGCGGTGAAAAAGCCCGCAAAATGCTAAGATTGATAGGTATCAGATTTACCGCACTGCAAGGAATCGAAGCACCATGGACTATAAATCAACGCTGAATCTCCCGCAAACGGCTTTTTCAATGCGCGCCAACTCCGGCACGCGTGAGCCGGAAATCCAGAACTTCTGGAAAACTCAGCGCATCTATGAAAAAAACCTGGCCCAGCGCAGCGGCCCTCCCTTTATTCTGCATGATGGGCCTCCTTACCTCAGTTCAGGCAAAATTCACATGGGGCATGCCCTCAACCGGGTCCTCAAAGACATTGTTGTGAAATACCAAACCCTGAACAACCGCCCTGCCCCGCTGATTTTTGGGTATGACTGCCACGGTTTGCCGATTGAACATGAAGTGCTCAAAAACCAGAAAAAAAAGCCCGGTGAACAAAGCCCTTTAGAAGTCCGCGAAGCGAGCAAAGCCTTTGCCCTTGAAAACCTCAAAGGGCAAAGTGACAACTTTTATCGCCTTGGGCTGATGGGCAACTGGGATAAACCCTACTTGACCATGAACCCCACCTATGAAGCCGCACAGCTGCGGATTTTTGCCGAAATGGTCGATAAGGGGTATATCTACAAAGGCCTCAAACCCGTCTATTGGAGCATTGGCGCCCAAACGGCTTTGGCGGAAGCGGAAGTGGAATACCAAGACCACACCTCCCACAGCATCTATGTCAAATTTGCCCTCTTGGACAGCGAGAAACAAAAACTCCCAGTTGCCCTCCAAGACAAAAATGTCTCTTTTGTCATTTGGACCACGACCCCTTGGACCTTGCCCGCCAACTTAGGTATTGCCCTCAACCCCGACTTTGATTATGACTTTATCGCCACCGACCAAGATGAAGTGTTGGTGGTGGGGGAAAAGCTCAAAGAATCTTTCCTGAGTGCCACAGGGATTGTCAACCGAGGTGTCCTGCATCAGCAAAAAGGCCACACCCTAGAACGCTGGTTGTGCCAACATCCCTTTTATGATCGCACCTCCCTGGTGATTCTGGGCAACCATGTCACTTCTGAAGCAGGTACGGGCTGTGTTCATACCGCTCCTGGCCACGGCATGGAAGACTTTATGGTGGGGGAAAAATACAAGCTCGGAGTCCTGTCCCCGGTAGATGAAAAGGGCATCTTTACCGCTGAAGCCCCTGGTTTTGAAGGGCAGTTTTATGCCAAGGCCAATGAAGTCATTATTGGCCTGTTACAAGAAAAAGGGGCACTGCTTCATCACAGCTTGTTCCAACACAGTTATCCACACTGTTGGCGAACCAAAACCCCGCTCATCTACCGGGCCACCAAACAGTGGTTTGCCTCCGTGGATGGCTTCCGTGCAGCAGCGTTACAAGAAGTAGACAACGTCCAGTGGATACCTGCCAGCGGAAAAGAACGCATCCGCAATATGATTAGTGATCGCACCGATTGGTGTATCAGTAGACAAAGAGTTTGGGGGGTTCCCATTCCTGCTTTTTATTGCCGTGACACTGGAGCCACTTTACTTGATAAAACCTTGATTTCACACGTGGCTGACCTGGTTGAAAAAGAAGGCAGCAATGTCTGGTGGACAGGAGAAGCCAAAGATTTGCTACCAGAGGGATTCACCTCGCCCCTGTCTGAAACCCAAGAATTTGATAAAGAAACTGACATCATGGATGTATGGTTCGATTCGGGTACCAGTCATGCGGGGGTCTTGGGTACCTATCCGGAATTACAATACCCAGCAGATCTTTACCTAGAGGGTTCTGACCAACACCGGGGCTGGTTCCAATCCTCGCTGCTAACCGCCGTTGCCGCCCATGGCACGGCCCCCTACCGTACCGTCTTAACCCATGGTTTTGTGCTTGACGGCCAAGGGCGCAAAATGAGCAAGTCGCAGGGAAATACCGTTGAACCCGCCAAAGTAATCCAAGACGTGGGAGCCGATGTGCTGCGTCTGTGGGTTGCCTCTACCGATTATTCCAGTGATGTCAAAGTCTCTTATGACATTCTCAAACAACTGGCGGAAGTTTACAAAAAGATTCGTAATACCCTGCGCTTCATCTTGAGCAACCTGTACGACTTTAACCCGGCCACGGATCGGCTGGCCTACACTGACTTGAGCGAGCTGGATCGGTATGCCCTGCACAAATTACAAGATGTGGTGGGCCAGGTCCGCAAGAGCTTTGACCAATATGCCTTCTACCGCTTTTATCAGCTGGTGCAAAATTACTGCGTCATCGACCTGAGCAATATCTATTTTGCCGTGGTCAAGGACATTCTCTATATTGAGCACCCCAACTCGCCCTTGCGCCGCTCGGTGCAAACCGTGTTATGGGAAGTATTACAAGGCCTGATTGGCATGGTGACCCCGGTCTTGAGCCACTTGGCGGAAGATGCAATCCAAAGTATGCCCGAAGCCCTGCGGGCACAGATGCCGGAAAGCGCTTTATTGGGCAGTTTTCCTACGGTTATGGATGAAGCCT
>DLGM01000312.1:32770-60344 GCA_002482705.1 Cyanobacteria bacterium UBA7694
GTTTGGCCACCCGCTGGGAAGAGATCTTGAAGCTTCGTGACGTGCTCAACACCGAGCTGGAAGGGGCTCGGACGCGGAAAGAAATTGGCCGCTCCCAAGAGGCCGCCGCCACTATTTACCACCCGGACGCCGAGCTGCGCGCTTATCTCTCTACCCACCAAGAGTTATTCCGACAGGTGCTGATGGTTTCAGACCTCAGCATCAGTGAACAGCCCTTACAAGGAGAGGGCTTAGGAGCTTCTGTGCAAGTGGCTACAGGGAATAAATGTGAACGCTGCTGGGGGGTGTTCCCCAGTGTGGGCAGCCATGCTGTACATCCGACCCTCTGCGACCGCTGTATTCCGATCGTTGAAGCACTCCAAGGTTAGTCCCCAGCTCTTGGGGGCTAAGCCCTCAGGAGCCATTTTAAGATTTGCAAGCGTGAAAGGAGACCCTTATGGGCACCATTTTTAAGGCCTACGATATCCGCGGCCTGTATCCGTCCGAAATCAATGAAGAGGTGGCTTACAAAGTAGGTAAAGCTTTTGTGACCTTTTTAGGCGTCAAGAATGTGGCCGTGGGACGCGATATGCGTACCTCCAGCCCGAAAATTTTTGAAGCGCTGGCCAAAGGCATCACCGAACAAGGCGCCGATATTTTAGACATTGGCATGTCCACCACTGACATGTTCTATTTTGCTGTGGAGCACCTGCAAGCGGAAGCCGGGATCATGATCACCGCCTCCCACAACCCCGGTCAATACAACGGCCTCAAAATGGTACGCGCCCACGCCATTCCCATTGGCGGTGAAAGCGGCATCAAAGACATTGAACAGATTTTCCACAGCGGTGAATTTGCGCCTGCGGATCGCCAAGGCCAAATTTTTACGCGCGAAGGCATTCTTGATGAATACGTCAAATTTGTGCACTCCTGGGTCGATGTGGCCAATCTGAAACCCTTACGTGTCGTCATGGATGCGGGCAACGGCATGGCAGGCCTGGTGGCCCCCAAAATGTTTGCCAATACCCCGATTGAAGTGATCCCGATGTTCTTTGAGCCGGATGGTTCTTTCCCCAACCACGAAGCCAATCCGCTGGTGGAAGAAAACCGCCTCGACCTGATCGCCAAGGTCAAAGAAACGGGCGCTGACTTTGGCGTCGGTTTTGACGGTGACAGCGACCGGGCCTTCTTTGTCGACAATAACGGCAACTTTGTCGACAACGACTTTATGACCGGCGCTCTGGGCCGCCACCTCTTAAAAAAACACCCCGGCAGCACCATTTTTTATGATGTGCGCTGCAGCGGCTTTGTCAAAAAAGCGATTGAAGAAGCCGGGGGCAAAGACTTTATGTGGAAAGTGGGCCACGCTTTCATGAAGTCTAAAATGAAAGAAACGCCCGGTGCGATCATGGGCGGGGAAGTAAGTGGACACTTTTATTTTAAGTTCACCGATGAAATGTACGCGGATAACTCCTCGATCCCGGTCTTTCTGACGGCTGAAATGGTGACCCAAGCCGGAGTGCCTCTGTCAGAGGTCATGGCCGAACGCAACCACTATTTCATCAGCGGTGAAATCAACTCTGAAGTGGAAGATGCAGATGCGGTGATTGCAGAAATTCGCGCCAAATACGCCCCTCTCGGTCAGGTGGCCGAAATCGACGGCATGTCGATTATTGGTGATACCTGGTGGCTGAATATGCGCAAAAGTAATACCGAACCTTTATTGCGCCTCAACTGTGAAGCGGACAGTCAGGCCGCTATGGAAAAATTGCGGGATGACTTATTGGCGATTATCCGCAAGTAAGCGCGTCGCATAAGCTAAAGCTTCGGCCCGGGTTTGAACAAGTTGTTCAGCCTGGGCCTCTTTAATGGCCACCAGCAGTTTGCCAATTTGTGGGCCTGGAGTAAGGCCCAATTCCGCCATGAGAAGTTGTCCATCGAGCAATGCAGGGGGGTGGGCCACAGGATGCTCTGGAGTTAACCAGGCAGCTTGTAACCAGCCACAGATCTTTTGCTCCGATTCCGAGAGCTTTGACATACGCGCCTGAACCAATAAGATTGCCCCGAGAACATCTTCCTGCAAATCTTGAAACACATGGTAAAGAACACGGGGCGCGGGCAATTGTTCTCCCCATTGACGGATCAAATCGGCCCCCATACGTACCCGCTCAAGCATCAGTGCATCCCGATTGCCCAAACGCATGGTGCTTCCCCAGCCACGACAATCCCTGAGGTCGTGACAGGCATCTAATAACAGAGCGAGTTTGAGCAAGGCTCGGCGTGTGCGTTTGCCCGACAACACCTCGTCAAGATAAACCTGAAAAGGAGAGCTGAGACCCGGAAGGAAAGACTCCATCCGTTCTAGGGCAGAAAACACAGCCTGGGGAAAACCTGGGGAAAGGGGGGGGAAAAGTTGGGATAACAATTGGCTGTGATAAGCAGCCACCATCGCCGGAGCCGCATGGGGACGATCGAGCAGCAATTCCAGCTCATAAATGACACGCTCCTGGGCCACCTGTTGAATAGATGGGGATAACTCGGAAACCCAGGCCAAGGTCTCCGGCGTTGGGGTGAACTCCAAGCGCGCCATAAACCGAAACACCCGCAATAGGCGCAGGGGATCCGCCGCAAAATTGGCTTTGGAAATCCCCCGAATCAGGCGCTTGTGGAGATCCGCAACGCCGCCACAGGGATCGACCACATCCAGCTCCGCAAAGGGAATATTCAAATCTAAGAGGGCTTCTCCCAGCGGCACGGCCATGGCATTGATCGTCAAATCACGCTGCCGTAAATCGGCATCCAAAGTAGGGTGCGTATACCGGGCAATGTCAACGGTCAAGCCATTGGGAGCCGCTAAACGCCCAATATCGCGTTCGGTATCTAAAGGGACAAAAGCCCAACGCAAATGCCGCGCGAGCTCTTTTGTCAATTTGAGTGCCGGAACTGGAACGACCACATCCATATCTTCCGCAATCCGCCCAAAAAACCGCTCCCGCACGACTCCTCCTACGGCATGGCAGGTCACCCCCCAGGCTTGAATCGTGTGGGCCACTGAAATCAGACTGTGCATCAGGAAGACAGAACGTTCAAAAAGTCGTTGACTTCTTCATAGCTATTGTCAAGAAAATCGAGCAGTTCCTCTTCATTGAGGCCCATAGCCTGGAGGGCCTGAGAAATGTCAGGGGATTGCTCTTGGTTCTCTTCGGTCAAATTGGTCAACACATTGCTCACATAAACAATTTGTTTCAGTGAGCCAGTCTCAGCTTCGGCACTGCTGACCAAATGGTGTTCTTCCATAGCATTAATAAACGGCAGAGGGAAATTCCAGAGCTGGGCAATCTGAGCCCCCACCTGGGCATGATCAAGATCAAAAGCCTCCCGCTCTAAGACCCACATTTCGCCCCCTTGCTGCTGGTGCTTTTCAAGCAATAACTTATACTCTTCGGGCACTTTGAGCATAAACACCAGCTTGCCCACATCGTGAATTAAACCAATTGTAAAGGCCTCATCAGTACGTACATAACGCACCTTACCGGCAATATGAGAACATAGCGCCGCCGTTTCAATCGAATGCCGCCAAAAGTTGAGCATATCGAACTCTCGCACCTTAAAGGTATCAATCACGGAGACCCCTAAAATCAGACTCTTCACCGTTTCAAAACCCAAGATACTGATCGCATGGCTGATAGTCCCAATGCGCTTGGGAAAACCATAAAAAGCCGAATTGACCAACTGCAAAATCCGGGTTGACATCGACTGATCTTTTGAGACAACGGAGGCAATGTCTTTAATCGAAGAGTCAGGATTATTCATATGCTCAAGCACCTGTCGGGCAATAACAGGGAGCGTAGGCAAGGCATCTATATCTAACTGAAAACGAGTCATACCAACCTCCATTAACGGGCAAGTGCCTGCTGCACTGTAGCCAAAATATCTTTTGGGTAAAAAGGTTTATACAAACACTTTAAACCGTACTGCGCCAAAAACTCGGCAATATGTTTATCCCCGGAAGCCCCCGTGAGGAAAATCAGCGAGGCAACAGCCTCCGGGCGATGGGTCTGAATAAAGGCGAAGAGCTCTTCACCATTAATGTCTTGTAAGTGCATATCTGCCAAAATGAGGTCAAAAGAACGCTCCCGGATTTGGGCACAGGCCTCTTGCCCTGAAGATACCAACGTCAGTTGATAGTTCATCATCGACAGAACGGTATCAATCAGGCTGAGAATAGTCGACTCATCATCAATCACCAGGATGTGGGGCCCCTTGGCAGATGGTTCAGCTTTTACCGCTTTAGGGGGCAGGGCTTCAAGCACAGGTGCGATCACATCCGGTGTGCGTTTGCGTTGTTGAGCCACATCATAAGGAAGATTGAAATAGAAGATCGCCCCTCCTTGGGCATGATTCTCGGCCCAAATTTTCCCCCCATGCTCATTCATAATCTTAAAACACAGGCTCAAACCCAAACCCGTCCCTTTACCAATCCCTTTGGTGGTAAAAAAGGGGTCAAAGATCTTTTTGAGGTTTTCCGGGGAAATCCCCCCCCCATTGTCGCGAATCGAGAAACACACCTGTTTGCTATCAAACCAAGTGCGCACTTCCATACGTTTGGGAACAGGCTCCGCCTGTTGCTCCATAAAACTGTTGAGTGCTTGCCCCCCATTCGAGAGGACGTTAAAAAACACCTGCTGCAGTTGCACAGCATCCCCCATGACCCAGGGAATATCGGCCACTAAATCGGTGACAATCTCAATTTGGTTCATTTTAAATTCGTACTGCAATAATTCAAGCGCCCCCGTAATCACAGCATTGGGGCTCAGAAGCTCAAATTCATGGCTCTCCTGTTTGCGTACAAAGCGCAGCAAGCTTTTGACAATACCCAAAGCTCGCACCGTTTCACGGGCAATCATTTGCCCAAACTCTGTCACCTTTTGCACCTCAGCCAAATCTGGGGACAACTGTGCAGCTTGCTGGAGCACCAAATCGTTATAACCAGCGATGGACGTCAAGGGGGAGTTGATTTCATGGATCACCCCAGCCAAAATAAAACCCAAGGAGTTAATTTTTTCTTGCTGGAGCTGTTGCTCATAGGCTTCTTTTTCCTGACGAATGGCCTTGAGATACTGCAACGATTTCGAGATCTGGGCCGCAAAAATGGTTAAGACAATGTTTTGATGGCGCGAAATATTGAGCGGATCGGTGGGGGTAATAATGTGCAAAATACCCAGCTTGCTTTCAAACACGCTCAGAGGAATATAAAGGTCGTTAAGACCGGGCTCAATTTCCGAAGGAAAAAATACATTGCTGCCCCGTTCTAAAACCCAGGCATAAACTTCTTCTACCTGCCGAGCAAACTCAGGGTCTTTGACATACTGGTCAAAAGCCAGATTGGTGGAACCCTGAAAAGGTTGGGGGGATTCAGGCTCGTATAAAAAAAGCCCGATGGCATGGACATCAAAAATACGCTGCAAGCGTACAGCAAACATGTCAAAAATATCTTGAAGCTCGGATGAAACTTTGACATCCGTCAGCGAGATTAAGTCAGCAAGTTCTTCGTAAGCTTTGAGGAGATTGTCCATCATCTCATTCTACAGAGATTTTTTCTGGCATTGCAAACACCGCATCCCTGGCTCGGTCAGGTTACCACATACCGGGCAAGCCTTCCAATCATTTGCTAACAGAGTTTGCCTCCGTTTCTCGACGGCGCGAAAAAACCGCAATACACGCTTTTGGGCTTCGTTGTCACCAATCACTTGAACCGCAGCCTGCATCGCCTGTTCCGTACGCAAGCTCACGCGCACAGGTTTTGCCTCAAGGTGAAAGGATTTACTGCGCTCCGTCAGCGCATCACGCATCCGCTCTTGCCCTTGTTGCTGTTGTGCCACAGGGACTGGGGCCTGTACGGTTAAGCGCAGAGCGCGAATTTCTCTGGCCCACGGGTATGTTTTGAGCTTGGTCAGAATCTGGCCCTCAAGATAGGTCACCTCTTGCATGAGAGCCGAGGAAGGTGAATAACAGAGCAAAATTCCCTGTTGAAATTGAATCGGTTGTAGCTGTGTCGCCAAATAGTCGCCGACAATGCTTGGCCACACCGCTTGAATTTGCCCCAATAAGCTGCCCTCTTTAAGGGCGTATTTTTTAAGAAATGCGGGAAGTGAAGAGTTGAGCCGCTTCATCCCACATGTACCTGCCCAGCTTGTATATGGTAAATTTTCCCCTGTCGATCAAAAAGCTGCTGCACAGGGCCATCTAAGTGTGTCGTGGTCAATAAGGTCTGAACCTCTGGCCCCCGAATCATTTCAATGGTGGCTTGCTGACGCTGCGGGTCAAGCTCCGAAAAAACGTCATCCAAAAGCAACAGGGGAGCATCCTGAAAAATCCCCTGAAGATAGAGAACTTCGGCCATTTTCATTGCCAAAGCAGCAGAGCGCAATTGTCCTTGAGAACCAAATGACTTGAGCTCTTTGCCCTCTAAAAAGATGCGTAAATCGTCACGGTGAGGGCCATAAGAGGTTTGCACCCTCACAATATCTTGGGTGCGGTGCTGAGATAAAAGTTCATACAAAGCGAGTTGTACTTCGGCTTGAGAAGCCCCCTCAATGCCTGGAATTGCCGACACATATTGCAAGTGGATACTCTCTTTCAAGTGTGAAATCCGCGCGTGTGCCTGAGCGACATAAGGCGTCAGTGCTTTTAATAACTGCCGCCGCCGCGTAATAATGCTGGCCCCGTACTGGCTTAATTGTAACTCCCAAAGGCCCAACTGCTCAAATAATTGTGAGCTGCCACTCTGATCAAGCTTCAGTTGTTTTAAAAGCGCATTGCGCTGTTTTAAGAGGCGTTGATAGGTTTGTAAACTAAAATAATAAGCGGGATAAATCTGGATCAAAAGCAGATCCAGGAACTGGCGTCGCTCCTGGGGAGAACCTGTTAACATGTACAAATCTCGCCCGGAAAAAAACACCAGCTTGAGATGCCCGACATAATCGCCCAAACGTCGCCGTATCTGATGGTTGACACGCGCGCTGCGCTTACCTTCAGCCGTTAAACGCAATTCGAGATGTAACGGGCCTAAGCGGCTTTCACACTGCCCTTGAATCAAGGCATGGGAAGCTCCCCAACGCACCAGTTCGTCAATATGACGTGTACGGGGAGAGCTGGCAAAGGCAAGGGCATAAATCGCCTCTAAAAGATTGGTCTTGCCTTGAGCATTCAGACCAATGAGGGCAATCTGGGCGGCATCTCCAAAATTGAGATCCAGCTGCCCATAGTTGCGGTAGTTGCAAAGGGACAGGCTGTGAATGCGCACATTAGGGCTTAATTGGCATCAGCATACACACATAATCATCACTGTCAGGTGACTTGGCCACCACCGGTTGAATCTCACTGTTCATTTGTAACAACAAATGGGGCGAATCCTCTGCAAAGATACGCAAGACATCAATGAGGTAGTTGGCATTAAAGCTGATCGAGAGCGGTTCACCTTCACATTTAATCTCTAAGGTTTCCCGGGCTTGCCCTTGTTCAGCACCCGCTGAAATCGTCATTTCACCAGGCTGAATATCAAAAGAGACCACGTGCGTTTGTTCAGAGGCCATAATAGCCACCCGTTCCACGGCTTCTAAGAAAGCCCGAGTATCGATCCACACCTTGCGTTCAAACTGCTTGGGCAGAATTTTATTATAGTCGGGGTATTTGCCTTCAATCAGGCGTGAGGTTAAGACTTTTCCCGCCGACTCAAAGAGAATATGGCTGTTTTCAGAGGTCGCCATAAAAAAGGTCTCTTGGGCATCTTGTTTGAGCAGGCGCTCAAGCTCAATTAAAGTTCTGCGCGGAATGATCACGTCGACAGCATTCATTTCTGTAGGCAGTGGAATATTGCGAACCGCCAAACGATATCCGTCGGTGGCAGCCAAGCGCAACTGATTGCCTTTGACACTTAAGCTCACACCCGTCAAGATCGTTTTGGCTGAATCCCCAGCCGTGGCAAAGGTTGTTTGACGGATCGCTTGGCAAAACTCTTGCAAACCCAGTTCGGTACGGCGTTCAGGATTCATTTGTGGCAGTTTGGGGAAATCGGTGGCGGGGAGCGTATTGAGGTTAAAACTCAGCTTTTCACCCAATAAATCCACAGAGCCGTTCTCTTTAAAAGCAAAATGGATCTTGTCATTGGGAAACTTATTCACAATTTCAAATAGTTTCCGAGCGGGTAAGGTGATACGAACCGAAGCGCTTGCATTGGCCTCAACCAAACCTTCAATGCCAATTTCTAAGTCAGTACCCACAATTTTAAGAGCCCCTTCAGAGGCTTCATCGGTAACGAACAGAACGTTACTTAATACAGGTAAGACTCCCTTGCTGGCGACTGCACGCTGCACAGCTTGTAAAGTCTTTTTGAGGTTTTCCGTCAAACAGGTGATTTTCATGATGTGTGCTTTTGTCGAATGCTCCATGCAAGATGCATTTACAAGCTAACACACTGGATTCGCAAATGTAAAACAACCGAAAGGGTCTTTCTCTTGAAGATTCTATCTACATTAAGAAATTTATATAAACAGATATAGTAGAGTCTGTGGATAAGTCATTAAATGAGCCTGAAAGCCAGTATTCATGAATATTTAAGCCTGTGGAAGAACCTGTGGATAAACTGTGGAGAAGCAGGATAACTCAGGGGACGAATGGAGTTATGCACAGCTCATCCCCAGAAAGATTCCCCAGAGATCTCGGAGTTATCCACAGGCTTGTTTATAAAAGTACATAAATCGAAATAAATCTTAATAGTCTACTTTTGTGACAAGCAGACGCTTTCAGACCTTTTCTACTTCCCCTTGATGTCTAGTTGGGGATCCCGATCCTGTGGAAAAGCAGGACACTATTCGGGGGCTGTGCATAAGTCGCACGTCCGGGGAAAAGATCCGCTTTGTGATCGAGCCGACAGATCCCAGCTGATCCCTGCCGAATGTAGAGATGATCCACCGCCCAACGGGGAGTCTCCAATCGGATCTTTGGCAAGGGACGATCCCCACTGGACATTCCCGTCATGGATAGACCTTAAAGACTGTTGTTCTGTAATGATCTCAAGGGGAATGTCTGAGCCGACGTTTTGCCTTGACGTCGCCTGTGCAATCGGGCAATATGATCCCTCGATCAGCTCTCGACTGTCGAGCAACCAGGAGTGGATCGTCGAGAGGGATGATCCCTGGATCCATCCTCTCCCATCGAGGACCCTTTCGGGAACTCCCACAGCAATCTGTGCAGTGGATCATGTCGAAGGGATCCTGACGAGTGGGTCTGTTACTTTCCACACATTTTCCACAAATATTCCAGACTTATCCACAGGTTATCCACAGGTATTCAGAACACATGGGATGGTTTTTTTTCCTAGGCAAGTCACCATGGCAACTGCGCTTTTGCCGACTCTATCTAGACTTCCACACGACAACAGGGGAGTGGAAGACAGTTTTCTCCCCATAAAATTCACAGCTTAAAGCAGGTTTTCCACAGGTTATCCACAAGCGGAAAAATTTGCAAAAAATCTGCAATCAGCCCTTACTTTTAACTTCTTCATAATCTTTAGTTGAGCTTTTCTGTTCTGAACAGATACTCCTTATATATATAGGTGTGCTCAAAGTGGGGAAGTGTTACGGCCACAAAATATGAAACGAGGTGGGTTGTAAGATGGCTGCACCTGTCTTTATAAGGAGAGTTTGGTGCTTACGCTCCGCTGCATAGACTCCCTTCAGTTCATATGTTAAGCTTGAATTACGGGATCAGTGTCAACGATGACTGTGTATTCCCGACTTACGTCTTAAAACATCTAGGTTTTGAGACCATTAACTAATGTGGGGCCCAATCGCGCATGGCAGGCTCGCAAAATGGCCAGGGATCTGATCAATTTAGCTTGGTGTCTTTAGAGAAGAACTCTCAGCGCGCGGCTTCTTCCTACTCCAGTATGAGTCGCCGGGCTCGTGGTGAGTCGGATAGCACCCTCAGTATCAATGAGGATGAAGCGCAAGAGGCTAAGGCCAGCCCGGCTGCTGCACCTGCAAAAGCCGCTGCTCAAGAAGCTAAACCCAAGAAAAAAGCACCGTCTAAAGAGCCCGTTGCGGCCAATAACGATCGGGTTGATCAGTCGATTGACGACATCTTAGGCAAATTTGAAGAGTTTAACAGCTCGCTGCGCAGCCTTTTGACCAATGCCAGTCAAGCGGGTCGCAACATTATGGTGGTTCTCTTAACCCCTTTGATCCCTTTGCTCAATCGCCTTTTGCGTTTGCTCAATGGTCCTCTGCTATTTATTAATGCGGTGACCCGTCGCATCAATGAACGGATGCAGTCACGCTCTGGGCGGGCTCCGGCAGCCAGCGCTCCCGGTGGTGATATGTCTGCTGTGGATGACGACGATACCCCCATGGTCGAAGCGGCTCCTCCTCCGGTGGTAGCCCCTGCTAAACGCTCCAATTTTTCCGACATGATTGAACTCAATATTGTCTTTACAGACAATATGAAAAAGCCCCTCTACAAACGCAAACCCAATATGCCAGGAGCACGGATGGGGGCAATGGAAGAAGATCTTATTCTGTCGAATGCCATGATTGCTATCAACGAGTGTGCCGAGTTTACCCTTGAACTTCCCAACCCCAGCAGCGGCCTATACGCAGGCCAAAGAATCTATGATATTATGGCAAATGTTGCTAAAGAGGATGTCGGTGTATTTTTGGGTTTTGTCAAAGCATATCCTGGAAAATACATCGGAAAAGAGTGGAAAATATCGGAAACGTTTGCCACTTGGCTCATTAACAACGCACCTGTGCCAGACTAGCGAGGATTCATGAAAAGCTTAATCGTAGCTGCGATTGGATTGTGGATGCTTCATCGGTCAGTGGCACTGAGCGAAATCCTTAAACACACCAAAAAGCTGAAGTATCCCCACCTATGATGCGTTCTTCCCTTCTTACAGGTCTGATTCTCTGGTCTTTTGGGGCCTTTTCCCCCGCTCTGGCTGCCGCTTATGATCCCCAGCTCTTTGATCTGCTCTTTGAAAAGCGGGTGGTGGGCGAACTCATGCCTGGTAATCGTGCGGTGATCAACCCGGCTACGTATCAGCAGATGGGATACCAGTCTGGGCCAACGGGTGCTCAGCGTGTGACGGTACGTACCTCGGTGCCCAATCAACCTGTGCAATTGTATAAGTCTTATCAAATTGTGTCTCAGCCGGGCACCTTTGACTCCTTGATTAGCGTCACCGATCAGCGTACGGGTAAAGAGATTCGCCGTATTTCCGTTGGGCGGCGTGCCGTGCAACTCCTTTCGAGCCCGGAAACACAGCGTGTATACGTGCTGTGTGGCGGCTATTTCAGCAGCGTTTGGGAAATTGACACCGTGCGCGATACAGTCGTACGAAAACTGCCGCGCGCCACTTCGGAACAGGCCCTGCCTCCCCTCTGGAACCCCTCGGATTTGGCCTTAATGCCCCAGGGGCAGACTTTGGCTCTGGCCTCTGGAACCCTGCAACTCGTCGATTTGCGCAGTGGCATTGTGTCTAAAGAACTGCCGCTACCGCCCCAAGCATTAAAAATTAAGCGTTTAATGCCCTTAAGTGCTGATACCTTGGGGGTTGCTATCGAAATGAGCAATGGGGCCACTGAGTTTTATAAATATGAGCAGGGCAGTGAGACCTTAAAACCGGGACGCTCTTTTAGTGCCGCTTTTACCCCTCGCACACAAGCACAGGTGCAGGTTCCCCGTCCCAACCAACCGCCAGCTAAGAAACTGGGTTATGTGGCGAGTCGCAATGCCGACTTTATCCATGTCTTGGATCTCGATGGGATGCGCCCGCTTGGAATTATCCCTGTCGACTTCCCCGTCGACTCTTTACAAATAGCCCCCGATCGCAAACGTCTGTTTGCTTACCATCAACGTTATGGCCAAATTTCCGTGATTGATCTGACCCCAGGTACCCGTGATTTTTTTGCGGTTTCCCATCGCCTGATTGATGACCGTTTTAAAGGAACATCTGAGCAGCCGTTGAAGTTGGCGGCCGATGTCAGTCAGGTGTATCTCTGGGATGGTTATTCTCAGATTCTGGCGGGTATTGACCCTGAGTCTTTATATCTGCGTATTAATACGCCGTTGCGGGCACGTCTCAATGCCCAGTCTGAGCGTATTTGGCTCTCTCATGCCGCTCGCAAACGCTTTTATTTGCGCAATGGCCAATTGATGCGTGAATATGCCCAAACCAATGCGCCGAGCAATGTGCCCGAGCGCCTGCAAGTAGGGGGCCAACTGGTGGCTTCGGCTCTTTCCCCGGATCACCGCAACCTGTATGTCTTGGATGCCTCGGCCCATCAGGTGATTCAGGTGGATACCCAAACGGAAGCCGTTGTCCTGCGTACTCCAGTCAGTGAGCATGCTGATGGATTGATGCTTTCTACTGACGGTAACTCAGCGTTTGTGCTTGATACGGCTGAGGGCAGCGTGAGCCAGATCGATCTGCGTCGGGGCCAGGTGAGTAAGCTCTTGCCCTTGGATATTGGTCTCTATCAACCCTATGTGGTCACGCTCTTTGATCCGCGTCTAACCCAATTGGTTCGGATTGAGCTTCCTCGCTATCAGCGCGATGTAGCACAGATTGTCGGGTAATAGCGCGGTGGAGTATCAGCTGAGCATTCCCCAAGAGTCTCATATTCCCGCTTTACGGGAACTTGAATTGACCTGTTTTGGCGCTCATTGGGCAGCCACAGACTTTAAACGGGAGCTGGAAAACCCCAATAGCCACTACTTTATTTTGACCGCTGGGTCACGGGTTGTGGCTTATTTGGGATACTGGCAAATTTTAGAAGAGGCCCATATTATTTCGGTGGGGGTCGCTCCAGATTGCCGCAAACAGCGCTTGGCTCAACGCCTACTCTGTTATATGCTTGAACAATGTATTACTAAGGGAATCCAATGGATCACTTTAGAAGTCAAAGACTCAAATGTGGCAGCTCAAGAACTCTACGCCAAATTTGGTTTTAGTATTATGGGGCGTCGCAAAAATTATTACCAAGCGGATCGCCAAGATGCCTTGGTAATGTGGACTGATAATATTGCCACGCCTGAATATGCAGCTCTGCTACAGCGTATTCAAGCGGAAACATCCCCGCTGGTTATTTAGGAATCAGAAATTACAAAATAAAGAGGAATCGATCATGCCCAAAAGTATTCGCTACTGTCTTTACCTGGCTTTATTTCTGGGGTTGACCGGCTGTTCAGACCCGGTGAAACAAGTTGTTGAGCAGAATATGAAGGGGCTGCAAAAACAAGATATAAACCAAGTTATGAGCACCATTGATTCCCGTTCCCCTGTATACGCAGCCACTGAAAAACAACTCACCCAGCTATTACAAGATTATAATATCGATTTTAAAATCGAGTCGATTGATGTTTTAGAGCGCCCTAAGGATGAAAAGAAATCTGATAAGGCCGAAACACCCGCTGAAAATGTCGACATTTTTGCTGAAGATCTCGACTTCATTACGGAAGAAGATAAAGCCGCTGCTGACAAGGCCCGCCGTCAGCGTGAAATGGATGACAAAAATAAACCTTGGGTGGCCAAAGTCAAGGTCACACAGTTTGCCCGTCAAAAGAAAGGCGCAAATCCTTTCCTCAATAATCGCGTTGTTGTCATCCACACCCTGCATAAATATCCCACTGATGAAAAACCGACCTGGAAAATTTATCAGAGTGATATTCGTGACGTCGAATTTTTGGTGGGGCAACAGGGATAATCAACGTATAGGGCAGCACAAGTGGAAGCACTCAAACACATTCTTCGCAAACAACCGGATAAACTGCATCTTCTGACCGAATTGTTAGAAACCTCTGTAGATGGTACCCGAGATATCTTCGTGAACCGTCCGCTGAGTATGGCCCATATTCGCTATATCGGCTTTGATATGGACTATACCCTGGCCATTTATAACAAGCGTGAAATCGAGGACTTGGCCTTTCGCCTAACCTTGATTAAGCTGGTCGGTCTTAAAGGTTATCCAGAAGATATTTTGACGCTGCCCTATGATGTTGATCATGTCATTCGTGGTTTATTGATTGATCATCGCAAGGGGAACCTGTTAAAAATTAATCGTTTTAAGCAGGTATGCCGGGTTCATCACGGCACGCAGCCCGCAGACCTCAGCCTGTATTTCAACGACCGTATTAATCAGTCAGATATGCAGCGTTTTGCTTCTGTGGACACCCTGTTTTCTCTGCCGGAAGCTTACCTGTATGCCTGTATGATCGACCGCCTTGAGGCCGGCGATCTGGGGGCTAAAGATTACACGACGGTTTTTGAGGACATTCGTTATTGTATCGACCTCATACACCGGGATGGCAGCCTCAAATCGGAAATCACCCGAAATCTGGCCCGTTATATCTACCGGGATCCCCACTTACCGCTCACTTTGGATAAGTTTATTCAGAGTGGCAAGCGGCTATTTTTGCTGACCAATTCAGAGTGGTTTTATACGGATCTGGTCATGGAGTATCTGCTTGAAACGGATACCTTGGGTTATCAGTCGTGGCGCGACTACTTTGAGATGGTCTTTGTCAGTGCTGGCAAACCCGACTTCTTTAAAGGGCAGAATCCCTTTCAGGTAGTCAATCCGGATACCCATGAAGAAACGCCGTTTGAAGGTGATGCCTTTGTGCCAGGCACTATTTACAGCCGTGGCAACCATCTCCGTTTTGAGCAGTTGAGTGGTGCCCAAGGGAATGAAGTGATGTATGTCGGCGACCATATCTATGGCGACGTTATGCGCTCCGGTAAAGATTCCAATTGGCGCACTGTTTTGGTTGTACAGGAGTTGGAAGATGAACTGGGCAAAACGGAAGAGTTGGAAGAAAGACATCAACGTCTGAAGCGTTTATCCAATCGCCGTGATAAATTGCTCTACGAATTACATATTCACTCTAGCCATCTGCACAGCCTCGAAAGTTTAAAGGTCGCCATCAGCAATTTTTCGGCGACAGAACTGCAAGTATTACATCGCACCGAAGAAGAGTTGCAAGAAAGCATTCGCAAATGCCAAAAAGAAATCGCCAAAACAGAGGAAAAGGTAGCTGCTTTGCGTCAAGAACTCAGCCGCTCTTACCATCCGCTTTGGGGGCCTCTGTTCCACGATGGGGATGAAATATCCCGGTTTGGGGATCAGGTGCGCGATTATGCCTGTTTGTATACCAGTCGTGTCAGCAACTTCTTCTTTTATCCCACTGACCGTTATTACAAATCGCTGCGCGATATTATGCCCCACGATCGCTGGATGGAATTATCGCGCTAAACCTTGCTGCGGCTTTGCGTTTGGCCGTTCATTTTTCTTTCCCAAGGAGCCTTCATGACCCGCTTTATTCTGACCCCTTTATTGCTGAGTGTTTTGGCTGCTTGCCAAGCCCCGACCCTTTTGTCACAGCGTCCGGTGGACACTTCGTCGCTTCAACGCCAATCTACCGGCTTGCGGGTGGCTAAGCCTCCGGTCGAGGTAATGACTTCCCCCAATTTTAATGAGCGCCCAGAAGGAGCAAAAATTTCTGCAATTGTCCTGCATCACACCGCTATGGCTGGGGATGCCCGTGAGACTGGCCGATTTTTTGCCAATCCTAAAGCTGGAGCCAGTGCACACTTTACCGTTGATCGTACGGGGTATATTGTGGAGTCGGTGCCTGAACATTTGCGCTCATGGCATGCCGGGCGTAGCGAGTTTCAAGGGGTCGGTGACGTTAACAACTACTCGATTGGCATTGAAATTTGTAACGTGGGGGATGGTTCTGAAGCCTATTCAGATGCCCAGTACGAAACCCTGATCCGATTGGTCAGTTATCTGGTGAAACAGTATCAAATCCCCCTGGATCGGATTACCCGTCATCGGGATGTGGCCGTGCCTGCGGGCCGTAAAATTGATACTTCCAACAATTTTTCTGTGCAGCGGGTGCTCAATGGTGTTAAGGCTGTTATGGCCGGTACCTATCAATCGCCAGTGCAGCGGCCTCCTCAAGTGCTGAATATCGGTGATACCCGTGAAGTTGTGGTGCAAGCTGGGCAAACGACGTTTGCATTATTGGCTGAGATGCACTTGGATCACGAAACCCGGGCGATTGAAATTGCCCATCTGAATCCCCAGGTGCGGGATGGTTTTATTTTACCGGGAACCCGCGTCAAGATTCCGACTACCTATGCGCTCTTTGCGACTCTAGCTCGTTAAACGATTGGGGCCCCGTGACATATGCAACGGGGCCTCCTGATCGCTAAACGTGTTCGTCGTTGCTGTATTCTTCGGCTTGGAAGTTGCTGGGCATTAAAAAGGCATCGTCTGTAAGTGCGACGGATTTAATCCGATCGACCCGGAAGAGACGAATATCTTCACGCCAGCGGCAGTAAGCAATGAGGATGTAATAGTTATAGCGCTTCTCAAGGAAGTAGGGTTCAATGTGACGAACGGTGACTTCTTCCCGATCCATTGAATAATATTCGACTTTGAGCACAGAGCGTTGCTCTAAAGCCTTATTGATCAGAGGCAATTTGTCATCAATGCTGTACATCGGATAGCTGTAATCGGTGACGGCCACATCCCGAATGGGCACTTCTGGGAGGAAGCTGTTGATCAATTCTTCGAGGATGTCATCAACCAGATGACTGTGCTTTTCGCCGATCAGGCCCTCCAATTTGCTCAGGAGGCCCCCCATTTCCGTTTCTCCGAAGGTCTGGTCTTGCCAGTGCATTGATTCGAGAAACTCGTGGCTGAGACGGGTACTTAACAATAAGAACAACGCCTCTTGGGGTTTGAGGTGGAGGGTCAAATCTTCGACCGACATGTAGGCAATCCTTTCAAACACAAGTGGGGATAGCAGGGTTCGAACCTGCGACCAAACGATTATGAGTCGTCCGCTCTACCGCTGAGCTATATCCCCAGGATGGTTTATTGTAACATAAGCCTTGGATGAAATTGGCTAAAATGCCTGATCTTCGAAGTAGCCCAGTTCGCGATCCCGCTTGGCTTTGGCTGCTGCCGCTTGGCTGGCTGCTGCGCCCCCACCCGTGGGTAAGGCCGGTGCACCCCCCGGTGCGCCCCCGGGAAGGGCGGGTGCTCCCGGTTTTTTCAGGGGTTTTGGCGGCGGAAGTGGGCGCTTGGCCGTGTTTTTATTGGCGCTCAAGGCATTCTTCTTTTGGGCGTTGGGAAGCGCTTTTTTAAGCCCTTTGCCGTCAGGCCCAGATTTACCACTGAACAGCCCTTTGCCAAAGCCTGGGAATTGAACTGAAACTGCATTAAAGGCTGAACCGGGATCTTTTGCGGCTCCTCCTAAGAAGGAGAAGCTTGAGGCAATGCCGGTAAAGAACCATTTGATGCCAACCCCAATTAAGTAGAAGAGACGGCCAATGACTTTAAAGACCCGGACAATGTTTTCGAAAATGGCTTTTGTCACGGGCGAGCGGGCAATTGCCAACAGGACGCGGTTGAGACCCCAGACAAGTTTGACAATAATTTGGCTGAGAAACTGTAAAGAACCGGCCAAAGCCCGAATAATTGGGCTATTGGCCAAGACAATCACAAAGGCCGTCATCATGCGGATAAAACGCGCAATGCCTTTATCCACAATCCGGATCAGCTCAAGGCTGGCGTCTTTGACGACGCGGTTGGCCTGTTTGACCCCAAACACCATAATCGAGTTGTTGAGGGTATCACCGGCCTGTTTCATGGCCGACTCCACTTCACCGGCAAAGTCGAATTCGACTTCGGGCAAATCGTCCTCTTCTTCGGCACTTTCATATTCTTCGAGGTCGGTGGCTTTTTCCCCTTCGGGTAAACCGGCTTCGAGGGTTTTTAAGACCTCATCGAGGATGGCCACAGGGGCTTTACCTACGGAAGTCTGGATGAAGAGATAAAATTTGAAGTTGGATTTAGAGCCGACAAATTCGTGGATGAACCCCACGTGGGAAGAAGGGGTGCCCGGCAGATAAAAGATTGACAGCAGGCGCAGGCGATCGGTTTTTTTTCGCTGTTGAGAAACTTTTTTGCGGAAATCAGGGGGCAATAACTGGTTGAGTACAACCCGCAAGCGGGGGTTGACAGAACGCAGGACAATGCCCGCTTTCTTGAGGCTTTCGGGTAGCTCTTCATTGTAGGCGGGCAGGCTGGCTGGGTGCAGGGCGTGGCCAATCGGCGTATTGGTCAACTCATCGGCAAACCCTGCGCGCCACTGGATGCCTTTGACTTTAAAAGAAACAGTCTGCACATTGCGGTTATCAATCGATTGCAGGGCCAGTACATCTTCCCCGTTGTTCGATTCGGCAACGGGACGAAAGCTGGGTTGGCTTTTGACTTGGGCGGTATCGCTGTAAGCAGTGCCAATAATTTGACGGCTAGGGGCAATTAACGTTTCGTCGTCAATGTCGTCTTCGGTAAACGGGTCGACCTGATTGAGGTTGGCGGCAATGACCCGCTGGGGGACTTTTTTCTCTTTAAGGGTCTGGTTAAAACGTTTGCCTTCTGGTTGGTAAGCGGCTTTGGCGCGGGTTAGGGCGAGTGAGTCGGAGACGTCATCAGGGTTGCGCGTAGAGGCGGCATCCTGCTGCTCTTCCAGTTCTTCTTCGGTTGTTTCGTCAGCCATGGCACCCTCGGTAGGGGACTTTTGGTCGCCCAGTTTAGATTGTCTCTATTATAGCATACCGCTGAATTTGGCACGGTGCCTAAAACTAAGGTACAATGAGCTTTGGATGCGAATTGCACACTTATTCACAGCCAGATTGATAAGCAATTAAAAATGTAGGGATTTATGCTGGAGCAGAAAGAAAAACTTCACCACGAGGCTACCAACACCACGACGGTAACCACGGTTTCAGCCGAGGTTCTTTACGACGCCTCCTCGATTCAGGTGCTCGAAGGCCTTGAGCCAGTACGTAAGCGCCCGGGTATGTATATCGGCAGCACCGGTGAAGCCGGCCTGCACCACTTGGTTTATGAAGTCGTTGACAACTCGATTGACGAGGCCATGGCCGGGTACTGCGATACCATTTTGATCACCCTCCACTCCGACTCCAGCGTCAGCGTCGAAGATAACGGTCGCGGTATCCCCATTGATATCCACGAAAAAACCGGCAAGACAGCCCTTGAGACGGTTATGACCGTGCTGCACGCCGGGGGCAAATTTGGCGACGGCGGTTATAAAGTTTCCGGTGGTTTACACGGCGTGGGCGTTTCGGTCGTGAATGCCTTGAGCGAATGGTGCGAGGTGCGTGTCCGTCGCGGCGGAAAAATGTACATGCAGCGTTACGAACGCGGTGTTCCAATGGGAGATGCACGGATTATCCAAGAAGAGGGCGTGGTCGGTACCGGTACCACCACACGTTTTTTGGCAGATAACCAAATCATGGAAACCCTGGTTTTTAATCCTGAAACCTTGGCCAAACGTTTCCAAGAACTGGCCTTCCTCAACCGGGGCATTACGATTAACTTTGCTTGGGCGACGATTGACGAGCAAACCGGTGAAGAAACCCTTCAGCGCGAAGTCTACCACCACACAGGCGGGATTCTCGACTTTGTGGCCCACCTCAATGAAAACAAAGAAAACCTTTATCCCGAGCCCGTTTACATCTCTGGGGAAAAAGATTATGTGCAGGTGGAAGTTGCGATTCAGCACAGCACCGCTTACAGCGAAAACGTCCAGAGCTTTGTCAACAGCATCAATACCATTCATGGGGGCACCCACGTTACCGGTTTCCGGGCCGCTCTGACCCGTGTTATCAACGACTATGCCCGCAAGCACAATTTGCTCAAAGATAACGATGAAAACCTCACAGGTGAAGATCTGCGTGAGGGTTTGACCGGGATTGTCAGCGTCAAGGTTCCTGAACCTCAATTTGAAGGACAAACCAAAGCCAAACTCGGCAACACCGAAGTTCGGGGCGTGGTTGAACAAGTTGTCGCTGAAGAGCTCACCCACTTTTTAGACAGCCATCCGGCTGAGGCCAAACTGATCGTGACCAAAGCAACCGAGGCCTACCGAGCCCGTTTGGCAGCTAAAAAGGCCCGTGAACTGGTGCGCCGTAAATCGGTCCTTGAATCGACAACCCTTCCGGGTAAGCTGGCTGACTGCACCGAAAAAGACCCTTCCAAAAGCGAACTTTTCCTGGTTGAGGGCGATTCCGCTGGTGGCTCGGCCAAACAGGGGCGCGACCGCTTCTTTCAGGCTATTTTGCCGCTGCGCGGTAAAATTCTCAATATCGAGAAAGCCCGCGAAGATAAAATCTACGCCAATACCGAAATTCAGGCCATCTTAGTGGCAACGGGCATTGCTGCTGCCAAAGAAGGTGATGCAGAAGCACGTGCCGCACAAGAGGACGAAGAATATTTTGACCCGGCCAAACTGCGTTACCACAAGGTCATTATCATGACCGACGCGGACGTAGATGGTGCCCACATTCGGACGCTGCTTTTAACCTTTTTCTACCGCTTCTGTCGGCCCTTGGTTGAAAACGGATATGTCTATGTGGCCCAGCCGCCCCTGTACAAGGTTGAAATTGGCCAGAAGGTTCATTATGTCTACAATGAGCGTGAACTCGAAGCCTATTTGGCCACTCTGTCACGGCGCAATGTATCCATTTCACGCTTTAAGGGCTTGGGCGAAATGATGCCCGAACAGCTTTGGGATACGACCATGGATCCCAGCCGCCGTACCCTCTTACAGGTCAAAGTGGATGATGCGGCTGAAGCGGATCGCATCTTTACGATCCTGATGGGCAGCAAAGTCGAAACACGGCGGGAGTTTATCGAAAAATACGCCGATAACGTCAAAAACCTCGACGTTTAATGGCTACCTCTACCTGCGTGGTTTGGCTCGACCAAATCGCGCAGTTTCATCCTGCTTATATTTGGGGCGCAACGGAGTTTGTTCTCAGTGCTCCTGGTTTTGGTGGCCACTGGACAACCGACGCCTTTATGTTGGCGCTTGAATGGGCTGAAGCTTCAACGGTGCCAGTCACGGTATATTTAGAGCGAGCGCCTCGGCCTGAAGAGGAACACGTAATTCCCGAATTGCTATACCAGTGGCTGAAGGCTGGCGTGGGGCGGGTAGCGGTTCAGGATTTGGATTGGCTACCTTGGTTGGCAGATGCTGTTGCTGAAGGATTACAGATTGATTATGCGGCAGGTTTTCCCACCCTTGGGACGGTTCGCTGGTTACAAATGCAGGGAGTGACACGCATCTGGTTGCCTGCCTGGGGTTTACAGCCCGACTATATGAGCGCTCTACAGCAGCAAGGCATAAAAGTTGCCCATTGGGGGATAGGGGCTTTGTCTTTGGCCCGGAGCACTTATAATTTGTCGACTCCCCAAACAGTCTCCAGTTGTGAGATCAAGACCGCTTCCCAGCCCCCATTTATTTGGCAAGAACAGCTTTTAGGCTCCCATTTTGACGGGGGACGTATCTGTCTTTTGCCGCTTTTAACATTGTTGCCCGAGCTTGATGTTTGGGGGATTTGTGGCCGGGGGCGTAGCCCGGAGGCTTTGGCCTGGGATATTCACTGTAGCCATCAACTGATGACTGAGGAACAGCCCTTGGCCGATATTTTACAGGCCTGGGCTAATATGGAAGCTGAATCTTGGTTGGGAGGACCTGCCAGGGCCCTTCGTTACCCCCAATATGCGCAGCGTTGGGGAGGGCAGCCCCGTTCCGTGTGGGCGGCCCGGAACCTAGAACCGGGAATTTTTGAGGCTTTAACCCCTTTAGAAACGGGCCAAAAGCTCGAGTGGCGTTCAAGAGCGGGAATACAGGAACTGAGCTTACCGCTATTTAGCCTCTATGACGGAGAACAGACCCGGCGTTTGACACCGGGTCAGTGTTGGCATTGGTCTGATCCTGCCGTTTTGAGCCTACCCAGTGGTATGGGTTCTCAGGTGACAGGGACAGAGCCTGTGGGGATTGACGCTTGGTTGGCGACTTGGGCCTAACGGAACCAATAGTTGTAGCGCCCATAGGTTTGAACCTGAGCGGCTTTGGGGGTGAGATCAATGCGATCAGTTGCCATTTTTACCGCTGAACTAATCGGAGAGGCGACGGTGGCCACCGCAGCGACTGGTGGCGCAAACATGCCCACAAAGCCCAATACCGACACCAAATCAGAGAAAAACGAGCCAAATTTCTTAAAGAAAACGCTGCTTTCACTGGGGCCGATAAAAGAACGGGTTGAGGTCAGGGTACGACTTTGACGAAATGTGTCCTGGGGCATCCCGGCAATGCCCTCGGGATTGTAATTAATCCGATGGACAGAGGCCATTTCATCCACAACTGAGTGTGTTGAATAGGCATAATTCGCCCGATGTACGGGAGGTGCAGAGTGGATCATAACATCCTGCCTCAATCAAATTTTACATAAGGCCACAACCCTAGGACACAGTTCTAGGTAAAATAGGTACCAAGACGTGTGAACAGAGATGCATAACCTGCTTGTATTATCTCAAACTCCGGAAGCAGCCTTGTGTGTTGAAGTTTAAAGCTCGGCAAATTAGTGGTTAACAAAGGGTTAATTTATGCGTGTATTGGCTTTAGACTCCAGTCAAGGCTTTGATTTAGCCATTGATGACAATGGAACAACCCACCTATTGCGCCAAGGCGCTCTTCCCAAAGTAGAGGCATTGCTAACGGATCTGCAAGCCGCTTTAACGGCACAAGACCTTCAGCCCAGGGATATTGACCGCTTGGTGGTGGTGACTGGGCCAGGCAACTATACGACCTTGCGGGCAGGGATTGTGGCTCTGCGCACCTGGGGGATGGTGCAGCAGCTGCCCTTATTTGTGACCGGGCGTCTGGATATGATGTTATACGCGGCCTCTTTAGAACACCCCGAACAGCTCTATGCCCCTTGCCTCAATGTCAAACAGGGGCAATGGTATGCCGCAATGGGCCAGTGGTCGATGGGGCAAAGCCATTACCTGCAAGCACCCGGGCTTTGGCGCTGGGAGGATTGGGTGACGGAGGTACAAAAACATCCAGCCCTTTCCCTTTTACATCTGGAACCCTTACCCGAGAGCTCCATTGCTCAAAGGCATCTTCCGCAAATTGTTGCGGTGGCGGCCCGTTGGGGTGCCTTACAAGCCCTCGAAAAACAGGCGTTTATCCACCAGGTACAGCCTTTTTATATCCGTCCTGCGGTAAATATCACAACCCATCATTAACTCTTGGGAGATTTGGTCCGATATATATCCAAAGCATATTTTTTTGCGGGAGGCTATCTGCTTGCAAAATAGATGCTTATTTTCAAAGAATAAGGACAAAAAATGGGTTTACGAATCAATACCAACATTGCCTCGTTGAATGCTCAGCGTAATTTGTCCGCTACCAATCAAACGCTTGGAAAAACCTTTGAGCGCCTTTCCTCAGGCCTCAGAATTAATCGGGCAGCTGATGATGCAGCGGGATTGGCCGTTTCGGAAAAGTTACGCACACAAATTCGGGGTTTTTCCCAAGCCATTGCTAACGCTCAAGATGGTGTGAATTTAATTGCCACTGCCGAATCAGGCATTGATCAGAGCAGCCAGATTTTACAGCGTATCCGTGAGCTGTCGCTGCAATCAGCCAGTGATACCTTGGTCAATGAAGATCGCGAGAAAATTCAAGAAGAAGTGAATCAGCTGCGCTTAGAGCTGACCCGTATTGCTGAAACCACTGAATTTAACACCCGCAAACTCTTAGATGGTACGATTGCCAGCACAACCTTTGGGAGTGATGCCACGATCTCAATCAAACAAAATGTGCGCGTTGGAGATACGGCTGCAACGGTACCAGCATTACAAACCTTTATTGCCAGCGCCCAAGTTTCGACCACGGGAGCGACCCTTGATACGGCCTTCCAATTGAAGTTTGTTTCTTACCAAACGGCTGCAAATGATCCGGTGAGTGTCGCCATTGAGGTGCGTTCTTCAGTGGATGGGGTGCTCACGACCATTCAGTTGGGGAATGGGGCACCGATTCCGGCAACTACCAATGTGTTGTTGACCGTAGGTGGCGTGGCTATTGGAACCCTTGAACTCAATACCAGTGGCATTTCTCTCAGTGACATTGGCAAAACCTCTCTGGTACAGGTAGTCGCTGCTCGGGCTGCGGTCACGACCGATCAGGCGCTCACTTTCCAAGTGGGGGCCAATGAAGGCCAATTCATGAAAATGGGTGTTCAAGATTTGCGGGCCTCGGCATTGCGTCTCGAAACGATCAATTTATTGGGAACCAATGACGAAGACAGTCGCGTCAAGGCTCAGAATGCGATCGGTGCGGTGGATGAAGCCCTTGATTATGTCAATACCGTGCGGGCCCGGCTTGGGGCTTTTCAAAACCGGGTAGAGTACACAATTTCCAATTTACAGGTCTCGCGAGAAAACTTGACGGCTTCTGAATCTCGGATTCGGGATGCGGATATTGCTGCTGAAACGGCGAATTTGACGCGCTCACAAATTCTGGTTCAAGCAGGGACAGCGGTGTTATCACAGGCCAATGTTTCTCCCCAATCGGCGCTCAGCCTTTTAGGTTAACATGACTTGCTCCGCTGGGCGTTTAAGCCCAGCGGAGGCAAATAGAGACCGCAACAAGGCCGTGATATAATAGCTCAGACACTCTGTAGCAGAGGATTATGCCCATGTCTGCGCCTATTTCCATTTTGTTTCCGCAGCCAGTGATGACTGACTTGGTACAACGTACCTCCTCTGTTTTTGCACGTCGTTTTCACTTCCAAGCTTATTACACCGCCGATGTATTCGCTCACCTACAGGCTTGCCAAACGCCTACCATCTTCTTTGCCTTTGCTTCTGAACTGGCCCACGTGGCCAGTTTGCCAGCGGTGCAACGGCGTTATCTACAGGTTGTCCTGCTGCTCGAACCGGGGCAAACCCCGCAAGCCCATGATTTGCAACAACCCTGGTTGGTCGACTATGTGCTTTTACCTTTTGAACCACTGCGGTTTACTTTTTTGCTGAACCGTCTTTACAGTGATTGGTCCCGTCAGCAGGATACACTGCGCCTAGGCCGTCAGCTTGAGGTCCAGCGAACGCGTCTCCAGGAACTCAATGAGATTGGGGCTGCGCTTTCGACGGAGCGTAATCCAGATAATTTGCTCGACAAAATTTTGCGCAGCAGTATGGAAATTACCCATTCTGATTCTTGCAGTTTATACTTGGTTGAAAATCGCTCTGGTGGGGATGTAACTTCCAAAGCCCCGTTTGCCAATCAGTGCCTGCGCTTTAAACTGGCACGTAATATGAGCCTGGTTGTGGATTTTAGCGAGTTCACGATTGACATCAACGAACAGAGTATGGCCGGGTTTGTGGCCCTTTCCGGGGCTCCTCTGACGATTTCCGATGCTTATCAAATTCCCGCTTCAGCCCCGTTTCATTTTAACAAGAGTTTTGATTTGAACACGGGCTATCGTTCCAAGTCGATGTTGACGGTACCTATGCGTAATCCCAAAGGCGAAATTATTGGCATTTTGCAAATGATCAATAAAAAGCGTAACTGGGGTGATGTGCTTGATTTGTCTGACAAAACTACATTTGAGCAGCAGATCGGGGATTATGAGCCTGAAGATGAACAGTTGTTACTTTCATTGGCCAGCCAAGCAGCCGTTGCCATTGAAAATGCCCGCCTATACGAATCCATTCAATCGCTCTTTGAAGGGTTTATTCGTGCCTCTGTTCAAGCGATTGAGTCACGGGATCCGACAACGTCCGGCCACTCTGAGCGCGTAGCGGTGTTAACCGTTGAACTGGCCAAGCAGGCAGATCGTTCAGATTTGCCACCTTTCCAGGGGTTACGCTTTTCCCGCGATGACCTCAAAGAAATCAAGTACGCCTCGTTATTACATGACTTTGGCAAAATCGGTGTGCGTGAAAATGTCTTGGTCAAAGCCGAAAAACTCTATCCCCATGAACTTGAAGGGGTACGTTATCGCTTTCGTTTGGCGCGCAAGACCCTAGAATATGAATATGCCCAGAAAAAACTGAATTATGCCCTTGAACACAATCCTGATCAAGTGGCTCAGCGCTTCTTATTGTGGGATGCCGAATTACAAACGCGCCTTCACGAATTGGATGATGATTTACGCTTGGTTTTGCAAGCGAATCAACCGACCATATTGGCGGAAGAGTCCTCTCAGAAACTGCTCGAAATCCAGCAAAAATCTTTTTTACTGGATGAACAGATCACCTATCTGCTTGAACCCTATGAACTGTCTCGTCTGTCGATTACGCGAGGTTCTCTTGATCCTGAGGAACGCCGTGAAATTGAATCACACGTGACCCATACCTTCCACTTTTTAAGTCAGATTCCTTGGACCAATGAACTCAAGCACGTCCCCCAAATTGCTTATGCTCACCATGAAAAACTCAATGGCCGAGGTTATCCCCGCGCCCTTTCCGCAGTTGAGATCCCGATTCAATCGCGGATGATGACGATTGCTGATATTTATGATGCTCTGACGGCCAGTGATCGTCCTTATAAAAAGGCCCTGCCAGTCACAAAAGCGCTTGATATTTTAGGTTATGAAGTCAAAGATGGTATGCTTGATGGCGAACTGTACCATCTCTTTGTCGAGAGCAAGGTCTATGAGCTGATCATGCCGGACGAGAGTTAACGTTTATCCCCTTGATAAATCGAGGCGATCCCCAAGGTCAGAGGGGTATAACGTACATTGCTAAAGCCAGCCGCAATCATGAGATCGGCAAAGTCTTGGCCGCTGGGAAAGCTCTCGATGGTTTGATTGAGATAACGATAGGCGTAGCTGTCCCCAGATAATTTTGCCCCTATTTGGGGTAAAACATGGCGCAAATAGGTGAAATAAGCCTGGCGAAAAATGGGGTTGGTGGGGGTGGAAAACTCTAAAATGAGGGCTCGGCCACCGGGTTTAAGCACACGGTGCATTTCCCCGAGACAGCCACTGACACTGGGCACATTGCGAATGCCAAAAGAAATAGTGGCAGCATCATAGACGTTATCAGCGGCTGGGATTGCGCCTGCATCTCCGGTGGAGAGAGTAATGACATCTTGAAGACGAGCTTGTTGTACCTTGTGGCGGCCTATATCGAGCATTTTTTCGGATAAATCCATGCCGTCGGCATGTTCAATGCCAGGCACTGCTTGACAAAAGGTGAGTAAGATATCCGCTGTCCCTGTTGCTAAATCTAAGAGCTTGAGCTTGGGACGGAATGGCAGGCACTGAATCAGCTTTTGACGCCAATGGATGTCAATCCCCCCCGAAAGAATGCGGTTAAGGGTGTCATAACGGTGGGCAATACGGTCGAACATTTCCCATACTTGATCACGGGAGGGTTCAGAGGATTTGGATAAATGCTGCATGCCTGTATCTTAACTCTGGTCATGGCTCAGGGCCAAGCAGATGGGCCGGGGTTTTGGGAATAAACCCTTATAACAGCTTGATTATAGCGTTCGAGAGAGATTATAATCGATGCTAAGTGTGGGTCTATTGTGATTCATCTTCATTCCCATCAAACCGTCCGGAGATCTGCTCATGACTGAACCTGTCTCTCCAGCATTTGCCCGCTCACTGCTGAGTTTAGACAGAGACTTT
>DLGM01000312.1:60361-65703 GCA_002482705.1 Cyanobacteria bacterium UBA7694
GAACCCACGCTTGAGACCTCTGATATTTTGCAGTTATCCACCCGCCGTACAACGGGGCGTCTCAACCCCGGCGCACTCAACTTTATTACGAAACCTTCCCCTTAAAAACGCCTTTTAAAAACCCGTGATCTTTGAGTCACGGGTTTTTTTGTATGGGTAAAAAGTTTAAATTTTGAAGCTTGTCTAGATACAACTGTTAAAGGCCCCTTTTTCTTTCTTTAAAAGATTGTTTGTGACCACACTTCTGGCAGGGTTTCACGCAATATAGGTACGAGGGAACATCCGTTTCGAAGAGTATATATATGTATAGATTTAGTTTATTTGCCCTGACCCTGCTGACACTTTTATCGGGTTGTTTTTGGCAGAGTCAAACCCGTCCACCCGTTACCGTCGGTCAACCTACCCCGACCCCCAACACCACCCCAACGCCTTCCAGCGTTCCTTCCGCAACGCCACGACCGGATGCTCGTCCGGTCGATATTCAGCTTGAAGGGCCTTTGAGCTTGGGTGTCGGCGAGGAAATGTTATTGACCGGCTCGGTGCAGTTTAGTGATGGCACTCAACTTTCGCTTTTACAGGCCTTGGCGCAACTCACTGTTCAGGTTACGCCGTCTGATGTTTTACAGCTGGATGTGAATCAACTGCTTATTCGCGGCTTAAAAGCTGGAGACGCTCAGGTTCGTCTCCAAAGCCGTCAATCCCCTGAACTCAGCCGTCTCATTGCTGTTAAAGTCGTGAGTGGCATTGACCCTAATACCGCTATCTTGGACTTGGAGATCGAATAATGCGTGTGCTTTGGCTTTGCTTTCTGATCATGACTCTGGCAGCCTGTCAGCCGCAACCTCTGGCTCCCTCTATGAATGGAATGCAAGCCAAGTCCGTGGCTCCTTCAGCGGCTTTGGGCATTCGTGTGCAGTGGCCTCACCAAGATCCTGGTTTTACCACCCAAGCTTTACCCCAAAGTACCCATACCGTACAAATTGAGATCAATGATCGCACAACAAAACAGTTGCTTTATGCAACGACCTTGACCAAAGATGATGTGGTCAACGGCGAAGTAACGCGCCAAATTCGCATTTCGATGGGGGGGCAGCAAGAGCGCCCTGTCACCATTATTGTCAATGCGCGCAACAATTTAGCTGCGATTGTGGCCACAGGTAAAACGGATGTCACGCTGCGAGCGGGTGAAATAAACGCTGCAAAAGTTGTGGTGACTGTTACTCCTGGCAACGTCAGCGTGATTGGTGGGGGTGGAGGCGGCGGCGGTGGCGGTGGCGGTGGTCCAGTCACACCGACTCCAACGCCAACCCCTCCGCCAACAACTTATACTATTACACCTGATGCAAGCGTGATTTATACCTTACCCGGAGCTACGCTGACCCAAAATTTCCGGGTTTGGAATGGGATTGCACCTTATACGTGGTCACAGCCTACGCTGCCTGCCAATTCTGGCTTGACGTTTACCTCTGCGGGTGCAGATGCAACAATTTCTTCGGGCAATGTTACCCTCACACCGGGTGAATATTCGTTTACCCTAGAGGTGACTGATGCCAATAATGACGTGACCACACGCTCTTACCGCTTGGTTGTGCGCAACCTGCAAATTTTCCCCTCTTCGGTTAAACAGCCTGTGAATGGCCAAACTTATGTGCAAGCGATTCAGGCCCTTTATGGGGTTGGGGGAGATAACTATACCTGGAAATGTAGCAATTGCTCGAGTTTGGCTTCCGCTGGGCTGTCATTGATTACGGTGAACAATGATGCCAACCAAACCGATGGACCGGCTCTTGATCTCAATAATCCAGAGGGTACGGTGACAGGCAATACCATTCGTTTAAAGGGCACCTATACAGGCACTGTGGGTTTTACCTTTACTTTACAAGTGACGAACGGAACCTCAATAGCTTCTCAAACCTATGTGGTTGGTTGTATGGCGGGCTCGCTCGTGAGTCTACAGCCCGTTGTAGATAGTGTGATACCTGCCAGTGGTGAAAATGATTCTGCACAGGTGATTACCCTGAGTGGCAGCAACTTCCGAACCGATTCGGTGGTTGTTCTGGATAGTTATGCCTTACAAACCAATGCGGCAAACGCTGCCAGCGGCTCATTACAAGCGGTGGTGCCAGCGGGGGTTCAACCGGGCACTTATAATGTTTTGGTCTTTAACCCCGACGGCACCTATGGCCGTATTGAAGGGGGGCTTGCCAATGGGTATACAGTGACTGACACGAATAACTCATTTGTGTCAGCCAAACCCCGGATTGACAATATCGGAATGGTAATTACCTCCAACCAAGTGTTGGCACTGGTGGCCAATGGCCAACCCATTCCCAATGTACAGAGTTCGATTGCTTATGACTTCTTTGACTTTGCTACCCTGGTGGTGGATGGCGCTAATTTCACGCAAGATTCAGCCGTATTTATCTCTGATTTATTATTACCAGCACAGTTTATAGATAGTACGCGCATCATTGTGATTGTTCCGGTAAAGTCTTTATTCCCTGACTTTCCCACCTTAGTGAGCCAAAATCCGCTCTTAACGGATAAATACCTATATTATAACCGTTTGGTCATTATCAATAGTAAATTAGAAGTTTCAGACCCAGATCGCGGTCGTCTCCCCATTTTTGGTAGTGAGGCTTCCCCTATCGATCTGGGGTCTGGTTTTGGCCAAGTGGCTTATGTTTATCCCCAAAAAGGTTTTGATGATCAAACAGCACAAGTCACAATCAAGGGGTGTGGCTTAGAGCGTCTCCATTCCTTCCGAATTGGGGCTGGAAAAAGCCTTTCGGCTCAGGTTGAGGCTCCCAGCACAGCCCGCAGCCTGATTCCTGCTGGGATGTTGTTCCCGATTGATCAACCTTATAGTATTGAGTTATTGCGCGCTGAGGGCACAGGCGGATATGTCCCCGTAGTACCCGGTTTATCAGGCGCATATCGCGTGCTGAGCAAAGGCGCGGCCATTACCGGTTGTTCTCCCACGACTGTGCCGCTGAATACGGTCAAAGGGATTAATTTGATTGGCCGCGGTTTTGTGGAGGGTGCTTCAGCCTCCTTTATACCTTACGACTCTTTTGGCAACTTAATCGGTGCGCCGATTACGGCTATTTTGACAACGGTTACCAGTCCTCTCAATGCAGTGGCTTTTGCACCAGCGGGTCTTCCCGAGGGGGATTATGGCGTACAGTTAAGCTTTCCTGGGACGGGATTAAATACGATTGCAGCTCCAGGAACCTGTTTCCGTATTCAGGCTCAGGCGTCTTCTAATCCTGTGATATCAAGTGTGGGCATCCAAGAGCTGGATGCGACTCCGGCTTGTGGCAGTACCTCATTGTCGGTGACAAATGCTGAAGATCCTGTTCGGGTGATGCGTGTATGTGGCAGCGGTTTCCGTGAAGGTGCAATTGTCCACATTGGGTCCTACCAAGTCACCACTGGTGATGGGTCGGCGACTGAAATTGCCTTTACAACTGGTGAGTTCAGAGACTTAGCACCGGGGACTTATACACTGCGGGTGGTGAACCCCGATGGGGCTACAGCTACTTTAGGAACCCCGGTCACAATTACTGATGGCGGTGGACAACCTGCTGTGCCCCCTGTCTTATCAGAGGTCTTTATTTTGCAAGGTGGGGAAGGTTGTCCGACCTCGCTTATTGACAATCGTTGTTCCGCTATCAGCGAGACACGCCCCTATAAGTCATTGTTCTTGCCAAATGGCTCTGAAACACGTGAAGTCGGCTTTGTCTTTAACAATACAGATCCGGGATCTTATCTCCAATTGGTTCCCGAGGATAATTCGTTAGAGCCCATGGCTTTTGATCCCAATCATCCGATTCTCAGCTCTTTAGACCTGACCTATTTAGGTTCTTCTGGAACGGCTTATGCCAAATTGCCCTACTCGCGTGCTTTACCGGGAGGACGGGCTTATCGGGTGCGTTTAGTGAACTCAGATGGTCAATTGGCAACCTCAACGCAACGGGTATTCTTTGCCGATTCACCAGCTCCGGCGATTGCGACACCCACACAGATCAGCAATGACAGCACTTCTTATTTTGGATGCTTAGCTCCTGTTTGTCCGGCCAGTGTTTCTAACTTGTTAAACGCTTCTGTGACCATTAATGGCGTTGTGCCGGCCAATGACAGTTCTAACTTTGCCGACGATTTTGCGGCCAATGCCAGCACTGAGTCACCTACTGTTTATCTCGAGAAAACGGATAACCCCAATATTCGTGTCACCCTAAACAGCGTGATTGTGGATGGGGGTTACCGGATTACGGCCCGTCTTTCGCCCTTTACCGCGCCGGGTACCTATCGTGTTGTGGTACGCAACCCGGACGGTCAAAGTACAGATGATAACCAGAATGATTATGAAGCCCTGATAACAATTACCGATAGTCCTAACTTCTGGACTTATGGCCAGAATATGGTGATGCCAACCACTTTGGAGGGTTTCCCCTCTGGCCCCGGCGGACATGGACGTCTGGGTTCGACCATGGTTGTAGATCCTGAAACCCAAAAGTTATTCATTTTTGGCGGCACCTCTGGGCAGGGCATTGCTTCTGTATTGCCCAAAACCTTGATTACCTTTGCTGAAAGTGAAGGCTGGCGCGCTATCAGTGGGGCAAATATTCCCACCGAATTGTCAGCGCGTTTTGGCCATACAGCAGTTTGGATTGAGGGAGATCCCAGTACCGCAGCGGATGATCGCATGCTGATTTATGGGGGGTATGGCCAGCCTGATGGCGGGGGCAATGCTTCTGTCGTTTCTGACCTCATTTGGTTGTATAATCCCAATCTTACGGGGGCTGGAGCTTGGCAGGCGGTTACTGTACCAGGCAACATCACCATGCCTCGTTTGTCTTACGCCCAAAGCTTCTGGCGGACGGACAGTGGTCAAGAATCACTGTATTTGTTTGGGGGCGTTGATCAAAATGGCAATTTGGCTTATGACTGTATTGCTGGAACTGTGGCAGATCACTGTAATAATACCCCCGCTAACCGCAAACTGCCCGTTTACCGCATTGTCTTGAATGCTGGTAAAACGGAAGTGGCTTCTGCGACCTTGGTGACAACTCAAGCTGGGGGGCTGGATGTGCCTTTGCCCAGAGCTTTCTTTAGCTTGGCCGCTCATCCACGCGCCCAAGAGCGCACCAGTACCTGGCAACGGGTGTACCTGTCGGGGGGGGCTGATTCAGCCGGTGCCGCAGGGAGCAGCAATTTCCGCAATGATTTGTGGTTGCTCAACCTCTCGTCGGGGAACTGGTTTGAGCATCTTGATGTGACCAATCTCAATGCTCCTGCTAAACCGCATGCTCGTCGTTTTGGTTCTATGGTAGCCCGTA
>DLGM01000041.1 GCA_002482705.1 Cyanobacteria bacterium UBA7694
AATATGGATGTGCGGGCCTTTGAGCTCGATTACGAGGTCAATGCCGTCATTTATGATGCCGCTTTGGCCCAAAACTTGCGCGATCAGTTTTTTGAAGACCTGCGGGCTTGCCGCGAGATCACCCTCAATGAAGAATTGCAGCGCCCTTTGCCCGAACGGCTGCGCAATTCGTTGTTGCGGGTGTTTTCACCGCTGCTTTAGTCTTTTTTGGCACTCAGCAACCGCGTCAGGTCAAACCCATAATGGCGTAAGGCCGCAAGGACCAAGGTTACGGCTGCGGCTTCATCCAAGTTGCCAATGAGCGGGAAATTATCGGGGATCAATTCAAAGACCCCGGCAGTGGGGTTGAGCAGGTAAATCAGGGCCAGCATACCTATGCTGCCGACCCATACATTGCGTAAACGGGAGCTGCGAGGTGTGGGCGTGTTCATTAATAGGCCCGCCGGTGGAGGTAGTCATCAATCACGGTATAAAACCCTCTTAAAATAATGCGCAGATCGAATAACAGGGACCAGTTTTCAATGTAATACAGATCCAGGCGGGTGCGCTCCTCAATCGAGGTATTGCCGCGCAGACCGTTGACCTGCGCCCAGCCGATCATCCCGGCTTTGACATAATGCCGATCTGGGTAATTGACTACCGCCGCTTGAAATTGTTCCACAAAGAAGGGGCGTTCCGGGCGCGGCCCCACAAAACTCATTTGCCCGGACAGCACATTGAGCAATTGGGGCAGTTCATCCAAACTGGCTCGGCGTAAAAAGCGGCCAATGGGGGTAATGCGCGGGTCTTGTTCTGCGGCCCAGACCGGCCCGGTGTGCACTTCAGAGTCAGTGCGCATGGTGCGGAATTTGAGCATCATAAACGGTTCTCCCTGGCGGCTAATGCGCTCTTGGCGATAGAGGATGGGGCCCGGTGAGGTAAAACGGATCGCCAGGGCAATCACGCCCATGAGCGGGCTGAGCATGACCAGTCCAGTCAGGGCAATCAGCAAATCAAGGGCGCGTTTGGTGATTTGGTTGGTGCGGTATTGCAGCGGCGTTTTTTGGAGCGCGAGCAGGGGAGTGCCAGCCAGCTCGGTGAGGCAGACCGGTGCCGCTACCAATTGCACAATATCCGGGACCAAAAAGATATGCAGGCCGCTGCGGCGCGCCATGACACTCAGATCATAGAGCGCCTGCCGCTGGAGGCCAGGCTCTACCACCAGCAACGAATCAGCCTGATGGGTTGCAATCAGCTCTGGCAGCGTGGGCCAATCGAGGGGGGCAGCCGCCAAGAGGGCGTGGCCCTGCTGGCGGAAGACGTCGCTGCGGGCGAGATAACCTTCTGTATAAGCTTGATCGCCAATCACGAGGGTGCGGTGGACCCCCCAGCCGCGCATGCGCAAATACCGTTGTAAGCGACGGACGGCCCAGCGCCCGGTGATCACAAAGGCAATTCCCAGCCCCCAGCTCCACAGGGCAACCAGCCGGGAAAAGGTAAAACCGGCATAAGGCAGCAGATCGCGCAGAAAAAAGGCAAAGGTGAACTCCAGTAAGGACACGCTGCTGACGGCCAAGGCCAAGCGGCTGTAGTCTTGGTACAGAGGGCGATGATGCCGCAGCTCATAGAGGCCGTTGAGGGCAAAAATCAGCGGTGAGACCAAAGCCATGAGCGTTCCCCAGCGCAAATAAATTTCGTGGGGCGGGATCACGTCTGGCGGTACCATGCCGTGCATGCGCACCCAATAGGCCACAAAATGGGCAAGGGCAATGGCCGTGATGTCGATACAGATCAGCAGCGGCAGAATCAGCCACAATCGGTGCAGCGAAGGCCATCCGCCCGGATGGATGGGGCGCTGAGAGAGGCGATTGGGAGGTGAAGAAGAGGTTTTTATCACTGATTCTTTTCTCGGCTGGTATACAATAGTAAGAAGTTTATAGTGATTATAGCGATTCACAAAGGACAATCAAAGCTGCAGAGCGCCTATGAACGAACAGCACGACCTCTCGGCTGACGCCCTTCCCCCCGAGGAAACCGGGCCAGCCATTACACCTGACAATATCGAGGCCCTGATCGCCGCTTGCCAAGAACCTGAGGCTTTGAAAGACCTGATTCCCTTTGCGATCCAATTTGAGCGTGAAGATTTGCTTGAGCAGATTGTTGAGCGCACCATGCATTTCAATCAATTGCTCAAAAAGCTTCAAGATTTTGAGCTGTCAGAGTTTAAATTTCAAATTTAGTTGTGCAGCGCTTGCAGCTTTACCCAGGCGCGATAAGCCGGTAGATAGGCCGGGTCTTCCTTGAGGGCCTGCTGATAACAGCGCAGAGCGTCACGAAACTGGAAGCGCATCTCATAGACGCGCCCAAGGTTAAAATAGGGGAAAACGCGCGCTTCATAACGGGGGGCTGCCAACGCTTTTTCAAACCAGGGGATGGCTTCGTCAATCTGGTCGAGCAAGAGCAGATAAGAGCCAATATCGTTGTAGGGATTGCCATAATCGGGATCAATGCCAATCGCTTTAAAACATTCGCGAATGGCTTCCTCATACCGCTCTTGAAAGCTGTAACTCCAGCCTAAAAAAGTGTGGGCCTCGGCGGTGGGGAAGGTTTGGATCGATTTGCGATAGAGCTGAATGGCTTTATCCAACTCACCCTGCATCTGGTAAGAGTAAGCCAGATGAAAGTAGTTGAGCGCTTCTGCTTGGGGGGCAGAGGGGGGCTGGGTCATAGGGGTGATTATCCTCTGGTACAGTCTATTCCCTGAAGGCCGATTGTGCAACGGTGGGCAAAGGCAGATGGGTGCTTACCTGAGCCAAATGCTGGGTGTAAACAGTTGGACTCAGGTGCAGATGCTGAGCGGTGGTCTGTTCGATGTGCAGGTGTTTAGGGGCATGGTAATGATGGATATACTGCACCACTCTGGGTACTTGGGGGCGCGGGCGCGAACGGTGCAGGAGGGTTTCTACGAGTTCAAGGCCCAGAGCCACCAGCAANNGATCAAGCTGAAGACCAATAAAAATGGGAGCAAAATCAGGGCCACGGCAATCAGGAGCAGAGGCAGTTTGGCTGAGGCTGTCATTGAGGTTGTCCTCCCATTATTAACTTTTGTAAACATATTCATATATTAATACATTACAAAGTCATGACGCAAGCTTCTAGTTCAGCTATCTCATGATGATGGGCATAGACGACGCCGTTTAAACGAGATTTAACAAGAACAGTAAAAAGGCACAATAGTGTAACAACTATTGTGCCTTTTTTGTCATTTAAAGCGGGCGACGAGATTCGAACTCGCGACATTCAGCTTGGGAAGCTGACACTCTACCAACTGAGTTACACCCGCAACATATCCATACTAACAGGATTTGCTTCAGAACGGGAAGAGGCTGAACACTTCAGCCTGACTTCTAAAAAAAAGCCCCCGTGCTTTTGCCAGGGGCCATGCTGTTCCGTTTAACGGGGTCTGTGGGTTTATTTTTAATTGTTAAATAAAATTCATATATTAATGTATGAATGTTAGCATATTAAAAATATGAATGATGAAACACATAGATGTCAAGATCTAGCGAATGCTCACACAATCTTCAGTCAATGCTCAGGTTTTGCTCACGGCCTGCTTAAATCTTTGTTCACGTCCCCGCGCACAATAGAACACAGACCACTCCTCAAGGTGTGGTCAGGACTCAAGCTTGTGGATTGCAAAGGAGATTGTGCGTGAGCAACCGTTCTGCATCACCACTGCCCAAAGATGGATGGGCGGGTTTAAAAGAAAATTGGCGTTTTGATTTGAGTTCAGGCTTTCAGGTTTTTCTGATTGCGCTGCCGCTGTCGCTGGGGATTGCCCTGGCTTCCGGCATGCCGCCGATGGCTGGTATTATTGCCGCCATTGTAGGGGGGATGCTGGTCTCACTGATCAGCGGTTCCCATGTGACGATCAATGGGCCTGCTGCCGGTCTGATCGTGATTATTTTAGGCGGTGTGGAAGTTCTTGGCCAAGGGAACATGGTGGCTGGATACCGTTTAACCTTGGCGGCGATTGTGGTGGCGGGCGTTTTACAAATGCTCTTTGGGCTGTGTAAAGCGGGCAAGCTGAGCTCTTTTTTCCCGGCTCCGGCAGTACACGGCATGTTGGCTGCCATTGGCGTGATTATTATGTCAAAACAGGTGCATACGGTCTTGGGTGTGAAGCCCCATGGCCATGAAACCCTGGAAATTATTGCCGAGATTCCCCACAGCCTGTGGCACGCCAATCCTGATATTGCGATGATTGGTTTGATTTGTTTGGCGATGACCATTATCTGGAACTTATTGCCGTTTCCGGCCCTCAAAAAAATCCCGGGTCCCCTGGTAGTGGTTGTGAGTGGCATTGTGCTTGGACACCTGTTTGGACTGGAAACGGCCCATACCTCTAATCTCATGGGCTTTGCCCATCCGGTCGGGCCAGAGTACCTGATCAATTTGCCTGGGAATATCATCCAGGGTTTGGTTTTTCCTGATTTCTCTCAGGTCATGACGGCCCGCTTTTGGGGCGTTGTGCTCAGTATTGCCCTGATTGCCAGCCTCGAAACCCTGCTTTCTGCACTGGCGGTAGATAAGCTTGATGTGTATGGCCGTCGCACCAATCTCAACCGCGACATTTTTGCTGTCGGGGTCGGATCGACGATTTCCGGCCTGTTGGGTGGGTTGCCGATGATTGCTGAGATTGTTCGTTCTTCGGCCAATATCAACAATGGGGCCCGCACCCGTTGGGCTAACTTTTTCCATGGTACTTTTATGCTCTTATTTATTATGTTTGCCCCAGGCCTGATTCACCAGATCCCTTTGGCTGCTCTGGCTGCCTTATTGGTCTATACTGGCTTTCGTTTGGCTTCTCCCAAGGAGTTCATTCACACCTATAAAACTGGGCCTGAGCAATTGGCGATTTTCCTGACCACCTTGATTGCAGTCTTGATGACCGATTTATTGATCGGTGTGGCTTGCGGCATTGTCTTAAAACTGGTGATTCACGCTGTGCGTGGGGTGCGTTTGGGCGATCTGTTCCGCATGCGCTTTCGGATCGATACACCTGATACCGGAACTTATCTGGTCAAGGTGGAGAGTTCAGCTGTCTTTTCAAACCTGCTTGCTTTTAAAAACCAGTTGGAAGCGCTGCCTTCAGGGGCCGAGATTACCTTCGATTTCTCGGGGGCTTATTTGGTGGATCATACCTTTATGGAGTTTATCCATCACTTTATCCGCGATTATGAGCGCGAGGGTGGCCACTGTCAGATCACTGGATTCGAGGCCCATAAGCCCGCTTCTGACCATCCTCTTTCGGCCCGGAAACAGGCGGCTCATGTATAATGGTCCGTTGTTTTCGGTTTGCTTCTTGAATCCCGTTGCTAAGTAGGAACACCATGAGTCATTTAAGCTACCCCCATTTTGATACGGATTTACACTGGATCAGTCAGTATCTTCCTCATCAGGGCACCTTGCAACACTTTGTCCACCACAATACCCTGGCGGCTTTTGAGGACATGCCTTTTGAGGAGGCCTGTGGTATAGCCGAAAAATTGTATCAAGGACGCTGTTATCTTGAGCAGGATCGTTATTTAAACTATCTTAAAGTTGGGAAAATTTCGCTGTCAGCATTGCAATCTCAGCTCCGAGAAACCCTGGTCAACCAAGGCTGTGAACCTCCTTCGGCGGTGTTTGAAAGTTTGTTGCAGATATTGCAACAGCCACCTGCGTTGAGCGCCCGCCCTTTGATTCAGAAGCGCTTAGAACAAGATCCCCGTTCAGGGTTTATTCAGGCGCTGAGGGCTCAGATAGAGGCGATCAACCTGGCCCCGGCCCCGCCCAATCCGTTTTATACGCCCACTTATCGGGATTTGATTTTAAAGGAGAAAGGGATCGATATTGATGAAGCGATCAATCCTTTTCTGGCCAAATTCCTGAGTGCTTATGCCGATCCGGGCAGCACCTATTGGAAAATGGAGGGGCGTGAACAGGGGGTGTGGGCCTGTTTTCGTCACCACTTTCACGCCACGTATCTGTTAGAGCATCACTTGGCCAACCAGATCAGTCAGGAGCTAAAAATGCTTCCTGAGCAGGATGTGCCGAGTTTGATCGCTTATTATTGTCGCCGTTTGGGGCTCTTAGAAGGAGAGCGCAAAACCTATCTGTTGGCGATGGCCCTGCGTTTGCGGGGGTGGGCGGCCTTTTTTAACCAGCTAGCCCATGAACCGGAACAGAAATTGGATCAGACCGAGTACCATCTCCAAGAGTTCTTGCTGATCAAACTGGTGGTGGAATTTGTGGTCTGTCAACAACAGGGCATGAAGTTTCCCTACAATGCTTTAAAGGCTTATGCCGATCAGCAGCGGGCACAAGAACAAGTGGATATACAGACCGAACTCTTATTTTTGGTTCTGCATTATCAGGAGCAGCAGGGAATCCCTTTAGAGCTTGAGCCACAACGTTTACGCGAACTGAGCTGTTTGACGCGTGCTCATCGACTGCGTCTGTACCAGAATGCTTTGGAACAAACCTATGCCGAACAGCAGTTACACCATTTGCAAACGACCATGGCCCTACCGGATGCACCAGCACCCAGTGGGGCTTTTGACTATATTACCTGTCTTGATGATCGGGAAGAATCCATGCGGCGTCATATTGAGGCTTTAGAGCCTACCTGTCGCACCTTTGGGGTGGCCGGACATTTTGGCCTGAATATGCATTTTCGTGGTTTTAACGATGTGCGTTACCGTAAATTATGTCCTGGTGTGATTCAAGAGACGTTTAAAGTGATGCAAGTAGAAGTGGAGCCGCGCACCAGTCGCCTCAGCCGTGTGTATGCCCGCTTGGCACATGCCTATCATTTGCACTCGAAAATCTCCCTGTTTGCGGGCTTGATCACTTTTCTGACCGGGATCTTTAGTCTCGCACCGTTTTTTACCAAGGTCTTTTTTCCCAGTCTGGATTTAAAAGTCCGTCGCGCTTCTGGACATTGGTTATTGCGGCGCAAACGTTTCCGTGATCTGATCTTTAAGCATCAGGGAAACCCTGAGGGTATTACCGTCGAACAAGGTGCGGACAAAGTCTATCAAGTATTGAACATGATTGGTCTGACCCAAGATTTTAGCCCCTTGGTCTATGTTGTCGGGCACGGTTCTTCGAGTATCAATAATCCCCATGAATATGCCTATAACTGTGGCGCCTGTGGGGGGGGGAAAGGGCGGGCCAACGCCCGTATTTTTGCTGAAATTGCCAACTATCCCCCTGTACGCACTTACCTCCGGGCCAAGTATGATCTCTCTATTCCGCCGGATACGGTGTTTATTGGGGGTTACCATGATACCTGTAAGGACCTTCTGACTTGGTCGGAAACGGCCCTGAGCCCGGCGCAACAGGCAATGTATGTGGCTCACCAAAAGTGTTTTGAGCAAGCCTTGCATTACAATGCCCATGAACGGGCGCAAAAATTTTATAATGTGCCAGCCAGTTTAACTCCCGAACAGGCCCATATGCGGGTGCTGATCCGGGCCAATGATTTGACGGAGGCCCGGCCGGAATATAACCATGCCAGCAACGCCTTATGTATCATCGGGCGTCGGGCTCTGACACGTCAGGGCAGTTTTGAGCGGCGGAGTTTTCTGTGTTCTTATGATCCCACCCAGGATGACGGAACCGTATTGGCCAGCCTGATTGGTGCTGCGGTGCCCGTTTCAGCGGGCATTAATCTCGAATATTATTTTAGTACGGTTGACAATGAGGTCTATGGCTGTGGTTCCAAGCTCAATCACAATATCATCAATAATTATGCGGTGATGAGCGGTTTTGCCAGCGATTTGCGTTTGGGTTTATCCAAACAGATGGTTGAAATCCATGACCCGCAGCGTCTGATGGTCGTGGTCGAGAGTAAACCGGAAATCTTAGACAAGATCATGCGTCAAAATCGGCAAATAGAGCGTTTGGTGGCAAACCAATGGGTCCATCTCTGGGTGTATGATTACGAACAAAAATTGTTCTACCGTTATGCCCGAGGGCAGTTCTTGGCTGTGGAGCCTGGGGCTTTCCCCTTTGCCAGCGACACCAACCTGGCTGTGGTGCATGAGGTGCCCCATGTTTGAACTGCTTTTTACCACTCCCTTGATCGGGATTCCGCTGCTGATGTTTCTGCTGGTATTGGTGCAGCGGATTCGCCATGCCAACTATTATTCTAAGGGTTTAACCCAAGTGGCCGGTTGGGCACAAGTACTGTTGATGGGGGGCGCACTGGGGTGTCTGGCTTTGGTGCTGCAACAAGGGGCCATTGACGGGGTTTTATTTTCGTGGTTCAAACATGCCCAGACCGTGTATAGCTTTAATGTACACCTCGATCTGTATGGCAGTTGCTTTTTGCTGTTGACGACCTTTATCAGTGCTGTGATTGGGCGTTTTTCCCTCAATTATTTGGCCCATGAGGAAGGGTATTATAAGTTCTTTCTTAACTTTTATCTGATGCAGTTGGCTCTGTATACGCTGATTATCTCTGACAACTTTTATTTCACGTTGATTGCCTGGGAGCTGTTGGGGCTCGCCTCTGTGTTTTTAATCTCCTTCTACCAGCGTTATAAAAAAACGGTGGCCAATGCTCTGTTCGTTTTGGGAATTTATAAATTTTGTGATCTGTTTTTGATTTTTTCGCTGTTGCGCTTTCACCATGAACAGCACAGCTTTTTAATTTCGGGGCATCATCATCATGTATCACTGCTATTTTTAGGGGCTTTGGTGATTGCCAGTATGGGCAAGTCGGCGCTGTTTCCCTTTTCCAAGTGGGTGCCACGGGCGATGGAGGGCCCGACGACTTCGAGCGCGATTTTTTATGGGGCGCTTTCGATTCATGCAGGCATTATGCTGCTGATGAAGTTCCGTTTGCTGTTTGCAGAACACCCTGGCATTCAGGCCCTGATTTTTGTACCTGGTCTGATTACCGTCGGATATGCCAGCTTAAAGAGCCGCATTCAGACCGATGTGAAATCGACGTTGGCCTATGCCACCGTTGTGCAAGTGGGCTTTATTTATATGGAGTTTGCCCTGGGATGGTATCCCGTTGTGGTTTTCCACACCCTTTCCAATGCGCTGTTAAAAACCTATCAATTTACCCGGAGTCCCTCCAATATCCATCATTTCCATCACCTGGAAAAGCTGAATGCTCAAACCTTCCGCCCCAATGGCGTTCATTTTGAACGCCTTTTGCCCAAGGCTGTCAGAATGTGGACCTATCGGCTGATTTATCACAATTTTGGCCTGACCCTCTTGTGGCAGTCGTTGTTAACTCCAGGGAAACTGTTGTTGCAGCACCTCAATCGTGCCATTGAGGGCTTGAACCAACGTACCTTAGCTTACCAGCCGCTGACCTTTGCGGTGGCACTATTAACGGTCATCTTATTGGCCTTCTTAGAACGGTTGCATTGGCTTCACGATGTGTATGTGGCAGGGTTTCTGCTGGTCTTGGCTATTTTATTGGCGGCTGTCAGCCTGATTCATTCGACCATTCATCAGTATCTCAGCAAAATCAAAGCCAGTTATTTTCTGGTTTCTGCCAGTGCCGTATTGTTCTTTGGGGGGCGCTTTCATTATGATGCGACCTTTTACTTTGTGGCCAATCTGATTTCACTGTTGGTCTTGGATATCTTTATTCGTACGCTCTCACAGCGTCTCGACTTAGCAGATATTCGTGCTTATCTCGGTGTGGGCAGCCGGTATAAATATATTAACCTGATGGCAATTTTGATCCTGTTGATGTTGACCTTTACGCCTGGTTTTGCTTCGTTTGTCATCTTTGATGTAGTGCTTGAAGACATGTCGCAAAAGTCGCAGTTGGTCATGGTGCTGTTTTTGATTGCCAATACCCTTAACATCTATTCGATCTTTGGGTTTATCTTTAAGGTGATTTTTGGGGAGTCACAAACCTATTTGAGTGAATACCCAGACTTTACCCGTCGTGAGCGCTTTAAGCTCGGCATTCTGATTGTGCCGATGGTGCTGGCTGGGTTATTGCCCTTTATGATCTTTCACTGAAGCCTTTCCAGCCACAAGGCCCCTGTACTTCAAGTACAGGGGCCTTGTCTAGGGTCTGTTTACACTTTGCTGAGCTGTTTATCGCTGAGGCGACGCTCGTGTTCAAAGAGTTTGCTTTCATAATCGGCCATTGGGTAAGGCAGATCGGCATGACGGCTTTGTAACTCTTTGTGGCTAACAGGAATGAGGTTGACCTTAAAGTGGTCGGTGATGAACTTCATCAACGGGTCCTGGCTGAGTTTTTGCAGGATGCGCTGGGTTTGTTCATCATCATTGCCCATCACAATTTGGTCCGTCAGGCCCAGGTGTTTGACACCATAGAAGTAACCGACGATGGTATAAGGGCCAAAAGGCACTTTGGGCATATCAAAGGTAATGCCACGCAGTTTAAAAATGGTGTTGGCAATCGTGTCACTGGCTTTGAGGCCTTTTGACTCGACATAAAACTGCTTGGCCAAAAACCGGGAAGAGAGGTGCGGTGTGGTGCAGATCAGGCCAGCCAAGGGGTCTTGTTTGGCATTTTGAGCGCGGGCCAGATCGCCGGTTTTGCCTTCGCTGTTGGCCAAAGCTTGCCTCTGGGCGCAGCCGCAG
>DLGM01000461.1:0-4312 GCA_002482705.1 Cyanobacteria bacterium UBA7694
GAGAGGTCATGGGTTGCCGGGCGGGCAAGGGTGACATTTTCGAGCGCCAGCATAATGGCGTTGGCTTCCGGGGGGCCAATCCAGATCATCAGGGCCCGGCGTTCAGGCATATCGCGCAGCACCACAATCGGGTTGCGGGATTGGGGGTCTAAGACGATCCCGGAGACTTTCATTTCTATCATTGGGAGGCCACTCCTTGCGGTATGAGCCCATTTTAACATGGGCCCCTACTGCATGTCTTAGAACCGGGTTTGATTCTCTGAGATTTGCGGGTCCTGATGATAGCGCAAGGGCTGTCCACTCAGAGCCGCGACTTCCACAAGCTGTAAATGGTAGCGTTTGACCAATTGTTGGTGTTCTCTTTGCAGCGTGAGTAAGGTCTGTTGGCCATACAAAACGTCCAATAAGGTCAATTGTCCCTGTTGAAAACCGGTTTGTATACCCGTTAAAGTGCTTTGGGCAGCCGGGAGCGCCTCTTGCTCAAGCAGTTGGATTTGGCGATACAGGGCTGGCAAGCCGCCCCAAACCGTTTGTAAGTGGCTCCTCAAGCGCCGTTGTGCGGCTTTTAAATCATATTGGCTTTGTTGCAGGCCTTGCTCTGCAGCGGTAATGGCTCCCTGATTGCGATCAGAGATTTGTAAAGGCATGCTCAATCCCAAGACGACTCCCCAGTCATTGCTCTGGTGGTGGTGGCGCAGTCCTCCGGTGAGGCTGAAGTCAGGCGTTGCTTGGGCGCGCTCTCGCGTGACAATGGCTTGGCGCTCTTGGATCTGGGCCACCCATACAGCCCATTGGGGATGGCTTTCCAGTTGGGCTAACAGGGGATCCAGTGGGGGTGGGGGAAGCAGGGGAGCCAGAGGCCCCGGTTGGAGATCGGTCACCGCTCCCCCCCACAGGCCAGCCAAATGCTGTCGGGCTGTTTGGCGGGCTTCGTCCGCCTGTTCACACTGCAAACGGAACTGGGCATCCAGGAGGCGGGCGCGTTGGCTTTCGAGGGGGGATAGTTTCCCGGCTTGCACCCGTTGTTCGGTGGCTTTGAGGGCATTGGCGCTCACTTGGCTTAAGGCCTGCAACAGTTGATACTCTGCTTCAGCTCCTTGCAGGTTGATCCAGCCAGACACCAGGTTCTGGGTCAAGATCTGGTGATGGGCGACCCACTGTTTGAGTAGCGTTTGCCGTTCCGCCTCCAGAGCCTGCTGCCGGGTCTGCAATTGCCCACTCAGTAACAGGGGCTGTTCCCATTGCAGCGTGGTCTGGGGGAAATCTTTATTGACCCACAGGGTTGAACCCAAGATATCTTCCCCTAACAGGGTCAATATGGGGTTGGGGGCTAACCCGGCCTGTTGTGCGGCTGCCTCTCTTGCGGCAGCAGCAGCGCGCAGGCTTTGGAGTTCGGGGTGTTGGTCAAGATGAGCCAATAATTCAGGCAGGCGGGTAATAGGGGTTGCCAGGCTGTTCAGCGGCCAGGTTGCCAGACTGATGACACTCGCCATCAGGGCAGTTACAAAGAAACGGGCTTTCATGCCAAGACCTCCTGTTCTTGATCGCGGTGGAAAATCCGGTACAAAACGGGCAAGACGATCAGCGTGAGGGCTGTTGACGAGATAATCCCGCCAATCACCACGGTTGCCAAAGGCTTTTGTACTTCGGCACCTGTACCGTGGGCCAAGGCCATGGGGACAAAGCCCAAAGAGGCAACCATGGCGGTCATGAGCACTGGACGCAGACGGATCATGGCTCCGGTTGTAATCGCCTCATACAGCGACAAACCCTGTTCGCGCAGATCGCGAATGAAGGTGATCATGACCAAGCCGTTGAGTACAGCGACCCCCGACAGCGCGATAAAACCAATCCCGGCGGAAATCGACAGGGGGATGTGGCGAAGCCAGAGCGCGGCAATCCCGCCCGTCAAGGCCAGGGGGACGCCGCTAAAAACAATCAGGGCATCCTTGATATTGCCAAAGGTCATGAATAAGAGGCCAATGATCATCAGCATGGCCAGGGGGACGACCAACTGTAACCGCTGGGCCGCTGATACCATCTGCTGGAACTGGCCCCCCCACTGAATCCAGTAGCCAGTGGGGAGCTGTAGCTCTCGGTTGATGAGTGCTTGCGCTTCGGCCACAAACGAACCGATATCACGACCCCGCACATTCATCGTGACAACAATGCGCCGTTTTCCCTGTTCGCGGCTGATTTGGTTCGGGCCAGTGACGCGATCCAGGTGGGCGACCGCTTCCAGCGGGATAAACCGGGCTTTGTCCGTGCTGCCGGGCAAAGGCACTGGCAACCGTCGCAATTGTTCCAAATCAGTGCGCAGGTGTTCGGGCAAACGCACCATTACCTCAAAGCGCCGATCGCCTTCAAAGACCTCACCCGCCGGGCTGCCCCCTAGGGCAATTTGAATCAATTGCTGTACATTGTGAGTGCTGAGCCCATAACGGGCCATGGCCTCAGGCCGCAGGGCAATGGTTAAAATCGGCAGGCCATCCACCTGTTCAACTTTGACATCACTGGCTCCGGGGATGCCCATGACCTTTTGGCTGACCTGATGTCCCAACTGACGCAGTTGTTCGAGATCATCCCCAAAGATCTTAATCCCGACATCGCTGCGCACGCCTGCGATCAATTCATTAAAGCGCATCTGAATGGGTTGGGTGAATTCATAACGAATGCCGGGGATTTCTTGCAAACGCTGATCCATTTTGGCAATCAGGCCTTCTTTGCTCAAGTTGGGATCAGGCCATTGCTTTTTGGGTTTGATGATAATAAAGGTGTCCACTTCATTGGGGGACATGGGGTCAGACGCGATTTCCGCAGTCCCAATACGTGAAAAGACGGTTTTGATTTCTGGCACCTCTGCCAAGACCCGGTCCAAACTGTGCTGCATGCGCACCGACTGTTCAATACTGGTACCCGGAATACGAATCGGCTGAATGACCACATCGCCCTCATCCAGGCTGGGGATAAACTCTTTGCCCATGGTGATGGCCAGAGCACCACTGGCAAAGACCAGCAGGACGGTGAGACCTACGACGGGGTAACGCCATTGCAAAACCCGCTTTAAGAGTGGGCCATACCCCCGTTTGATTTGGAGCACCAGCCAGTTTTCTTTTTCTGCCACTTTGCCCGTGACAAACAGGGCGACAGCGGCAGGGACAAAAGTAATGCTCAAGACCATGGCTCCAGCCAATGCCATCAGGACGGTAAGGGCCATGGGGGTAAACATTTTGCCTTCTACCCCGGTCAAAGACAAAATGGGCAAGTAGACAATCATAATGATCAACTGCCCAAAGAACAGGGGTTTTGAGGCTTCCCGTGAGGCTTCAAAGACGGTTTTAAAGCGTTCTTCACGGGTTAATAGGCGCCCGGCGTGGTGCTGTGCTTCGGCCAGACGTCGCAGGGCATTCTCGACAATCACAACGGCACCATCCACAATAATGCCAAAATCGAGNNCCTAAACTCATGAGATTGGCGCTGAGGTGGTTGCTGACCATGCCGGAAATGGTGATACACATGGCAATCGGAATCACCATGGCAGTGATCAAGGCGGCGCGGAAGTTGCCCAAAAATAGGAACAGGATAACAATGACAAACAGCGCCCCTTCGAGCAGGTTTTTCTTGACCGTGTCGATCGCCTTGTCGACCAAATGGGTGCGGTCATAGACCGGGGTGGCCTGTACGCCGGAGGGCAGACCCTGATTCACTTCACGCAGTTTTTCCCCGACTGCTTGGGAGACGGCCCGACTGTTTTCTCCGAGCAACATGACCGCTGTGCCCAGAACCACATCGTGGCCATCTTTGGTGGCTGCGCCTGTGCGCAGTTCGGTGCCCAAAGCGACTTGGGCGACATCCTGAACCCTGACCGGGACACCCTTCCGCGTTGTCAGTAAAATCTGGCGAAGACCGTTGAGATCTTGCACCTGACCGGGTACCCGAATCAGATACTGTTCGCCATTGCGTTCAATATAACCGGCTCCAATATTGCTATTGTTGTTTTCTAGGGCAGTGACCAAATCCTGAAAACTGAGCCCTTGGGCCTGTAATTTTTCGGGTTGGGGCAAGACATGGAACTGTTTGGGATATCCCCCCATGGTGTTGACATCGGTAACGCCTTTGACCGTGCGCAATTGGGGACGAATGACCCAGTCTTGCAGGGTGCGCAAATCCATGGCGGTGTAGGGGGTGCCGTCACTTTTCCGAGCTTTGGGGTCGGCTTCGACAGTCCACATAAAAATTTCCCCCAGCCCCGTGGATACAGGCCCCATGGCGGGCTCGATACCAACGGGTAAACGACTGCGTGCCGCCTGTC
>DLGM01000461.1:4369-10125 GCA_002482705.1 Cyanobacteria bacterium UBA7694
GTCGGTGCCATCTTCAAACACGACCGTCACCTGAGACAGGCCGTATTTGGACAGGGAGCGCGTCTCTTTTAAACGGGGTAAGCCGGTCATGAGCGTTTCAATCGGGAAGGTAATGCGCTGTTCGGCTTCCAGGGGAGAGTACCCCGGTGCAGAGGTATTGATCTGGACTTGGACATTGGTAATATCGGGCACTGCGTCAATCGGCAAGACCCGATAACTGGCCACGCCGAGTGCGATCAGGCCACAGGCGATGATCATGACCAGCCAGCTATTGCGCAAAGAGAGGCGAAGAATGCGTTCAAACATGGCTTATTCCGCTCCTTCAGACTGTTTGGCAAACTCCGATTTGACCACAAAGCTATTGGTGCCAACATAATGCTCACCGGGCACAAGGCCTGCACGCACTTCAACCCAGGTGCCATCCCGCTCCCCCAGGGTGACCGGATGCAGGTCAAAGCGATTGCCATGGCGGCTAAAGACAACTTCTTGACCATTCAAGGTTTGAATGGCACTTTGATGTACCGCCAAAGGAACGCGGCGTTTGTCGGTGGATACGGCGACGGTGACGTACATGCCCGGTCGCCAGATGCCTTGTGGATTGGGCAAATGGGCGTGTGCTTCAGCCGCGCGTGTGGTGCCATCGACCAGCGGCTTGATATGGCGAATGCTGCCCGCCATGCTCTGTGCGAGATCAGGGGCTTTGACCTGAACTGGCAGCCCCAATTTAATGGTATTCAGATCTTTTTCATACACCTGAATTTCAGCCCATACTTCCGATAAATCGGCGACCACAAACAGGGTGTTTTCAGCCAATACGCCCTGCCCCTCGGTAATTGGGCGTTCGACGATGGTTCCACTCAAAGGGGCGCGAATTTCATAACGGGGCAATCCTGTTGCTTGGGTCTGGCTGATTTGTGCCGCACTCAGTCCAAATACCTGCAACTTGGCCGCGGCACTTTCCATTTCCGTACGTGCCAGGACATGGGTCTGCTGGGCATTGAGCAAGAGTTGTTCCCGCTGCCAAGTAATTTCTTCAAAACCTGCCAAATAACGGACTTTGGCATTTTCATAGTCCCGCAAGGCCTGTTGCACATCCTGCTCGCTGGCCAATTGTTGCTGCGAGAGTTTATTTTCCCGCTGCCAAGTGCTATAGGCCAGACGCAGATTGCCCAAATCGGTCATCAGGCGGGCTTTGGCTTCTCCAATTTGCAGACTTTGTAATTCATTCAGCAATACACCGGGATCACCACCTTGTCGCAGGCGGCTGATCATCTGCTGAATGTTTTGGCTCAGGTGGGTTTCCCGTTGCAGAATTTGTTCGGCCTGTTGGGCTGCTTTGCGGCTATTGAGATAGGCCAGTTTGAGATCAGCCAGCTCACGGCTTTCAATCACGGCCATCACTTCTCCCTGGCGTACTTTTTCACCCACATGGTGATGGGTTTGAATCACCACTCCAGGCAATTTGGTCACCACTGCTTGAACCTTGTGCTGGTTCAAGGCTATTTGACCGGGCAACTCCAGGGTGCGGTTGAGCACTTGGGGACCAGCGGTCAAGATTTCGAGCTGAGAATGTTTCACGGCTTCTGGAGTCAGCGTAATGGTGGCTGTCTGACTTTGGGCGGGGGGTGATGGGTTGGGTTGGGGGGCTTGGGCCTGACTGCGATTGGCTTGGCTCATCAAGACACTGAAGGTGATGAGCAGGATGGCACTGGTTGCCACCCCTAATTTTTGCTGGGTATTCAACATCGAATCTGGGTCCTTTTTCTGAAAATTAAAATGAAAAGGCCACTACCGCCTTTTGAGGGAGAAAAAGGCGGAGATTCTAAATGAGCAGGATGGTGGTTTGCAGCGTGCGTGTGGTTGCGGTTGGGGGACGGGCTGGGGGCCAATCGATGGCCCGGTACGCGGCCAGGGGGGAAGGTGCCTGTAAAACTTCGATGGGGAAATCCCACAGGTGGGGGGGGAAATGGAAATGGATGTTTGCAACCCCATAATAGGTTTCGGGGTGATCAAGCTGATAAGCGGGTGACAGGGGCGAGGCCGGTTGTCCGTGGGTGAGCACATGTCCCTGAAGCAGTGCTTGAAAGTCGCTGAGGCTATTGTGATCGTGGGCTTGGGTGCCCGCTTGCAGGGCTGCCGGAACCCAGACGACACTATCCGCATAATCGCCCTGATGGGGGATCAGGGCGTACCCTAAAACACACAACAGGGTGAAAATATGTATCCAAAAATGCCGATAGAATTTTTTCACAGTCCGTATCTTAACAGAGCTTTTTGGCTCTGGGTAAGGTGATTACGGCGCAGACGGAGTGACCGAAAGGCCGTGATCACCATTATCTCCTAGGGGCCTGAATTAAAGCTGAATGGTTTGCCAAGAGTCATCCGTTTTTTTCCCCAGAGGCCTGCCAGCGCCGCAATAACAGGGCATTGGTCACGACACTGACGCTGCTAAAGGCCATGGCGGCCCCTGCGAGCAGGGGAGATAAAAAGCCCAGTGCCGCCAGCGGAATCCCCAGGCTGTTGTAGGCAAAGGCCCAAAATAAATTTTGGCGGATTTTGCCATAGGTGCGCCGCGACAAATCCAGGGCATCTGCCACCAGGAGGGGGTCGCCGCGCATCAGGGTAATCCCGGCGGCCTGCATGGCCACATCTGTGCCCGTGGCCATGGCCATGCCCACATCGGCGCTGGCCAGAGCCGGGGCATCATTGATCCCGTCTCCGACCATTGCCACCTTGGCCCCCTGTTGCTGCAATTGGGTTACGATGCGCGCTTTGTCTTCGGGCAAGACCTGCGCATGAACGTGATCAATACCCAGTTTCTGGGCCAGGGTATGGGCGCTGCCGGGGTTGTCGCCGGTGATCAGGACTGTCGTGATCCCCAACTTATGCAGGCGGGCAATGGCCTGTTGGGCTGTGGGTTTGGGCTGATCGGAAAAACTGATCAAGGCCAAAAGCTGGGGATCGCTGGCACAGGCCAAGAAGGAATAACTCTCACCGCGCTGTGCGGCGGCTTTTGCTGCTGCTGTCAAGGCCGTGGTGTCGAGGGCATATTCCTCCATCAGGCGCTGATTGCCCAATAGATATATTTTGCCTTGGTAGCGGCCCATCAGGCCATGGCCAGCGACGGCGCGCAGATCCTCCGCAGGAGGGCTGGCAATGCCTTGGTCTGAGGTATAGGTCAGCGTGGCTTTGGCCAAGGGGTGTTCACTGCCCTGTTGCAGGGCACTTAGCAGCATCAGAACCTCGTCCATGGGAGTATCGGGCATGAGCTGCACGCTTTGTACCTGCGGTTTGCCGACGGTCAGGGTGCCCGTTTTGTCAAAGGCGACAGTGGTAATATGGTGGGCCATTTCCAGGGCTTCGGCATCCCGGATCAAAATCCCATGCCGGGCCCCCATCCCCGTACCGACCATCATCGCCGTGGGGGTGGCCAAGCCCAAGGCACAGGGGCAGGCAATGACCAGGACCGCCACCGCGTGCATCAGGGCTATGTCCCAAGCGGCACCTGTCACCATCCAGCTTCCCCAGGTCAGGGTGGCGATGGCGAGCACCACGGGCACAAACACCGCACTGATCTGATCGACCAGCTTTTGCACGGGAGCCTTTCCGGCCTGGGCACTTTCGACCATCTGAATGATTTTCGCCAATCGGGTGGCCGTGCCGACGGCGGTCACGCGTGCCAGCAGGCGGCCATTGCCATTGATCGCCCCGCCTGTGAGCGGATCCCCGACCCCTTTTGCCACGGGCAGAGATTCGCCGGTTAATAAGGATTCATCCAGTTGAGACTGCCCTTCGGTAATTTCGGCATCCACGGGCACCCGTTCCCCGGGGCGAATCACGAGGGTATCTCCCACCTTGATTTGGGCCAAAGGCAATTGAACCTCCTGCCCGTTGCGCATTATCTGAGCGGTATCGGGTTTGAGCGCTTCCAGGGCCCGGATTGCGTCGGTGGTCTGTTGTTTGGCACGGGCTTCCAGCCATTTCCCGAGCAGCACCAGAGAAATCACAACTGCCGCTGATTCAAAATACAAGGCCTGTTCTTGGCCCCGCAGCCACTGCCAGATACTGCTGCCGTAAGCTGCACTGGTGCCCAGAGCTACCAGCAGCTCCATATTGCCACTTTTGGCTTTCAGCGCTTTCCAACCCGCTTGATAAAAGCGTGCTCCCAACCAGAATTGCACAGGGGTGGCCAAGACAAACTGCATCCATCCGGGCAGCATCCAGTGTACCCCAAAAGGCATGAGCAGCATCGGGGCCACCAGCGGGAGCGACAGCAGGCTGGCGATTATAAAATGTTGAAACTGCTGGGCCAAAGCCGAGGCTTTGGCGGCCTGGGTGGGGGCTTCCGGTTGTGGTAAGGAGGCCTCATAACCGGCTTTTTCGACAGCGGCAATCAGGGTACTCACTTCACTGTCGTGGTAAATGCGGGCTTTTTCGGTGGCCAAGTTAACTTCCACTTGGGTCACGCCCGGTACTTTTTCAAGGGCTTTTTCCACATGCCGGACACAGGATGCACAGGTCATGCCTTCAATGCGGAGATCGGTTTGAACCATAATCGCGCGGCTCCTTAGGTGAGATAATCTCACCCTAATCCCTTCCACGATGGGAAGGTCAAGGACATCTTCAGCCTGATGTCAGGATGGATGCCGTCTCTATTATGTCAAAACTTGACCTTCCCACGATGGGAAGCTTCATGCTGGAGATCAGATCTCCTTGGACTCATTTTATTGTGCCTTGCCCGGAGGCCAACTACCCAAACAGGGGCAGCTCACGGTCAGCTCTCAGCGTTTGGGGCTCACAGGCATGGATGTCACTTATGCATTGCCTTTAACCCATACTGGAATGAGCGAACACCGCCGTCCTTAACGGGGTTGTTGGAAATAGTGGTCAACGGCACGCAAATCAGCCGCTTGGAGTACCCGTATTAACAGTTGGCGCAGGTGTTCCGGGTCGCTGCCCGCTTCTGGGGTATTGACCAGCGCTCGCAAACCGGGATCATGGGCTGCTTCAAATTGGGCCAGATCGAGGGTGTGCATCAAGAGGTCAAACCAGGTGGGCATATAGATCCCGAAGGTGATGTGTAACGTGGGTTCTTGCTGGGCTCGGGCGCGGTGCAGCCAGCCGCGCGGCACAAACAATAATTCACCAGGGTTGAGGGCAATTTGCCGGGTTTCTCCGGCTGGTTCTGCTGCCAGACCGAGGTAGGCATCCGAGCGTTGAAAATGCAGGGGGCGCGTCAAACTGGCGGGTGTGATCTCCCAGTGTTTGTGACCGGCAATTTGAAAGATCAACAAATTTTCCGTGTCCCAGTGAATGGGAATGACCGACTCTCCGGGGGCAGAATAAAAAGCGATGGCCTGTACCCGGCAACGGCTCCAACCTTGCAAGAGCTCATGGACCCTTTTGACTTCGAGTGCTTGGGGGTGACGTTCTAATCCCAAGATGCGCAGCGAGATTTCTGGGGCTTGGAAGAGGTTGTGTAAACTCTGTTGCAGATTACCGCGCAGGTAATTTTGCAGCGCCACCGGTTTGCCCTGGTGGGACAGGCGAATGGCTTCGGGTGGGGTTGATAACAAGTGCTGTCCGAATTGCTGGAGACTGTACAGGCTCTGCCGTTGTGGAGTTGCGGGCAAGTGTGCCAGTTCCTGGTCCCAGTAGCGGGTGCTCAGTTCATCCAAACTCAATGGGGCGAGCCAAGGTGCTAATTCGGGGACACTTGCAAATTGGTACGCTGCTTTTACCGGGGCTGTGGCGGG
>DLGM01000461.1:10145-40518 GCA_002482705.1 Cyanobacteria bacterium UBA7694
TGGTCAGCGTTTGGAACAGGTGTTGGCTGAGATCCGCTGCAAAAGGGTCGGGGACCAAACGCAAGGGGCGTTGGAAACAGGCATCTTGCTGCATTATGAGGAGTTTCCGCAGGTTAATGCTCTTATCATACCAGCGTTAGCTCTCAGGATTTTATGTTACAGCAAGGCAAGGGATGCAGAAGTAGGGTCGTATAAAACAACTGGATTCCTCTCTTTGGTACTCAGGCATGTGCCAATGGAATAATGCGGGGCTTTTTTACCCCCTTGACGCACTGTGTATAATAAAGGTGGTTCTGCGCAAGTTTTGCCCGATTAGGGCGAATATTAGCTTAGCAGGACATTTTTCCTCGCCCAGTGTTGCAGTTGTAATAACGGGTTGGGATGCTCTACGCTTCGATTTTCAGGAGGACCCTTATGGCCGGTGGCATTAATTTTACCAACCAAGAGTGGTTGGTGCGTTCCTTTGATCGTAACAATAACAAGGTCATGGATGAACTTCAGGCTGAACCCCACATCCAACAGCGGGTAGACGCCAATAAAGATGGTCAAATTAGCAGCCAAGAACTGGTCAGCGCTCTCAAAGCCGATGCCGTGGAAGTTAACCAGGGGCGCATTGTTGAAAGCCGGGGTTTTAATTTCCACGTCAATGGCCTGGAAACCCTGAAAAATGTGCACAGTACCGCCGAAAACAACTGGGGCCGGGTCTGGACTCCTACGCTCTACAGCGATGACATGTCGCGCGACCGTTACCACAAGCTTTCCGACAGCAATCGGGCCTATGACGGTGCCATTGACCGTATGGAAAGCTCCTTGCGCTCGATCCGTGACATGACTGCCAATGCGCCGGATGCGACTTCCCGGGCATTGCACATTCAGGCCAAAACGGCGCTCAGCAGTGCCAGTTGGCGTACATGGACCGCGCGTTTGCAGCAAAACCTGAGCTTTACCCGTGACATTATGAATGACTACTCCTATCAGGAGCGTCCCCGGCCCAGCACCCCGGCCAACAACGATTACAGCAAAGATCCGTTTCAATCGGGGAGCGGCAATAGTGGCAATCCCCATGGGGTAGACCCCTTCAAGCCGGGCAGTGGCAACAATGGCAGCCCCCACGGCGTTGATCCGTTTCAACCAGGCAATGGCACTCAGCCAGTGACTCCCAACGACCCTTACGCCGATCGTCTCAACCAATATATTCGTGAGCAGGAAATGATCAACTCCAACCTGCAAGCGGCCTATGAAACCCTAAATACCACGTTGCGCTCGATCTCTGAACAAACCAAAGATCTGCCCGATGTGCCCGCAGCGGTTAAAGCCACCGATGGCTCGATTGCCAGAGCCTTTTCCAATATTGGTCAAATTCAAAGCAGCCCCAAGTCACCGGAGCAGGTTGCCACCCGTCTGAATAGTTTGGCCGATGAACAACAGGCTCAAGCGACGGGTCGGGCCACTCCCTTTGCTGGTATTGGCGCAGGGGTAGGGGCTGTCGGTGGCGGTCTGATTGGTTTCTTTGCGGGCGGCAAGAATGTCAAAAGCGCCGCGATTGGGGCCGGCGTGGGTGCCGCTGTTTCCGCAGGGATTGGTGGCCTGATTGGGCACAGCATCGACATGAAGTATGTGGGTGAAGCGCAAACGCTGCGCAGTTTGGCCACCGATGTCAGCCGGTATAACCCGGATGCGGACACTGCCAAATTGATCCAAGAATCACAAAATACTTATAATGAAATGCTGCGGGCACGGGATCATCACGATCTCGACAATGCCCGTGTCAGCACCAATAACTTTAATACGATCCAGGGGCGTGTTCGTCCCATTGAGCAGGAATCAGCCAAAATTCTCGGCGCTTATAAAAAATAAGCCCGCGGGGATTCCTGAAAAAGGCCGACATTGCCGTCGGCCTTTTGCCTTTTAAGGGGGAATCGGGCATAATGAGTTCTGAAGCTTCACGCACGGGGGAATACACATGAAACGTCTGTCTTTGGCGGCTGCCTTTGCCGCTGCTCTTTTAGCCACTGGCTGCAGTGGTTTTAAGCCCAATGGTGAATACAGCGATTTGCGCGGCCGCGTCTTTTCGCTTTATTATAACAGCCCGCTGGAAAACGCCGAAGTGAGTGTACCCGGTTATTCAGCCTCGGTGCGCACCAATGCTCAGGGCTACTTTGAACTCAAAGGGCTTCCCACCGAATGGCATGAAACCGTCGTGAGCGCCCCCAGCCACCGCACCCTCAAGCGTCAAGTGCAGCTTGATCCCTTTGGCTCCAAATATGTCGAGTTTTGGGTGGGTGATGGCCCCGCAGGCAAGCCTGAAATTGTGTTTGAGCGCAATTACGATATTTGGTTGACCGATCAATACGGGATGCAGCAGCGCAACCTGACTGAAAAATATGCGCGCAATATTTATCGCACCCATCCGGTTTGGTCCGGGGATAAACAACAGATTGGTTTTGTGGCCTATGATGGTACGCAGCGCCTGTCCACCGATGATGGTATCTGGACCATGCAGGCTGACGGGACGATGGCCCGTCGTGTAGCTGGCATCAAAGACAATGGTCGCGTTTACCATCTCGATTGGTCCCATGACGGCAGCAAGTTTTTATACATGTTGCAAAACCGCATGTTTATTTTTGACACCTTCCAGGGCAATATTGATGGCTTATCTTCCTTCTTGGCCCGGCCGGGGTCTTATGAAAACTACGAATCTGGCCCGGTCTGGACACCAGATGGCAGCACCATTGTCACCTCTGCACATAATCTCGATTATGCCGTCAATTTCCGTTTTGAAAACAATGTCCGGCAAATCTTTGTCATGAACCAGCAGGGCGTTCAGCGCAAACAGCTGACCCGGGAAGGGGATAACTATGCGCCTGCGGTATCCCCGGATGGCCGCGAAATTGCCTATATTTCCTCGATAAGTGGTCAGCCAGAAGTCTGGATTATGGGGCTTGATGGCTCCAATCCCCGCCAAATTACCCATATGAAAGCCAAATTGGTCGGTCAGCCGCGCTGGACCAAAGATGGGCAGTTCCTGCTCTTTACCAGTAACCATATGCAGCAATATCGCTCGGCCCGCCCCAAAGAGTTATGGATCGTCGATCGCTTTGGCAATACGCCGCGAATGGTGACCAATGACGCGGCTCGGGCTGACGGTTAATCCGGGTTTACCAGGCCAAGGTGTTCGTTAAACCAAGCCTGAAATGTAGCCAACATGGCGCGCGGGTCTTCAACCATGAGTTGGGTATTGGCCAAGGTGCCAATAAAGCCCTGCTCATGGGCAAAGCGGGGCACCACATGCAGGTGCAAGTGGGCAATGCTGCCTCCCCCGGCAGGCCCTAAATTATAACCAATATTAAACCCTTGCGCTGGGTAGCGGGCTGCTATTGCCGCCAGACAATGGCTTTGCAGATGGTGCAAGCGCAGCGCTTCGGTATCCGTGAGATCCGTGGGGCTTTCAATATGTCGCCGGGGGAAAATCATCAGATGGCCGGGATTATAGGGGTATAAATTGCCAGAGATGACAAAGAGCTCGTCCCGGTAGACTTCCAGAGATGTCACTTCGGGATGGTGGGCGACAACGCCACATAAAATGCAGGCCACAGGGGGACGTTTCCCGGCCAGATATTCCCACTTGTTAGGGGTAAAAAGATGGCGACGTTGCTGACTCACAAGGGGCATTGTACCATGCTTTCCAAGGTTTTTTGCATGAAAATAAGCGTTTTGTGCGTTCTCAGAAGCAGCCCACGATTTAAAGGGTAGCTGCTTTGGGTATATAGATCCAGAGGGCTCATTCTGAGTTCCAAATGGGAGTGTGAAAGCCAAAAGACCTTGTTAACACAAGCTCTGCTAGGTTTTTATCAAAATATTTCCTGACAGATAAAAAACTGTTAAGTAAATGTTTACCCCCGCAGGTATCAAGGAAAGACCCCGGATAAGAGATGAGGAAAAATCTATTGATAACCCTCAGTGTGTCTATATCAGCCACTCATGATCATGGAGGAGCAAACCTATGAGTTTCATGTCCTTTGACTACGCGATGCGCGCTGCCGATGCTGCGCTCCAGTTCCAGCAGGGGCAATCGCAGAATATGCGGGATACCAACCAGCGCGTAGCCGAAGTCGGCAAGGGCAATGCCCAACGCAAAGATCAGCTGGTACGCGATAAAATTCAGGCCGAATACGAAGCCGTCAGTGCTGAAATTAAAGCCGATAAAGCCGAAAAAATGATGATGCTGGCCGAAGAGCGCAAGCAAAATGCCGCTGCGGCAACGGCAATTGTCACGGGCTTTTCCCTGGCCGGTAAAATGATCGATGGGGGCCTCTTTGGTTTGACCAAGCCGCTTGATGACGGCAGCATGAAGTCGTTGGACGATTCTTACCAGCTCAACCACGGTGAGGGCGCTGTTCAAGAAGGCCTGGTATCTGCTTTCCCGATGCACATGAACAATGTGCCCGGCGGTAACTCTGAAAATGGCGGTATGGTTGCGTTTGACAAAACCAATGGCTCCTTCCACATGGCCCGAGTGAACCGCGTCACGGGTGAAACGGGTATGCAGCGGATGCGCCCGGAAATGATGGCTTCTGAAATTTTTGACCGCGTCAAAAATTCCCCGAATCCGCAGGATCAGGCGCTTAAATCCATGGTCTCCGAAGGCCCTCCCCTGATGTTTAAAGCCGAGCACTTTAAAATGGGTGCTGACGGTGGCGTACAGATGAGTGATGAGCTCAAAGGTGCTTTATTTGGCCCTACCGGTAATGGTGGGTTCTTTGCGAGCGACAGCGGCAAAACCCTGGTCGGCGAACAGCTTACCAACCCGATGCCCTTGTCTTCGGTGCATGGCAAAACGGCCAATAGCCTCATGTCCATTCTGAAGACCGATTCGGTGCGCAATAGTTTGGGCATGTCCAACGATGCCGTTGATCGTGCTGAAGGCCACTTGACCAATCAAGGGGCGCTGGGACAGGGCGGTATTGGTAAATCGCTTTCCAAGAGCCTGTTCAAACCCCTTGCTTCAACCATGAACGACTTCCTGAAACTGGCCCAGGCCTACAAGGAATACGACGAAGAGGCCAAGCGCATGGCCGAAGAGTACAATGCGGCCAAACGCCAAGCTGGTGCGGCCCGTGAACGCTTGCTCAAGCTCAATGCTCAGCTTGAAGCTGGCATTTAATCTGACACTTTTACCCTCCTGTTAGCTTGCTAGCGGGAGGGATTCCCCTGATTTCTCTTGCCCCCCCGAACTCGAACGATGGAAGGAAAGACCTTATGAATATCAAGTTGTACACCGCCGCCCGCGAGGCCACCAGCAAGGCCCGCAACGTGGCTTCTGCCATTCAGCAGGCCCAGCGTCAGGTCAACGATGATAACAAAGACATCAAGGACAAGGTGGACAAAAACCAGCAGAACCGTGCTAAAAACAAGGCCAAAGAAGAGCTTGAAGCCGCCAAAGTTGCCAAAGATTTGGCCGCTAAGCAGCTCAGCATTTCTCAACAACAGGCCACTGCTGGTGCCATTCAGGCTTTGGGTGCGGTTGCTGCTGCAGTCATCGGGGCGCAGGTTGATAAAAAGAAAAAAGAAAAAGACGATCCTAAACCCCCCATTAAAGATGATGGTAAAACAAAACAAACCATCGAAAACACGGGGGGCCCTCAAGATAATGGTGAAAAGGCCAAAGGGGGTGGCATCTTAGGCAAAATCAAAGATGCGATCAAAAGCGTCTTTGGCGGCGGCAAAGACGGCGGCGGCGCTGGAGGTGGCCCCGTTGGTGATGGCGGCGGTGATGGTGGCGGTGGGGGCAAAGGCGGAGGCCCCGGCTTAGGGGATAAGCTCAAGAAGCTCGGTAGCGAGTTTTTGGATATGGGCGACTCCGATACCAAGTATGCAGGTGTCGAAGGCAAGGGCAACAAAAATATTGCCCAAGGCACTGAAGGCATCTTAAAAGGCGCTCAAATGGTTGCCAACCCCATGATGGCCGTCAATAAGCTCGCGGGTATGGCCGATAAGGGCTTGGCCAGCCTTGAGCAAAAGCTCGGCCTCGGCAAGATGGACAAAGATTCCTTCGAAGCCATGAAAAACATCATGGACACCATCGGTAAACTGCTGGGCGCCAAAGAAATTGACAGTAAACTGGCGCAAATTGGTAACACCCTTAAAGAAATTGGTGGCATGTTCGACGATCCGAGCAAGCTGGGTATCTTGGGTAAGGCTGTCAAAGCGGGCTTGGTAGACACCTTTAAAGCCACGACCCAATTGGCCGGGGCTGCCCTCACCGATTTGGGCAATGCAGCCACCCAAGCCGCTCAAAGTGGCGTAAATGCTGCGGCTGGTCGCAATGGCGACGATAACGGAGCTGTTGAACAAACAAAAGAGAATGAAGATGGCCGTGCTAAGGCTTTGGTCGACAATGCTGGTACGACTACACCTGGCACACCTGGCCGTGGCGATGGCGCTCCGGCAACCGGGCCGAAGACCACTCTTTCCTCTGACCAAGAATTACAGCTCGGAAGAGATTTACGCCAACTCTATTCTGCCGGTACCGAAGAAGGGGGACGCGCTCGCAGTGAGCAAGAGATCAATGATCTTGTGGGCAAGGGGCTTGATGCTGCTCGCCTAAGATCTCTTACTAGTCAGTTGGGCAAAGGCCCGGATGGTAAAGATCTGAATATCAAGGTTGAAGGTGGTCAAGTCACGATCAATGGTGCCAAGCTGGATGCTGGCATTGCTGAACGGGTTTTGGCGGGTGATCAGCAAGCAATTGATCAAGTAAAGTCTGCGGTTGCTGGTTTAGGTACCGAAGCAAATTCGGGTGATGGAAAGGTGATTGGCAACAATGGCACAGTCACAGCCGCACTCACCGAAGGTGACAGTCCAGTTGCCCGAGCTCTCCAAGGCATTACTGAAAATGAAGACGGCTCTGGCACCAAACAAGTCAATGGCGCTGACGTCACTGTTTCCAAAGAGGACCTAGCTGCCTTTAAAGCCCTACAAGGGGCGGGAGCCAATGTTGCCATTGGTGACGATGGCAAATTAACCCTGAATGGGAAAGCTCTTGCAGCCGATCAAGCGCAGCAATTGCTCAATTTGCAAGGATTAGGCGTCAATATAGCCAACTCCAATGCCGTGCAGGTCGGGGATGATGGCAAAATTACCGGCGTCAAGTTGGGCATTAATGGCGATGGTGCTGCACTTTCCGGGCCTGATTTGCAAAATGCCCTGGCCCTAGTGGCCCAGCTCAATCCGACGGGCGACCCGGCCTTACGGCCTAAACTGGCTGCTGATGGTAGTTTAAAGCTGGCCAATGGCGCCACAATCGATAAACAGAGCATTGCCCTCATTGCCAAAGGTTTAGGCGAAACTTCCTCATTGGCTGAAAGTGGTGCAGCCAAAGCCCTACTTCGTCTAGCCCAGTCACAAAATGGTCTCAGTATCAGCGGCGCTTCAGTTGGCCCCAATGGTGACCTCTCCGTCAACGGCATTACGGTGGGTGCCAATGCTGTCCAGGTCTTGGCTGGCAATACTTCTCGTAGCGGTCAGGAAGTTACAGGTAGCACCGTCAACCGCGATGTCAGCAGTGAAGATCAGCAACTGTTGGTGGATGCCGTCCGTGCAGGTTCTTTCTTAGCCACAGCAAGCGCTGTTCCGGGCAAAGATGGTGGCATTAAAGTTGACCTGGGTGGTCTCAATAGCGATAATTCTCGTGTTTCGCTGACGGCGGGGGGTAAAAGTGTCTCCCAATCTGATCTCAAGGCCATTTCTTCTGGTAATGCGTCTTTGGGAACCTACCAAGATATTCTTGGAGATAATACTTCTGCTGCTGGTGCTGTGAAGGGACTGCTCCAATCGCTTGGTGCTTCCAATATTAATATCACTCAAGTTTTAGGCGAAGGTGATACCGCACAGAAACAACAAGACAATGCCAGTAACCGCATTGACTTTGAAATTAATGGCCAAAAGGGCAGTATCCAGCTCAACGGCATTGATTTAACCCAGGGTGGAGGGGTTCGCCAACTCTCTAATAACCAGGCGTTTGGTGCAATCCGGGCTGTAGCCCAGTTGGCCAATAATGGGCTGAACATTTCTTCTGCAACCAACAGTGCAGGTGAGAGTGCCCCGGCAGTGACGATTAATCGCCAAGGCACCGTGAATATCAATGCCGGTGGAGGGGCTCAGCGTACCCTTGATTCGACCTCAATCTCGCGTATTAACGGGGATACGACGGGTGGCGTAGCTTCCAATGTGGCCACCTCGATTGCCACAGGTGGCCAAATCGAGGGCAATCGCAGCGCAGGCAGCTTCAGCAATACCCGCCAAGCGCTAGATAACTTTAAAGATGTCTTTGGGCGGATTGGCAGCGGCGTTTCTGGGGTCTTTGGCCCTGGTAAAGGCAATGACTCTAAGGATATCCCTGACTCTCTTAAGAAAAAGGCTGTCGAAGATATTGCTGATGAACTCAGTACCCTGCTGAAGGGTAAGGACCCGGCTGCAGGCCGCACGGCGGCAACGACGCGTCTTAAAGAACTGGGTTTTACCGATCAACAGATTGCGGGCATTCTCACCGATAAAAAAGATCGCAATGGGAACGTTACCGGGATCAATGTCTCGAAATCTGCTTTGGGTGACAGCATTGCTGTAACTCGTAGTACCGATGCAAACAATAATGTGAACTTTAGTGTGGGTGCTAAACAAGATCCTAGCGCCCCCTCCACTACGGGCAGTAGTAATTTTGGTGGTTTACAGGTGGCCAGTAATGGTACTATTACCGCTGCTGTTGGCCCTAATGCCATTAATGGCGGAAGTTTTGAAGGATTAGCTAAAAACGCCAATAACAATCGCCGGGACACGATCGCTGAAAACCTAAACAATCTCTTAGCCCAGAATGGTTTGGGCCGCAGTGTGGTCTTTGCAGATCAGATTCAATTAGATCGTCAGGGTAACCTTGCTGGGGTTCGCATTGACGGTAAAAATCTGAGCATTGAACAATTTGCGGCTCAGGCGCTTGCCAATCCTTCTGGGAATACTAGGTTTGGCAGTGCTGGAGAACTCGCTGATGCATTGCGCAGTCAAGCCGGTACTGCGTTACAGCGTTCCAGTGGTGCGCTACAGAATGGGGGGGGCGGTAGCGATTTGGCAAATGCGGCGACCACCGCCTTGAATAACCTGCGTGCCTCTGGTTTTAATGTTGATGGCGCAACGATTGATTTTGACGCCGGCAATGGCAAGGCCCAGATCAAGCTTGCAGATGGAAAGTCTCTCTTTGTTGATTCCAAAGGAAACTTCTCTAACTCTACGGGGGCGACTGGAAGCGCTGCTGGGAATGGCGCATTATTACAAAATACCTTTGGCGTGGATGCAAGCGGGCCAGAGTTAACCAAGTTCAATCGTAATCAAGACCAAATTCAGCGTTTGACCAGCGCCATTGAAGAGGGATTCCAAGCCAAGGCATTTGGCCTGTTTGGTGTTACCAACAGCAAGGTGAATAACTTGCAGGTAGGTTTTGATGCCAATGGAAATATCAACTCGGCACGGGCAACTTTAGCAAATGGCTCCGAGGTTGCCTTTAATCGCATCGATTTCGACAAAGGGGTCTTCTCAATTGATAAAGCGGCCTCCAAGGGTTCTGAGACGTTGGGTGATCCCGAGAATACTTACCTCAATTCCGCTTCTGAGCGAACGCTGAAGGCATTACGCCAAGGCAATGCTCAAGGCGCATTGGATGAAGTGCTTGGGACGGGGGTTGTTCGTGACCAAAAAGGATATTCTGGAAATAACCTTCAGGTTGACAAAAACGACTACAATAACAGCACCCAAGAGCGCGATTATACCGGATTGAATGTCGCTGGGCGCGATATCCGTTTGCGCAGCGACTATGATGCCACGGGTCGGGGTACCACCAGCACCAGCGATTTGAGTCAAGCTGAACGGGCCTTGTTATCCAATCAGATTCTCTCTAATCAAGACAATCAGGGATTGATTAACACCAATACGGATGAACGTGTTAAAACTGTTTTGGCTTCTTTGCAGGGCAATGCAGCCTTCAAACAAGCTGTAGGCAGTAATGATGCTGCCCGTGTACAGACCATTCTTGACCAGGAATTGGCCAAACAAGGGATTAAACCAGGTTCTGTGACCGCTGCCAATCTCACGATTGCAGGCACCGGTAATGGGGAAACGTTCTCTGTCAAAGAGGGGGCGGGTTTAAAAGATGCTGTCAAAGCTCAAGTTACTCAAGACGTGAACGCTTTGAAAGAGCGAGCTGAGGCGATCAATACCAATGCGACTCAGCTTGGGAAAGACCTTGTTGATACCATTGCCAATGATGTTCAGTTAAAAGATGCTTTGGCCAACGGGGATACTTCAGGGGCTAAAGTCCGCTTGGAGCAAATCCTTGAAAGTAAGGGCGTGTCCAAAGACGCCGTACGCCTCCGCGATATTACTACTACCAACCCCAATACTGACAAGCTTGAACTCAAGAATTCAGCCGGTATTACGGCTGCGGCTCTGGGTTCAGGATCCCTGAATTCACGTCAATTAGGCATTCAAACAGCCTTATTGGCCCAAGCACAGGTGGATTATGATCGCACGCAGAACGGTGGTACAACCCCTGAAGGTGTGGGGAGCGCGTCTGCCGGGGTGGCTCAGCTTGAACGCAACTTGCTTGGACAACTCAACTCCCGTCTGGGGGGCGGTGAACAGCCGGTTGTACAACGCGGTGATCAGCTGACGGCGGAGCGCAATGTGGTTGAGTCGCTTCGTGCAGCCTTCATTGCCCGGGGAGGTCAATTAGCTGACTTCAAGCTCCAGTTTGCGACCACTCAGGTACAGGATTTGCTGAATGATGAAACCTTCCGTGCGCAAGCAACTGCTCCAGTGGGTTCACCTCAGCGAGCTGCTGCAGAAGAAAAGTTAAAACAGGCAAACTTGAATGCTGGATTGACGGCGAATTCGATCAGTTTAAGTGCAATTACCAATCCCGATGGCTCTTTGATGACTGCACAAGAAGCAAAAGACAGTCTCGGTTCGGTCAACGTGACTGCTGGTTATGATGGCCGTGACGCCCGCATTGATGTAAAAGGCGTGACGTTTAACAATGCCAACGGGGGGACCCATACTGCCGACTTCAGCATCACCCGCAATCAGCGTGGCGGTTACAGCGTTAACCTCAATGCCAATGACGGGTTTGGTAAAGAAATCAAAGACCAACTGGGCGAACGTTTTTCAGGTGATGAAGGCAAAGAGAACTGGGTCAGCAAAGTGACCAAAGGTTTGGCCACAGGGCTTAATGCCGCTATGCCCGGAATTGAGTACTGGCGTAAAGGGATGGAAGCCATCCAAGAGGCCCTCATTCAGTTGGAAGCAGCCAAGAAACAGTTGGCTGCCGCCCTGGACTATTTTGCCAAGATGGGTCTGACTCCCGGCATGATTGTGGCCGGGGGAGATGGTGCTGCTGCGGCTCCGGCCGGGGGGAGCGTGATTCCTGGGGCTGATGGCCCGGCGCCTGGGGGGCCAGCTCCCGGTGGTGGTAATGTTCCCGGTGGCGGTGGCCAAGTGGGCGGCGGTGGATCCGGTGGCGGAACTGCCCCTGGCACTGTGGACGGCGGTGGCGGCGGAGACAGCAGTGGTGGCAATGGCCCTGGCCCGGTGGGCGAAGGGGATGGCACTGTTGACGGCACTGACATGGACGCCAATGGCGACGGTATTGTCTCTGAAGCCGAAGAAATAGTGGGCAATTCTGCAAGTAGCTCAGCTTTTGATAACTTAGCTGTTAACTTAGGCTATATGCCGGGTATGTTAATACAGATGGCTCAAGATCAGGGTAGGCTCGAAGAATTGAGCGAACTCATGGTTAGCTTGAGCCAACCCGATAAGATCAACCCGATTGTGGCCATGATCCAGTTTACTCAGAAGCTGATGTCAGATCCCAACCAGTTGGCTGACGCTGGTGCTGCGGCTCTGGGTGGTTAATAAGGTAAGGAATGAGGAGAAATAAAAATGTCTGTAGGTAACGTTTCAAATCAATTTGGTTATGCTTACCGGCCTAATGCTACCGCGCATGTGCAGCGGGGTACGAATGCTCCTAATATTAACCAAGAAAGCAAACCCACCGAGGCTACCAGCAACGAATCATTCCGTGTTTATGCCGGTGACTCAATCCCCAGCAATGTGGTATTGAATCCCAACCAGCGTAAACAACTCTTCGAGGAGGGCTACATTGATGTGCAGCGCTCCTCGACCATGATGGAGTCGAACGAAGGCCTGCTCTCCATTACCGGGAAACTGATCGGTGCTTTGGTGGGGCCTTCCAAGAGCGTCGCTGCGATTTCGATTGATCCTAAGTTCCTTGAAATGATCAAGGATCCCAACGCAATTGTGGGCATGGGTTATACACGCGTCATCAGCGAGAACTTTACGGTTTTACCCCCCGTGAACAGTCCTGATCGCCCTGAGTCAACGCCTCAAGAGCCTCAGAAGACGCCGGAAAAAGCGCTGGATATCAATATCTATCAACAAGACGCGCGGATTCGGGAACAAGAGCGCCTGACCGCTGAAATCGTGGGTAAACCCGAAGGCGGCGAAGACCTATTCGCAACGGGGATGACCCAAACTTGGCGTGAGCAGCAACTCAATGCACAGCGTACCGGCAATGTTACTGCTTTTATGCAAAACAATAACTCCACGGGCCTTGGCAACATGATGTCCTTTGTGGGTGGGAATAAACTGGATGGTCAAAACATTCGGGCGGGTACCCCCCAATACAATCAATTGTTTACGGTTTCACGTTTTGCCTTAGGGGCTTCATTTGTGGATGGCACTCGCTACAACAGCGAAATGACGGCCGGGGATATCAACAACCGCATGTCGACCAACTCGGTTGCTGCCATTCAGCCCGATCGGCCCGCTATGTATCCCAATTTGCCTTCGAGCCCGAGTAAGCGCACCGATTTTATGATTGGGAAAGAATTTATGCAAAACCGTATGGACGGTTCGCATAAAGAATATGGACAAACCTATCGTTTTGAAATGTTGTCCCATCTCGATGAAAAACCAAATGGTAAACCCAAGTTTCCGGTAGCGGGCAACCCCCGTTTAGAAGGCGAATTTACCCGCCTTTATACCAAAGCTCACCCAGGTGCTACTCCTGACCAAATCAATGCGGCTAAACAAAATGCCACGCTCGGAGATGTGGTCCGTCTTAGCAACCAGACAACCACGATCGGCAATGGCCCTGAAAGTGCGCAGACACGTCAGCAGTACGTACACCTCCTCAACGAAGTGCGCCAGAAGAATGGTCAACCCGCTGATTTTACCGAAGCCAATGTAGACTTTTCTCAGGTGACCCAAGCTGAGTATTATGCGCTGCAATACCAGGTGTCGAGTGCCTATGTGAGTTCGCCTCAGGCCCATGTACCCCCCATGAATCCCCCCGTACAAATTGGAGATAATGGTCGCGTGACCAACATGAACAGCGGGAATATCGCTGCCAACTCCAATAATTTGGCCTACTTCTCGATGACTAACTTTGGCCGTGATGTGGGCCAAATGCAGTTTATGGGTAACGGCCTGATCAATGAATTTGTGGATAAAGGGAATTACCCGTCCGAATTCCGTTTGGAGCGCAATGATGCCCAGGACATGACGGGTACAGCCGAACAATTTAACAATATTGTTGACTTAACGACTTCGCAGCAAGGGCAACAGTGGATTGCTGATCGTGGTTTTACGATTGCTCAGAATGGGACATTGCGCGATCAAGATGGCAAAAATGTCTCGATGGTGCCAGAGAATGTGCGTGTCAATATGTTAAAGGCCATTCAAGGTATGCCCCCAGCGGTGCGGAATACACCGCAGATGCAGCGCTTGTTCCAAGGTTTGGAGTCGAGCAAAGTCGGGGATCCAGCCTTTGTACGTTCGGATGATCTCACGGCCATGATGCGTGATACGCGTTTTGTGAGTGCCATGAATGCCAATAATGTGCCCAGCAAGACACTCAACCAAGTTGCGCAACCCATGGATGTCAAAGCGTTGACCCAAGGTCAATGGGCTCAAATGCAGGGGCTCAAAGCGACAGACAGTGATACTTCAACCGATGGTCGCTCTGCCGCCCAACAGTTTCAGGACGGCCAGTATGTTTTCACCACGGGTTCTACAACGTCCCCTCAACAGCCGTTAAAAGTTGACAATATCACCACGGGTCAACTGGCTGAAATGGCAAAGAGTGATCCTGCTAAGTTTGGACGAGTCATGACGGAAGTGTTTAAGCTTACGCCTGAACAGGCTGCTGAACAAAAACAACTGGCTGAACAAAACCCTGGCGCTTGGACGATGCCGCGTTTACCCGCGGGCTCCTCAGCAACCCAGGTAAAAGAGACGCTCCCGCCTTCTGCGGAAGACCAGAAACAAGCTGCTACCACGGCACTGACAAACAATATTGCCACTTTGAATACCCTTTCCAACTATGTCAACAATGGTTTGAATTTGGTGGGCGGGCAGGCAAAGGCTGATGCTTTGGTGGCTCAGATTAACCAAGACCTCGATAAGTTAATCGCGATTGATCCGAACGCTGAAGTGAAGTTTATGGATGGTAATCCACCTGTCGAAAAAACCATGAAGGCCAGCGAACTGAAAGCCCATATTGCCAGTGAAGCCACAACGGTGAAAGACAATATTGAGAAATATGGGCGGGCAAGTGCACTCATGCAGGGCGAAGACGGTGAAACCACCGTTGCTCCCACTTCCGATGGTGCTTCCACGGGGCGCCCATTGGCTCCGATTGGTGTTCCGACACCCCCCAGTCTTCCTGATGGTGACAAAAGCGACTATTATAAGAGCGTTGAGGGTTATACTCGCCAAATGAGTACCCATGTCAACAGCTTGCTGACCACGGGGAAACGTCACATTAGTGATCAAGACCTCGCTGGGATGCGTCAGAGCGTCAATCAAATGCGGAATAACCTGGCCGAATCGTTGGGCACCAACCCTGATGCCTTGTCGATTATGGCCAACGAGCCCAATCAAGTAGGCCAAGCGCTGGGTATTGCTGAACCCTATGCCCAGATGAGCCCCGAAAATAAAGAGAAGGTCGATCAAGCGCTTAGCTCTATTTCGCTGTTGAACAAAGCCCAAGCTAACTTGGGCCTACATGCGGACGGCTCTGCATTACAGGTGGCCCGTGCCGACATGGCTGCGCTGCGTTCGAATATTGAAAACTTTGATATCAGCGTGACGCGCAATGCCTTTAAAGGGGAGCTGGAAAGAGTTGCCAAGGACAATCCAGATGCCTTTAAGACGATTGTTCAGGGTGCCTATGGTTTGGCTGAAAATGATCCCAAAATTGCTGAGCTGCTCACGTTGGCTCAAAATGGCCAAATGCCTGAACCACCCAATGTACGCTTTGTGGATGCTGGTGACCTCAAAGGGGGTAATGCGGCCTACGTCAATGAAGGCGGGGGCACCATTCTGTTGTCCCGTGAGCTGTTGACCCGCCAGCCCTTCAGCGCGCAAGCTGTTCAGGATGCCTTTGCGGAAGAAATGTTCCATCACCTGGAGCGGACTGTGCGCCCGGATGGCAGTGATACTGCGGGTGATGAGGGGCGTGGTGGTTTGCAGGCTTTGCGTGCCTATCGCGAAGACAAAGACAATCTCCAAGGAATTTCAACCGCTGGGGCCAAAGGCCGTGATGAGCAAGCGCAGGGTGTCAGTACGGTGAGCAGTGGTGATCATGGCACTGTGACGCTGGATGGCCGTACCGTGGCCGCTGAATTTAACAGTGGCAACCAGCCCTACGTGACCGCCCCTGGTGAGGCTACTCGTTACCAGGACTCTAACAAAGACGGCATTGCTGACGGCCAAAACTCAGATGGTACGAACAATGCCCAGCGTTTTAACGATGCTGACATTCGGGTTCGCAATGCCTATGCCACTGGTATTACCCATGGTCCTGACCACAACCAGTGGTCAACTCATGCCAATATGGGTCCCGACGGCAGTTTGCCAGGAGCAACGGTTGCCGCCAACGATGGTACTGGTCGCGTATTGAACCCAACCCAGGAAGGCCGTACCTTACAAGGTGGTGAAGCGGATACCGTGAACTTCACCCAAGGAGCTGAAGGGGATACGGGCGGTAAAATCAAAATGGGCCTGATGAGTGCCATTGCCACGCTCGCTTTCCCTCTGGCGGAAAGTGCCTTTAAAGCTTCTGCTGCAATTCTGAACGTTTGGAAAAACGAGTATACGGTCAACCTGGCCAAGGATACCATTGTTGGGGATGTGCTCTTTGATAAGGCTCTCAACCTGACGGTGGGTCTGCGCGATCACCAGCACCAAGAGCGGGCGATCACCGAAGCCAAGCTAAACCCGTTGACCTGGAGTGCCACTCCTGATTATGACGCGGCCAATAAACTGGCTGCGGCACGGGAGCGGAGAGCTACGCAGGAGGCCTATCTGGATCAAAACAAGGTCAATGGCTCCAACGCTCAGATCCAAAATGAGATCAAGGAAGCCAATAAGCCGCAACCAGAGCAGCGCGTAAATCCGGGCGTCGCCCAGCCGAAAGAAACCCAGAATGCTTAATTCAACGCGCTTAAAGTATGCCATGCAGACTTTGCGCGATCTGAACCGTGAGCGCGGACAGCTGAGCAAAATGCTTGCAGCTGTCCGGGCCCGCTGCCAATTTCGCGAGTCGGTGATTGACAATCTTTACGACTATTATGATATCGTTTCTGGTGATTATTATGCAGCGGTGGACGGCTTGGTGCGCAATCCTCAGGCCATTGAAATCCTGCGTGATTATATGCAGGAGCATTATGGTCTGCTCGAAGAGCAGTTGCAAAAGACTCGGGACTATCTCGATCAGCCGGTGAACCCGTCTCAAACGATGGAAAAACTCGATAAAATCAGTAGCTTTGTGTTTTATATGCACGAGGCTCCGCGAGGCCCAGGGCATTAGCCTGAACCCTCTCTCTGTGCGGCCCCTACCCCAGGGGCTGCTGCCGTTTCAACGTGCTACAATAAGTAAGAATCATCTCCTCACAGGAGCCTTGTGATGACGGAACCAACCCCCCAACCCCCGGTGCAACCCCAGGATTCAGCCCCTTATGATCCTTATTTGGACGCCATTCGTCGTCAGGAAATGATGCTTGAAGAAGACGATACGGTAACCGAACTCCGCTTACAGGTCGCTTTTTTTGGCGAGCGGTTATTGGGGCGTGTAAAAACCGAGGTTGAGGTCTTAGAAGAAGAAGTGGTTGCGCTGGCCGCCATTTTTAACGAGTACTTAGACGAGGTCAAGCTGCTCGACAAGCAACTGTCAGAGCTGACAACCAGCATTAACAAAGGCAAACTCGATGCCGCCCGTGAATTGGATGAAACTCTCAAGCGCGAAGTGCAGGTTGTAGTCGACCAATTGCGCTTGGTGCAGGCCGCTGACCTTGAAAGCGTCGACGTGTTGTATCAAAACCTGGATGCCCTTCAGGATAATTACAAGGTCTTACAGGCCCAAACGGAAACCCTTAAAGAAATTGGCATTAAAACCGAACAACTGGAAAAAAACATTCCAGCTCTGCAGCGGGGCATTGAGCAGTTTGGGAAATCGATTGAGGCCCGGCAGCTTGAACTTCTGGTAGGTGAGCAAGAAGAAGCTGAAGTCATTGATTATGAGTCGATCAAAGGCGAATTGAATGCACTTATTCAATCCCAGAGCCGGGCCATGATCAACCATCTGCGCCAAGTGCAGGTCAATGTCAATCCCAAAGAAATTGCCGCTTTGCGTCGCAATCAACGCAGCTTTGAAAGTAACTACGCAGAAATTATTCAGCAGCTCCAAGGCCTTGAGCAAGCTGGGGTGAATGTTGATGACCTGCGCGATCAACTGCGCCCGATTGAGTCGGGATTGCGTCAATTTGAGCGCGCTTTGGAATCCAATCAGTTGCTGAAGTTTGTGGAGCGCATTTATGAAGAAGTGGAGATTGCCACCGCTCAGATTGCCGAAGCCCATAAAATAGCCAATGTTGAAGATCTCGAAGTCCTGGAAGAAAATGTCGATATCTTGTTTGACAATTGTGACCAGTTGGCCGATGAGCTTGATGAACTGGGTGAACAAGGGCACAATATTGCCCCTTTGCTTGAACACTACGATATTTTACGCATGAATATTGAGCAATTCGAACGGGTTGTACAAGAAGCCGCCAACCGCATTGGGATTACGACCCAAGGCTCTCTCAGCTCTTCGTGAACTGGCGTATTCACTCGTTTGCCTCTTTACCCTCCACCCAGGAGTGGATACGCAGCCGCGCAATCGAGCTTCCGGAAGGGACGGTGGCTGTGGCCGAAACCCAGACCGCAGGCTATGGGCGCTTAGGGCGTACTTGGTTTTCTCCCCCCGGTGGGCTGTACGTTTCTCTGTTACTCAAGCCGCTGCAATTGCTCCCGGATCTGCCCTTTTTATTGATTTGGGCGACGCTGACTGCGCTCGAAAAATATACCCCTGGTCAGTTGGATATGAAGCACCCCAATGATATTTACAGTCAACAATGTAAATTGGCGGGTGTACTTGCGGATGCCCGTGTTGAAGACAACTTACCGCGCTATTATGTCTGTGGCATTGGTATTAATCTGAATCAAGAGCGCTTTCCTGAGGATGTGCCAGCTATTTCACTGCGCCAAATCACGGCCCGAGGTGTTGATGCGACCGAGGTGTTGCAGGCGTTATTAAAACAAATTCAGGTGGGTTATACGCTGATCCAAGCAGCACCGGGTACTTTTCACGCCCGCTTTGTGGCTGATTTGGGCGAACGCAGTGTGTTTGACCCGGCCACAGAGCAACCGATGAATGCAAAGGAGTGGTTATATGGATACCAATATTGAAGCACTGAAGTTATTACTCGGAAAACAAGACACGGAAGAGGAAGAAGAGCTGGTCCTCGATCTGGCGCTTGAGCAGGGCAATCTGGCTGAAGTCTTTTATGATGTCCAGTACAATTTAGCCCGTGCCACCCTGCGCGAAGTTTTGCTGGGGTGTTATCAGCATGGTTTATATGCCGAAGGCATGACTTTGCTCATGACACGTGCGTGGTTGACCACTGGGCAGGCCTGTTATCCGAATATGAGTGACGCGGCTGTTCAACTGTGGCAAACACACCCGGTTGAAGTGCATCAACTGATCCTTGAGGCTACGCGCAAGCGGATGTATGCCTTGGGCGGGCGTGAATTCGACATTACCAAACTGCCAACGATGGGGCCCCTGTACACCGAGTGGAAGCCTCATATTCAATACCGTGCCCAGCAACCTGAATCTGAGTCTACCGATATCGCCCAACTCAATTTGCTCGAAAGTTTTTATCCGATTTTTGAACGCACACTGCGTCAGCTTCAAGAGTTACCCGACATGGTGCTTCAACCGCGCCATTACCATCAACTGATGACCGAGCTCGCGCTACAACTGTATATCTTCTCGTACCATCAGGGGCCTAAGCTCTATTATCAGTTGGCTTCGGTTTTGGATGATGTCTATCCAGCAGCAGGTCAGAATCTATTAAAGTTACTGGCCCTTACTTATACCCAACCGGAACGCCTTACTCTCGAAGCGCGGGATGAGTGGATCGAACTGCTCTAAAGCTTCTGATAGGGCTGTAACACCAGTTTGGCTTTGAGCCCTTCGTTCCAGGGGCCTGCCAATGCTGCTAGGGTGTCAGCGTGATAGATGCGATATAAGGGTTCCGAGACGGTGTGGGGGAGAATTTGCCCTTGTAATAAACGCAGGATCTCTGTCTCGGGCAGATCGAGGCGGGGGATATATTGCAGGGGCACATCTGCGGCTAATCCGGGTTCGCCGTTGACGGTTAGCGGTTCGAGTTCGTCGAGGCTCAGCAAATGCTGGTCTGAAATTCCGTTGGCCTCCGTGCGGCGTAACTGGAGCAAGTGGGCTCCACATCCCAGCTTCTGGCCCAGATCATGGGCCAAAGTGCGGATATAGGTGCCAGCGGAGCAGCGGACGGAAACCCACACATCTGGCAATTCGATGCGCTCTAAGACGAGTTCATGGATGGTGACAGGCCGGGCGGGACGATTGGGAATATCGATCCCGGCGCGGGCCAATTCATGGAGGCGTTGTCCTTGCCAAGAGACTGCCGAAACCATCGGGGGGACCTGCTGGATGGAACCCCGAAAGTGATTGAGAGCAGTTTCGATGTCTTGGGTACTGAAAGATGGGACGGGCTGTTCCTGGGTGATGGTGCCTGAGGCATCCTGACTATGGGTTGTAATCCCGAGGCGAATGATCCCCCGATAGGTCTTATCACTCGGCAGGTATTGGATCAGCCGGGTTGCTCCTCCTACAGCTACCAGCAGGACTCCGGTCACTGCGGGGTCAAGGGTGCCACTGTGCCCAACTCGCTTAAGCCCAAGCCGTTTACGCACTTGGGCTACCACATCATGGGAAGTGTAACCCGCAGGTTTATCGATCGGTAACCAGCGGGCCAATGCTCCGCTTATAGGTCACCTCGGGCTCGCATTTGGTCGAGCAGGGCAATCACTTGGGAGCCATCTTCAATGGATTTATCAAGGACAAAATGGAGTTCTGGGATAAAGCGTAGGCGAACCTGACGCCCCAATTCGCTGCGGATAAATCCTTGTGCAGAGTGAATTCCTTCCATAAAGGCCTGTTTTGCTTCGGCATCCCCGAAGACACTGAGATGTACTTTGGCGTGGCGAAGGTCGCGGGTGATCGTGACCTGAGTGACAGAGCCGAAGTGGTCGCGCACACGGCTGTCATGGATATGCTGTTGGATAATTTCCCCCAGCGCTTTGAGAATGGCGGCGTTGATTTTTTCAACGCGGAGTGGTGTCGCCATAGGGTTACCTGTCTTTCTGAAGCCTCTTCTGCCCACGTTAGCCTTCAGGACAAAGGGGCTGTAACGTTATGTTTTTCTGGCAAAGGGCGCAAACATGTCCCTATGTTAGCATAATCCCTGGTGAAAATGGCTGCTGTCAGAGCCTACACAGGGCTGTTCAATTCTATGACGATTCAGCAGGAGGGGGTGTCCATACCCGCAATGGGATCTGATCTTTTACCATCGCATCGCATGCCTAGAGAAGAGCGTAAATCATAAAGGGGATGTGTGATGTAGGTGCACAAAATTTTGTGCACCTACTGAAGCATGAGCGCGGGGCTGATGGGGGCTAAGCAGCAATGATTTGTTTTTTTCCGCCGAGCATTTGAAAGTTATCCGCCAAAATATAATAGCTGTTGCGCTTATGACCTTCTTTTTCCCAACTGTCGACACGAAGGCTGCCAGATACGCTGATGAGATCTCCTTTATGGACATAGTCGGATAAAATTTCTGCTTGGCGATTCCAAAATTTGCAGCTGAGCCAGTCTGTTTGCTGTTTACCTTGGCTATCCTTACTGGGACGATTGACTGCCAGACGGATTTCGACCACCTTATTACCACCGCTCAGTTCGCGAACATCGCTTTGGGGTTCGTTGCCAACACGGCCAATTAATACGATTTGGTTGTTTGAAGACATAAGTTGATTTCCTTTTAGAACAAAAAGTGAGTTATTATTAAACAATTTAAGTTTGTATTGAGGTAATAAGTAATTTAAATTGCTTATATTTTTAATTTAACATTGTAAGGGTTTGAAATCAATTGTTTTTAACGCTTAAACTGATTATTATGGCTAATTAATGTCAATAATGGTTAAATTAATAGAGTGTTAATTGACTGCTTAATGCTGCCGAAGATGCCCTGAATTAAAAATATCTTGTTTTGTCTAGCGGCATGACATTCTTTTTACCTACGCATTCTAACCGTCATATAATCTTTACCTGTTTGTCACATAAATTGTGTACATTAAACTCAGTTGTTAGTGGTGAGTGCAATCTTTGAAAGCAAACCTTTTAAAGCAAACTATGGGCACATTGGATACGGTTCTCATTCAATACGAATTGTTGCCCCCAGCGGATGTATCCCTTCTGGTACAGGATTGTGGCCGTCAGGGAGAGCCGCTTGAACGCTATTTGGTCGCTCGCGGTTGTTTAGAGCCTACGGCCTTACCCGTTTTGCGCACTTTGCAAATGGGTGCCGTATCTATGGATTCCGAACAGGTAAGGCAAATATTTCGCTTTGAATCGTTGTTGCAGCGTGTTGATATGTTGCGTCGTGGAACAGCGGCACCAGCTCCTCCGGTTTCTTTACCCGACCCTGCACCGCCTATGTTGGCGATGCCAGAAGTGGGAGATATGCTTGGTAAATGTGAGATTGTGGCTGTTTTAGGACATGGGGCAACAGCCACCGTTTACCAAGCATTTCATAAGTTTTTGCGTATCCCCGTGGCCTTGAAGGTGTTGTCACCCCGGTTATTGTTACAAAACCCTGATATGGAGTCGATGTTTTTGGATGAAGCCATGAACACGGCTCGCCTTAATCATCCCAGCTTAGTACGGGTCTTTGATGCGGAAAAAACGCCTCAATATACCTATATGGTGATGGAATATATTGATGGCCCTACGCTGACCCGTTTAATCGAACCCTGTGGGAAGCTGCCAATGGAGCATGCGATCCAAGCGGCGATCGAAATTTGTTCTGTCTTGGAATATGCCCTTGAGTTTAATATGATCCACCGTGATATTAAGCCAGATAATTTGATGCTGACCCGTAAATCGGAGCTAAAATTGGCCGATTTTGGTCTGGCACGGGTGGATGCATAGCCCGGACCAATACCAACGTACTTCTGGGGGGCTGTGGGGAACACCTTATTATATGTCACCAGAACAGTTTGGCGATGTGAATCAACTGGATCACCGTTCGGATATGTATTCTCTGGGGGCAACGCTGTATTATTTGTCTACGGGGAGTTTGCCTTTTCCGGGGGACTCAGTGCTGGAGGTCATGATGGGGCATCTCAACCGTACACCCGAAGCGCCGCATGTGCTCAACCCGGAGTTGAGTTTGGCTTTTAGTGACCTTATTCTGCGTTTGCTTGCAAAACATCCCCAGCACCGCTACCCTGACTACTCCCACCTGATTGCCGATTTACAGCGACTCCAAGTGAGCCGTAACTGATACTTATGTACCAAAACGAGTGGCAAAATCTGCGAGGGTGAGGCGTAAGCCCTCTTCGAGATTGACCTGAGGTTCCCAGCCAATGGCTGCTTTAATTTTGCTGATATCTGGGCGACGGCGCTCGGGGTCATCGCGCCGTGGAGAGGGGACAGGGTTCAAACGCAAGTCAATGCCTGCAACGTGACTCAAGGTACGGGCAAACGCTTCAATGGTGCATTCGTTGGGATTGCCAACATTGTATACGTCACCGTCGGTGACCGGGGATTCCATGAGGCCAACTAAGCCACGAACAAGGTCGTCAACATAACAGAAACTGCGCGTTTGTTGCCCGCCACCGTGCAATTCTAGAGGCTGTTGGCGAATGGCTTGTAACAAGAAATTGGGGACAACACGGCCATCCTGGGCACGCATGCGGGGGCCATAGGTATTAAAAATGCGTGCCAAAGTATAACGAACGCCATGCAGGCGACTGTAATTGCTGACAATACTTTCACCCAGGCGTTTGCTTTCGTCATAACAACTGCGTTCGCCATTGGGGTTGACGTTGCCCCAATAACTTTCGACTTGGGGGTGAACCAAGGGATTGCCATAAACTTCGGAAGTGGAGGCAAAGAGGAGCTTGGCGTTGTGGGTTTTGGCCAGATCAAGCAGATTGCGGGTTCCGACCGTATTGACCCAGATAATGTCGAGGGCCATGGCGTCAAAGTCATCAGGGCTGGCAGGGGAGGCCATATGGTAAATATAGTCGAGCGATTCTGTCACGGTAAAGGGTTGGCAGATGTCTTGTTCCAGCCATTGAAACAGCGGGTTTGTCTGCAGTTCAGCGAGGTTCTCCATGCTTCCCGTACAGAGATTATCCACCGCGATCACGGCTGTACCTTGGGCCATTAAATGGCGGCACAGGGCTGAGCCGACTAAGCCTGCGGCACCGGCTATGAGTGCTGTTGTCATTACCACTCTCCTGTATTGGGCATAGAGGCCCAGGGTTCTTGCGCAGGCAGGGAAGGGCCATTTTGTAAGAGTTCGATCGAGTGCCCATCCGGCGATTTAATAAAGGCCATGCGTCCATCCCGGGGCGGGCGATTGATGATCACCCCCAAGCTTTGTAAGCGCGCACAGGTCGCGTAAATGTCGTCGACCCCAAAGGCCAGATGGCCGAAAAACCGCCCCGTTGGATAGGGTTCTGGGTTGTCCCAGTTCCAGGTCAGCTCGACCACGGGCTGATCGGGCGTTGGCCCGAGAAAGACCAAGCTGAAGCGTCCTTGTTCGTAGTCTTTGCGCTGAATTTCTACCAGCCCGAGTTTATTGACAAAGAAGTCGAGGGCTTGTTCGAGGTCTAAAACCCGCAGCATGGTGTGGAGATAACGCATCAAAAACGGCCTCCAGAGTAATTTTTTCACAACCTGATTGCATTCTACCAAGCTCAGGTGGACAACGGGCCACTTTGCTTGTGACAAGAGGATGACTTTTTAGCGTATTTAAGATGCATGCAAAATACATGATTTAGTGATATTTTGACCTTTGATTATCAAGGTTATAACACTTTTTCACGGTTAATTTACATTTGTAAAGATGTGAGCTGATTTTCTTCGGTTAATTTTTGTTATGGTTTTTATAAGGAACATGCCTGCTGCCTCCGACCTCATTTTCAATAATTTCTAATTTCTGTCTCTAGGGCTTACCGCGTCTTTTCGTTGTGCCGTAGGTTATTTTGCTTCTGAACTTTTAAGGCTGGTTTGGATATGACTCTTTTTTCTGCTGCACAATATTTTAACCATAAATATGCACTTATCTTATGTTTGTCCCTGAGCCTCACAGGATGTGGTATCAATGGCTTTGGGGTTTTACGGAATCCCTTAAGTGGCCCTCCTGCTCTGGTCAACAGCGGATCGCTTAACGGTGGGCAAACGATCTTTGATGGCAATCCGGCTGAACTTCAGACGCTGTACCTGTCTTTGCCATTGGGTGCGCGTTTGTCTCAGGGGGAGAAGCCGCAACTTTAGCTGATTGCCTTAGATAAACAGGGGCGTCGCATTGATCCCAGCAAGCTCAACCTGACTTGGAAGAGCAGTCGCCCGGATGTTTTGGCGGTAGATAAAGGCGCTTTGGATGTGCTGTTTCCCTTGCAGAACAGCGTGATTTCGGTTGTGGATGCAAATACGGGGATTGCGACGGATCTCTTATTACAAACCACTGTGAACAGCTATGAAGGCAACCCAGGGGCGCTGGTAAGTTTGCAATTGGTACAAAAGAATTTGCTCTCTGAGCCCAACGGCAAAGTACAGTTTCAACTGATTGCCAAAGATACGACCGGGCGTCTCATTGATCCGGCTAAACTAAAGCTTGTGTGGGAATCAGCCCGTCCCGACGCCTTTCAGGTTGCTCCTGACGGGACCGTTACCGTTTTGGTTTCCCAAGGGAGTGGAACGGTAACGGTTAAGGAACAGAATTCTGGCAAAGAAACCAGCGGAACGGTCATGGTTCCGGCCATCGGGCAACCCCCAGTGGCGGTCATCCCTACGACGCCGGGAGCTTCTGCTCCTGGCTCTTCCGGGCAAATGCCCGGCCCCAACCCCGCTCCAGTTCCCCCCAATCCTCCCAATCCTCCTTCTACGTCCGTTCCCGTTTCTCCCACAACGCCTTCTGAGGTCGGAGATCCGAACGATATTGTGAGCCTGACGTTGGGCCCAGCCAGTGTATTGATCAACAAGGATTCACAGCGGGCTTTGGAGGTCGTGGCGCTTGATTCTTTGGGACGGCGTATTGATCCAAGCCAGCTCAACTTGCAGTGGACCAGCTCTGTACCTGGCGCTTTCAACGTAAACAATGGCACGGTCACCAGCACAACTCCCTCTGGCAATGCGGTGATTACCGTCTCGGTACCGGGTAAAAACCTGACTGCTTCGAGTTATGTCTCGACAGCCAGCAGTGGCGGTGGCGGTGGTGGCTCAACCCTGCCTTTGGCCAACCCTCCGATGGGGCAAACGAGTCCGACCACAACCACCTCCTTCCAGGTGCAATTGACTCCCCCCCAAGACAGCAGCCCCAGTTCTTATACGGTTGTGGTGAATGGCCATACGTTTACGGTTCCGGCTGGGAGTGGGCCACTCATCTATGACATTCCCAGCAGTGCGGGCCTGCAACCGGATACCTCGTATCCCGTATCCGTCATTGCCAACTATCCACAAGGGGCTGCCCCACAATTGGATCTTCAGGGGGCTACTCTGCCCGATGGAGGAGGGGGCAATGCGGCTCCGGTTCACCTTTTAGGGGGAAGCCACAATTTCTCAGGTACCCAACAAGGTACAACAGGGAAAGCATTGGTATTTTCTGCGGCTACGGGAAATGCCCTCCAGGTCGCGGATGCAGCCACCGATGTTGTCACCGTGACGCTGACTTCAGCGACGGGGGTGCTGACCTTATCATCAACCGCTGCAGTGGGTGGCTTGAGTGAGGCCCCAACAGGTTCGGGGACGAGTACCCTGATTCTCAAAGGGACTCCAGCGGCTGTAAATGCGGCTTTGGCCGGTTTGGCCTATAGTGGCTCTTCCGGTTCGTTGAGTATTTCCTCAGTGGACAATCATGGTGCTGGGCCGACCACCCATGCGGTGACGCTTGTGATGAATACGGCTTCGGCCCCGGTAAACGGCTTGAATGGCCAATCCGACTTTAACCAAAATCAGCCAGTCACGCCGGTGAACACCCCCATTACCTTGAATGTATCGACGGCTGCGGCCGTTACGGTGTCTGATGCCAACGGTGATACTCTGACCGTGACGTTGACACCCCAACAGGGTCGTTTGACCGTGAACCAAGTCCCGAGTGGGGTAATGGTAGGGGCACGAACCCATGCGAGCCAGCCGTTGGTATTAACGGGAAAACCAGAAGGGGTCAATAAAGCCCTGGAGAGTCTGACCTATACTCCGAATGTGGGTTATGTGGGCAATGCGGATATCGCCATCGTTACCAGTGATGGTGCCCTGTCAGATCAGGATACGCTGCGGGTAGTGGTCACCCAGCCGGGCGTGTTATGGAGCCAAGATCTGGTTTTTCCTACCACTGCGGTTGGGCCGATTCCCCAAAGCAGTGCTGCGCCTCTCAATCAGGTTGAAATTGCCGGTTTCACGGGTACCACGACAGTGACACTGTCTGTTCCTGCGGGTTCCGGTGTCTTAACCCTGCCGGGAGCGATGGGCAGCGGTATCTCCAATACGGTGACCCTGAGTGGTACCCAGGCCCAAATTAATGCGGCTTTGGCCAGTTTAACCTATACCCCTTCAGGGACAGCGCCTGCGCATGTAGACCTGACCGTGAACGCCACGGATGGAACCTTGAACCAGACCAAGACCTTACCGATCACGGTGAACAGTCCTCCGGTAAACAGCCTGACTGTCAGTGGTAGCCCGGTCACTTCCCATACCCTCACAGTGACAGAGGCCCTGACTTTCGGGCAGGGCAGCTATCCTGTTCTCAGCGTGGCGGACAGTGACAGCCCAAGCTTAACCGTGACGTTGAGCTCTAGCGGGGGTGTTTTATCTGGTTTGAGTGCTGGAACGAGCAACAATGTCACGATCACGGCCAATCCGGGCGGAGGTTATACGCTGGTCGGGTCCCCCGCCGACATTAACAGCCTGTTGGGTGCGGTCGTTTACACTCCCTCTGTTCCCACGGGTGGCAGCGTAACACTGAGCAGCAATGACGGGCAAAACACTGCTGTGAGCAGCACCCTGAACATTCCGCTGACCCATACGCTGGCCTGGACAGGGCCGACCACAGGCCCGATTCTGCGCGGCAGTGACACATCTGGGGCCATCTCCTTACAAGCTACTCCCACCCTGGTTCCCAGTGGCAACCTGCCTGTGGGTGGTTCCTATCGGGTTGATTTTTATGTAGGCACGACCAAAGTGGGGGAAAGTACTACGGCGGTGAGTGGTGTGTATAGTTATGACTGGACCCCGACCTATGCCACGATGCCAACGGGCGATCTGAGCGCACGCCTGGTGTATGTACCGCCGTCTCCGGGAACTGTGTCCGAATTGGTGAGCACTACGGGCACCACTCCTGAAATAAAAAAGATAACTACCGCCTCGACCACGCCTGTGAATGGCAGCATCTTTAACATTGGGCGGGATGATGTGCCTCTGAGCAGCACTGTGCCGGAAATTCCTGCGGGGGGTTCGGTGGCATTTGTGATAACGCCGGATGCAGATGGCCCGGATAACATAGCGGGTAACGGCGATGATATTGAGGGCTTTACACCCACGATTGAGATTCCTGCGAGTGTGACGGCGGGAGCTGCAATTGCTACCTTCCCAACAGGCACAGGTTCTGGCTTTGATGGCAATGACAAAGCCGATGGGAAATACACCTTACAAGTGATTGTCAAGGATAGCGGTGGCAATACGGTACATACCTCTGATTCGCAGACCTTTGACATGGTCTATTTTGGTTACAATTTATATGGGGTTGTGAATGCGGTGGGAACAGCCACCGGTACGGCCGTTGGAGACGTTTACCGGATTTCTTCCAATCCGGGGCGAACGACGGGCACTTATGAGAAATTAACCAACAATCTACCAGGGGTGGGCAATGCCATTGATAAAGACCCCCGCAATGGCAATATTATTTATGCCAATGGCAATAAACTCACGGTTTGGGACCCGCGTACAGGGCAAGTGATTCGCCAGTGGGACGTGACGGGATCGGGCAGTCCCTCTCAGTTAGGGGTGAGTGATACACATCCGGGATTGGTGTATTTCCCCGTGGGCGGTGGGCTCAGAGAGGTCAATATCCTGGATGGCAGCGGCAATTATCGGGCCAATGGCGAACTTGTGCCCAAAGCTTACACCGTAACAGGTGTCTCTGGCCTCAGTGGTGGAGATCTGGCTTTTGAGCCAGGGACAGGGACGATGTTTATGAGCGTGGGCAATGCTCTCTACTGGGCCACCTTTGATCCCCTATCGGCCACCACCATTGCCTTTAATACGTTAACGACGATTAACCCATATTCCGCAACTACGGGGGCCACAGGTCATACCAATCCAGCAGGCATTGGTTTTGATGCCAAGGCCCATCGCGTGATTGTCAATCCACGTATTGGTAACAATGAGAACCGTCTTTATAGTGTCAATTACACGCGCAGCGGTGCTCCGGGCTCTTATGCTTATACGTTTGTGAATTATGACGCCTTTGCGATTGACCACTACGGCTTGCTGTTTGGGGATCTTACCTCGGCCCATGGCCATACGTTGCCTTCGCCTCCGCCCATTCCGTAAGCGGTAAATAAAAAGCCGGGATACAGATTCTGTATCCCGGCTTTGTGTTGAGGGTGTATTTAGCGTACGGGGTAGTTGAGCTTCATGGCGGCGCGAACACTGTCCATGACTTGTGCTGCGCGTTCGCGGCCACGGCGGGTGCCGTCGCTGAGTACGTCCCAGACATAGGCGTCATCCCGTTCAAATTCGGCTCGGCGTTGGCGGATGGGTTCAAGCATCTGGTTTAAGGCGGAAGCCAGTTCACGCTTGACGCTGACATCACCGAGCAGGGGTTTGCCGCGTTCATCGGCGCCACCGGCTCGGTAACGCTCCTTGAGGTCGGCGACGAGGGTTTTGTCAGGGTGGAAGGCGTCTAAATAAGTGAAGACGGGGTTGCCTTCGACATTGCCCGGTTCTTTGCCGGTCAGCCGATTGGGGTCGGTGAACATCGACATAACTTTTTTATTGACGGTGGCCTCGTCATCGGATAGGTAAATGCCGTTGTTGAGGCTTTTGCTCATTTTGGCTTGCCCGTCGGTTCCTGGCAAACGGGAAACTTCCGCATACATGCCTTCAGGCATAACAAGGGTTTCGCCATAGAGGTTGTTAAAGCGACCCACAATGTCGCGGGTCAGCTCAATCATGGGCTTTTGATCGTCACCGACAGGGACCAAGTGGGCTCCAAAGGCAGTGATATCAGCGGCCTGAGATACGGGATAACAGACAAATCCCATCGGCACTTCATTGCCAAATTTCTGTTTGATTTCGGTTTTAACCGTGGGGTTGCGTTCGACCCGGGCCAGCGTCACCAAATTGAGGTAATACATGGTCAGCTCGGCAATTTCAGGGATCAGGGACTGGATCACAAAGGCGCAACGTCGGGGATCGAGGCCAACGGCCAAGTAGTCGAGAGCCACTTCCCGAATATGTGCCTGTAAAGTTTCTGGGCGCTCAAAGTTATCGGTCAGGGCCTGGACATCGGCAATCAGAATATAGGTTTCATAATCGTGCTGGAGCTGCACACGATTGCGCAGGCTGCCAACAAAGTGGCCAAGATGAAGACGGCCT
>DLGM01000363.1 GCA_002482705.1 Cyanobacteria bacterium UBA7694
CGGGGAAGACATCGGCATCCGCTCAATGATCAATGTCGGCCATCTGTGGGGCGATCGCTCCAATTTACAGGGTCGTTTGGAAGATATGGCACGTCATCCCGGCAAAGAGCTGGTGGGTTTGCTCAAATCGCCACTGCACTATGTGCTGATCACGGGATATAACCCGCAAACCCAGCAGGTTACGTTGGTTTCAACCGGCACCTACAAAACCGATACCGAGACCTTATCTCTCAAAGCCTTTTTGGACAACTGTGGGGCTTTGATCGGACCGCGGTAGGGGCGTATTGCACACGCCCCACCGCGCCCCCACATACACCCCGGCCAATAAAAAAGGCCTCTTACGAGGCCCATTCGGGAAAAATAAGGGCCTGTCAGTAAAAACGTGACAGGCCCGATAGCGTAGGGCAGGCGAAATGCCTGCAAGGTTCAGTATCCCAATTAAAAACACCCTGGGCCTGATAAGTCAGGCCGCGCATGGATATGCGCTGATGGTTAAATTAACCATCACATAACCATTATATAATTTATGAATCATATTGCCTAGTCTATTGGTATTTTTTTAAGTATAGGTAATCAATATTCAGAAACGAGCGCTTCATAAAAAGCAGCCAATTCCTCGCCAATTGCGCGCCAGCTATAGGTTTGATGCAGTTCTTGAAAAGCTGTACGGGTCAAAGCCTCCCGCAACTGAGGCTGGTAGAAGGCATCCGCTAAACAACGGCGCAGGTGCTCCACATCCCCAGGTTGGAATAAAAGCCCCGTTTGCCCATCAGCCAGATGGGTCCGAAACCACGGGCTGTCAGTGGCAATCACCGGTTTGTGAGCTGCCCAGGCCTCAAGAAAAGGCAAACGGCGTGGGATCGCGGTATAAGGCAATACCAAAACATCACTGGCATGTAAGATATCGCGTAAATAGTCCGGGATTCCTTGCAATACATGAATCCGTGCTAAACTCTCCCGCCGAATCGTCTGCTGCAATTCATTGAGCCAAGGCAGAGAAAAAACGGGTCCAACCATGACCAGATGCCAATCAGCAGGGGCTTGGGCCATCAGTTGCAAGAGGAGATCCTGCTGCCGAGTCGGCTCATACCGCGCCAAACACAACATCACCTTATCCCCGACTGGAATCCCCAGCCGCTGACGCACGGCTTGCCCATCCCCCATGCGCCAACGCACCGGATCAATCCCCGCAGGCATATAACGCACCGCTTTGCGGGGATATAACTGTTGTAACAAGGTAGCCTCGCGCTCGCCAAAACATAAAATGCCATCGGCATCCCGCAAAACACGCCGTCGCCCCCGAACTTGATCCAGCAAGTGGCCATAATCAAAGCTGCCATGTAACAGCGGTTCAAGATTGGCTGGATCGGGGGGATGTAGGTGCTCATAGTGTAGGCTGACAACAAAAGGGATGCCCCGTTCACGGGCTACATCCCGGGCACTGCGGGCCAAGCGATGCATGGCGTGGCAATGAATGACGTCGACGTCGGCACGGCGCAGCCATTCAAACAGAGCCGGAGCGATCGGATCTCCGCCACTGTGATCCATATGGTGAGCGGCACGAGCACTGAGAAAGAGGCGCGGGTATTGATAGGGAAAACGCCGGATCGTGACATCTCCCACCAACTCTAAACCTTCTGGGGCCAAGGCCGCTGTAGTCGCAAGCGTACAGGTATGCCCCAAGTGATGCAATTGCTGGGCATTGTGCCAGGCCATACGTTCCACTTCTGTGCGTCCGCCCACCACCAAACGGCGGGTAATCTGCACCACCTTCATAAACGCCAAACCTCACCGGACGCGCCATTGAGACGCACGCGATCACCGGTTTTTAACAGGGCTGTACAGGCCGGTACACCACTCACAACCGGCACACCGGGCAGCGTCAACAGCGTGCCTTTGGGTGTCAGGGGGTGGNNGGGGTGCCCGGCAGCACTGATCACACCACAAGCCTGAAACAATACGGGCAGCCAACCGGGATCCACGTCGGGCAACACCAGCACCGTCTCCCAAGGTTTAAATCCTTCAGGCATAGGTGCATCAGGGGTTGCTGGCCGCCACACAAGGCCTTCTTTTTCACCTGGCGCCAAGCCCCAACCTTTCCAGTAGGCAGCATCTTCAGGAAATGCCAACACCTGGCCCCGCTTTAATGCCCCTTGCATGGGCCATTGGCGGGCATCATCCCAAGCGGCTTGCTGGGCGGTTAAATAAGCGGGATCAATGGTTTCTTGCTGATCTAAGCGGTGCAAGTCGTCACAGGTTAGCAACCAAACTGCTTCCGCGTGGGGTAAAGAACCTTTTCCCACAGCCCCCTGGGCCTGAACCAACAACTGCCGCCGCACCTGTTGTAAGGCCCATAGGGTATCAGCCCACAGGGCTTCACGGGTTTGGGCCAAACGGTGATATAAGGCAAGCACAGGCTGGGCAACACGCGATTTAAAACTGCGTTCTTGAGGTTCTTGCGGCACCTGTTGGGGACGCAACAAGGCCCGTAAGAGCATTTCCCCCTGCCCCTCCAGACCAGGGGCTGCTAAGTCTCCCTCTTGCCAGCCTCGGAAACCGTGATTGCTCAGGAATATTTGCCAAGCCGTGCGAAAAGTGCGCTGGTTCAACAATTTATCAAAATCGAGCTGTGGGGATTCGAGCAAGCGATTTTGCAAAATCTGGCGCAGAGGTGCTAAATCACTGTGCAAACGGTGCAACATCGTGCCTGTTGTGGGAGGAACCTGGATTCCCCAGCCTTGTAAAAGCTTGAGCAGCCGGGCTTGGGCAAGGGTGAGGAGCATCAGGGCCTGTCCAACGGGAATCAGGATATCACGGGCTTGACGGATACAACCGGCAAAATTTTTGGGGGGAACCCGAAAGGTGTCCATGAGTTCATTGTGGATGCGCTTAATCTCTCGTGTCAGTTTGAGCAGACGCCCCCACAGGGACCGGGGAAATCGGCCTTGAACTTCAGGCCACAAACCCCAGCGCCCCAATTGTTCGGCCAATAAATCACGGTTGAATACCGGCCGTTGCCACTGACTTTCAATTAAAAATCGCCCTTCCGGCAGGGTTTCGTCCAAGCGTCGAAAGGTCTCCATCCAAGGTTCTTCACAGGAGGCCAAAAGACTGGTCATTAAAGGGGAAGGTACTTCGGGCAAATACTCCCGCAGCCATGGACTAAATTGTTCATCACGACGGGGATATTTACGAATCGGCTGAAACTGCACCAGCCAACAGGTTGAACCATCATCTACCCACTCTATTTCCCAGTCATTATCGCCAAAAGCAGTGCGGATATGTGCCAATAACTGCTGCAAACGTCCCTGCCAACCGGTCAGGGATTGCCCGCGTAAAAACCGCTGTCCCACAGGTTCATCCTTGAGCCAGATCCAATCTTCGGGATAATCCGGGTCACTCCAAGCTCGGCCCGCTGCCTGTCCGTCAATGTAAGGCATGACAAAAATGTCGCGCTGTACGGGGGTTGGATCAAGGGCCTCAGCCTGTTCCCACAAGCGTTCCAATGCCTGCTCCCACGACAAGTCAGTATGAGAAACCGGGACCGCAGCCCCAATCAGGTGTTTTTCATACTGACTTGTCGTGGGAGCAGGCATTGGAACGCTTGTGGGAACAGGCTGAGGC
>DLGM01000325.1:0-24027 GCA_002482705.1 Cyanobacteria bacterium UBA7694
TTGGTGTTTGCGGGTTCCCGTGAGCATGAACTGGTGGAGCGGGTCCAAAAAAAGCGTCAGGTGTCCAAGGGACAGCGCATGTCGGGAGGCATTAACTACACCGTCAGCAGCACCCGTTCTGCGTCCCATGAGGCTCTGCTGGAAGAAACCCTGCGGCGCATGGATCGCCAGCTTGAATATGGCACCACGACTGCCGAAGCCAAAAGTGGTTATGGCCTGGATTTGGACAATGAACTCAAGTTGTTACAGGTGTTAAAAGCGGCGCATCAGCAACATCCGGTTGATTTGGTGACCACCTTTTTAGGGGCGCATGCCATTCCCCCGGAACGTACCCATGAGCAGTATGTGGACGATGTGTTGGCGATGATCCCGGAAGTGACCAGCCGGGGCCTGGCCGAATTTTGTGATGTGTTCTGTGAACAGGGGTTTTTTACCCCGGATGACACGCGCCGCATTTTGGACCGGGCCCGCTCCCACGGGCTCAAGCTCAAGGTCCATGCGGACGAACTCACGGATAGTGGTGGGGCAAGCATTGCCGCCGAGTTCCATGCGGTGTCTGCGGACCATTTGCAGTTTGCTTCCCGTGAGGGGCTAGTGGCGATGAAAGCTGCCGGGACCCTGCCGGTTTTATTGCCGGGCACAGCCTTTTATTTAGGGCTGCCCTATGCCTCGACAGATCTCATGCGGGAATTGGATATGCCGATGGCGATTTCAACGGACCTCAATCCGGGGGGCTGTTATTGTGAATCTCAGTTGTTAATGGTGACGTTGGCCAGTACCCAGATGCATCTCTTGCCGATAGAATCCTTGCTGGGTGTGACGCGCAATGCGGCTTATGCGATTGATCGCGGGGATCGCCTGGGGCTGATTGCTTCGGGTTTGCCCGCTGATTTGGTGGTGCTGGATGCCCCCAATCACGCTTATATTCCTTACCACTTTGGGGTCAACTTGGTGTCACGGGTGTTTAAAAATGGCGTCCCCTGTGTGACCCGTTAAATGCTGAATTAAAAATTGCCGTTGGGGAACCCCTCTCCCAACGGCAGCTTTTTTAAGGTTTGGAACGGCCTATGTTCCGAATAGACTGCCCGAAGCAATCAGGGTCACAATCAGCAGGGCAACAATGTTCAAAATTTTGATCATCGGGTTGAGAGCGGGGCCTGCTGTATCCTTAAAGGGATCGCCAACGGTATCACCTGTGACAGCGGCTTTATGCGCTTCAGAACCTTTTCCGCCAAAGTGACCCAATTCGACATACTTTTTGGCATTGTCCCAGGTTGCGCCGCTGGTGGTCATAAAAATGGCCATCAGCAGGCCAGTGACAATACTGCCTACCAACAGGCCGCCCAAGGCCAGAGGCCCCAATAACAGACCCACCAAAAGGGGCATAATGACGGCCAAAACGCCTGGCAGGATCATTTCTCGCAGGGCAGCGGTGGTGACAATATCAACACAGCGCCCGTAATCGGGTTTGCCAGTGCCGTCCATAATGCCGGGGATCTCTTCAAATTGCCGTTTGACTTCATCAATGATTTTGGTGGCCGCTTTGCCCACTGAGTTCATGAACAGGGAAGAAAAGAAGAAGGGCAACATGCCTCCAATAAACAAGCCCACCAAGACGAGGGGGTCGCTGAGCAGATATTGCAGGGGGGCAAGCTGGCGTTCAGCCCGCACAATGTCAATTTCCTGGGTATAACTGACAAACAGCACCAGGGCGGCCAAACCCGCTGAACCAATGGCATAACCTTTGGTGACTGCTTTGGTGGTATTGCCCACGGCATCGAGCGCATCGGTCACTTCACGAATGTGCTCAGGCAGTTTGGCCATTTCGGCAATGCCCCCGGCATTGTCGGTAATGGGGCCAAAGGAGTCGATGGCTACGACAATGCCGCAGGTCGAGAGCATGCCGGTAGCAGCCAGGGCTACCCCATAAATGCCCATAAGATGGGAGCCGCTTTGACCGATCACGATCCAATACGAGGCCAACATGCCCGCACAAATGACCAGGATTGGAGCCAGGGTACTTTCCATACCCACTGCGAGCCCGCTGATAATATTGGTGGCCCCGCCAGATTTGGACTGCTCTGAGACAAATTTGACCGGACGGAATTTGGTGGAGGTGTAATATTCGGTAATCACGGTAATGGCGATCATGATCATCAGCCCAATCAGAGAGGCCATAAACATGGCCTGCCACTGTTGGGGGAAAAAGACTTGGGCAATCATGGCAAAAGCGCCTGCAGAAATAACAACAGCGGCAATGGTGCCTTTGTACATGGCGCCCATAATCGCGTGACTGCCTTTGCGCAATTTCACAAACCAAGTGGCAATAATCGAGGCCACCATTGCCGCCGCTCCAAGCGCCAGGGGAAAGAGCACGGCATTGAGTTCGAGCGCTTGGCCACGAAAGGCAAAGAAGCCCAACAACATGGCGGCAATCAGGGTAACGCCGTAGGTTTCAAAGAGGTCCGCACCCATCCCGGCACAATCACCCACATTATCACCGACATTGTCGGCAATGGCTGCGGGGTTACGGGGGTCATCTTCGGGAATACCAGCCACCACTTTCCCGACCAAGTCGCCGCCCACATCAGCGGCTTTGGTATAAATGCCACCACCGACACGGGCAAACAGGCTGATCAGGCTGCCCCCAAAACCATAACCAATAATATATTTGAGGAAGTGTTCGGTATCAACGCCCATGAAGGTATACACCAGATAAAAGCCCGCAATGCCGAGCATGCCCAGCCCAACGACGGCCAGTCCTGTGACGGCTCCCCCTCGAAAGGAGACATCCAGGGCATGGGCGAGCCCTTTTTCAGCCGCTTGGGTGGTGCGCACATTGGCACGCACGGAAATTTGCATGCCGATAATCCCGGCAAAGGCTGAAAAAGCTGCTCCAACCCCAAAGCAGAGGGCTGTAAAGGGCATTTTAAACTGATCGAGCGTGCCCCAAATCAGGAAAAATAAAATCACGCCAACCACGGCGAGGCTTTGGGTTTGGCGATTGATGTATGCGGTTGCCCCCTCTTGAATGGCTTGGGCCACTTCTTGCATTTTGGCATTGCCCGCAGGGAGTTTAAGAATCCCCAATCCGAGCAATCCGCTGTATGCCAAGGTGGCAATGGCGCAAATGAGCGATAACGCCAGAACTATTTGTGCGTTCATAAAGCCAATCCTTTCGATGAGCCCGCTTACGGCTAGAAAAAGGAGTGGGGGTGCAAGGGGATGCGTGAAATAAGGTTGTTGAGAGTGAAAGCGGGATGATGGTGGAATCACTTTTTAATTTAGCATCTTTTCCGCTAAAAGCAGAGGGGGGATGTCACAAACAGACGTGAACTCCTTGAAAATGCTTGCCGCAAGCAGGGGGATTGGACCAAAAACCTGATCGGCCTCTGACATCTCCTCGCGAATCATGCTATATTTTGGTAATGAGGCGCAATAGGCTTTGCGTGCTTTGCCTTTTGCCTGCTGCGCCCCGCCGCTAATCCTTATTAAGCTGTGGTACCTCATTCCATGAAACTTGGAACCTCCTTCTCCCGCCCCCGTTTATCTGCTCTTCTGGTTGCCCTGTGTGCACTCAGTCTGCCTGCTTGTACAGGCAATACCCGCTCAACAGCCCCCTCAAACAATATTTCGCTGATGGTGAGCCCCACTACCAACGAAGTATATGTCTTTGACCTTCTGACTCACCGTGTGACCAATAATCTTGAAACAGGTAACCGTCCAGATGACTTGGCTGTTTCCAGTGATAGCCGTCGCGTTTTGGTCAGCAATATCAACGATGGCTCCATTTCCGTGATTGAGCGCCAAGATGGTTCTAGCTTTATCAATCGCGGCAAGGTGACGGTACAGGGCACCCAACCGCAGGGCGTGGCTTTTAATCCGCAAGGGACTGAAGCCTACGTGAGCGTTGGAGACACCTCCAGCATTACCGTACTTAATACCTCAAACCCCAGTCGTTTGCCGACCGTTGTCAGCACGATTCGGATTCCCTTTAACCAAAACAGCACCCGTCGCCCGAGCCCGGCTCAAATCGCCGTTTCCCCAGATGGCCAACGCCTGTTTGTGCTTGATCGTGGCAATAACTCTGTACTGGCACTCAACCGCCAGCAAAATACCTTTGCCCCGGCTGAGTTTTTCCTGTTTCCCACGACAGCTCCCGTCGATTTGCGTGACATTGAAGTCGATCGTTCGGGGCGTCTCTATGTTCTCAACTCTGCCAACGATGAGTTGTTAATCTTTAATGGGGCCAATATTCAGCAGCAGGTGGCCCGCGTATCATTGCGCGATCAGCAGTTCAACGTGATTACGCCTGAAAACATTGCCATTAATAACAGCCAAACCAAGCTTTATATTACGGGCAGTGCACCGAGCATTGTCAGCTTCATCCCCAATATTCAAAACCTGCGGGGCGAAGTCAATATTGCTGCTGCCGGTGGCCGCAGTATTCCCTTGGGTCTGGACCCACGTCGTCCGGCTACCAGCCCAGTGGGGATTGACATTACCTCCAACGATCGTTTGGTTTACACTTCCAATGGCGGCGGTGGTTATAATGTTTCGCTGCTCAACGGTGAAACGGACATCCTCGAACGCAATATGGGTACTTCTGCCAGTGCTGCCAATGCGCCGCCTCTGGGTCGTATGAAAATTGTGGCCTTTGGAACGGTACCGGGAGTGACCCCAGGTATTCGTTCTTTGAGCGGAAAGAGCACGCCGGCTGAAACCCCCAGCGATGATCCTGTCAAAGGCATTCTCCCGCTCTTTTGAGTATCCCTAATCTCTTCACGCTCTTTCGCCTGATTCTGATCGTCCCCTTTTGCTTTTTAGTAACAGGGGGCGTTCAGTATGATGTACTGGCGTTTATTGTTTTTATTGTGGCGGCCTTCACCGATTGGTTTGATGGTTATTATGCCCGCCGCTTTAAGCAGTTCAGTGATGCGGGTAAGCTTTTTGACCCCCTAGCAGACAAACTATTGGTGACCACTGCCTTAGTGGCTTTTGTACAAGATCCGATCTTGCAATTGCCTGTATGGACGGTGGTTGTCATCCTGGGTCGTGAGTTCTTGATTACCGGCTTCCGCAGTTTATTGGCCTCTAAAAATATTGTTATGGCCGCTGACCAGTTGGGCAAAGCCAAAACGGTGGCACAGATGTGCGCAATCCTGGTCTATTTAGTGAGCCGTACCCCTGACTCCCAATCTTTCTTGGTGATTGGCCACGCTATTTATTATCTGGCCGTGATTTTGACGGTTGTCTCAGGCCTCGATTACCTATGGCGCTACCGCGCGATTTTAATCCAGAGTCTGAAAGCAGATCCGGTTTCTGATTCGGATTTTTGAGCTGGGGCAAAAGTTTTTCTGGCCCTGTCTAGGTGTAACCGAATTGACCAGCCTTGTCTTGTTTTTGATCATCATTAAGATGCAAAAAAATTTAGGCTAACTACTTGTCTCTCAATGAGGGGTTCGATATACTGACTTCGTAGCGTTGCTAGCAACCCTACAAGCCGGAGCGGTAGTTCAATCGGTTAGAGCACCTGCCTGTCACGCAGGAAGTTGCGGGTTCGAGTCCCGTCCGCTCCGCTTTAACATGTCTGAAAATAGTCCACCCTTTTAACCTCTTATGCTGAGGTGGCGAAATCGGCAGACGCAGGAGACTTAAAATCTCCCACGTGGTAACACGTGTGCGGGTTCAAGTCCCGCCCTCAGCACTCCCCCCCCTTCAAAATTTAACACTCCCTTTATACTTTCTTTAATATTTAGGTTGACTTAATTTTCTGTTAAGTCTACAATAATTAAAACACCCTTAAGCACTCATTTAGGCAAGGTTATAACTTTCCTTCCTATAACTAAATTCGGAAGTAAACACTCAAAGGAGTTTCAGTTATCCCAATGAACAAGCGTACCCGGAAAATCGCGGCCTCTGCTGCCCTCGCCACTATGGCTGCCTCACTCGTAGCCTGTCAAACTGGCGGCATGATGCCCATGCAGCCCGGTGCTCAAGTTGGTAACCCCCAACTTGGCGCTATGTCTGCTGCTCGCCCCAACGCCACCTCACAAGCCAAGGCTCAGAAAATTGCTGCCGCCCGCGCTCGTGGTCTCAACTACATCCCTGGCGAGTATGTCGTCAAGTTCAAGCCCGGTGCTAGTGCTCAGGCTGCTTTCAGCCAAAGCGGTGTGCGCGCCATGGGTCTGACTCCTACCAAAGCCATCGGTAACCCTGCTATGGGTATGTCACTGGTGACCGTTTCCGGCGCCCGTGCCGCCAGCACCAACGATCAACAAGCTCTGGCTGCCCTCAGAAGCAACCCCGCTATCGAGTTTGCTGAACCCAACTACATCATGACGCTGAACAAGCCGATTATCTCCAACGAGCCGATCCCCGTTTCTCAGCCTGATGCTTTCACCCCCAACGACCCCCTGAACGATAAAGTTTATGGTCTGAAGCTGACCCAAGCTCCTCAAGGTTGGGCCATTGAAAAAGGTAAACCCAACACCGTCATCGCTATTGTTGACACTGGTGTTGACCCCAATCACCCCGACCTGGCTCCCAAACTGCTGAAGGGTTATGACGTTGTGAAGGATTCCACCGACATGGCTGACCCCCAAGGCCATGGTACCCACTGTGCTGGGACCGCCGCTGCTGCTACCAATAACGGTATCGGTGTCGCTGGTTTTGCTCCCGATGTCAAAATTCTCCCCGTCCGCGTGCTGGGTGATGATGGCAGCGGCAGCTACGCTGACGTCGCCAACGGTATCATTTGGGCCGCTGACAATGGCGCTAATGTCATCAGCATGAGCCTGGGTGGCCCGAGCAACTCCGCTGTTATCACCAACGCTGTTAAGCATGCGCTGAGCAAAGGCGCTCTGCTGGTTGCTGCTGCTGGTAACGACGGTAATAACAAGCCTGGTTATCCCGCTGCTATTACCGGTGTACTGGCTGTCGGTGCTTCCGATGTTAACGACAAGATTGCTCGCTTCTCCCAGTTTGGTCCCCACTTGTCGGTGGCTGCTCCTGGCGTGAACATCATGTCCACCTTCCCCACCACCCCCAGCGGTATGCCTGGTAAAGATTACGGTGCCATCAGCGGTACCTCCATGGCTACCCCGGCTGTTGCTGGTCTGGCTGCTCTGGTTCGCTCCAAGTATCCTAACCTGAGCCCTGCTGCGGTTAAAGCTCACATCGAAGCTACTGCCGACGACAAAGGCACCCCTGGTTTCGATCCTTATTTCGGCCATGGCCGCATCAACGTCTACAAAGCGCTGTCCACCCCCCCGGCTGGCCGTTAAGCTGACGCTGACCTAAACGGAACGGGCTCTTCCTTTACAAAGGAAGGGCCCGTTTGTTATGTGTAAAGTAATGTCTTTTTTTGGAGGCGCCGATGCGTTCTATTTTTGTACTCCTGCTCTTGTTGCTATTAGGTGCCTGTGCCCCGACGCCGCGCAAAGTGAGTGAGGCCATTGGTCGGGGCGAAATTCAGACGGCTGTGAATTTGATGACGGAAATGTTAAACAAGGGAGAGGCCGTCAGTGAAGATAAACTCGAAAATTTGCTCGGAGCCCTTTCTTCGAGTCATCGCTTTAATTTAAATGTGGCTGATGATTTATTTGATAAGCTCTCTCCAGAGGCCCGTCCGGCTGTGTTATCTTGGTATTCAGGCCAGTACCTAGAGCGTTCAGAAAAAGCATTAGAGGCCCGCAAGTTTGATGAAGCCCGGCAAGTCTGGGGGCGTTATCAGAAAATCCGTGCCACCTATTTCCCTGAACTCAAAGAGCCCACACCGGTTTTGGGGATTATCGATTTGCGCGAAGCTGACTTTTACGCAACTCGGAAAAACTGGCCCAAAGCTCAGCAGGCATTTGCTGCTGCCCGCCAAAAATTAACCAATAAGCGCCCCTTTGATCGGGTGACTCAAAATAGCTTCAAAATTCTAGTGGATGATGTGCAGCGCGCTTTGGCGCAAAAGCCCGCCCCTGCCAAAGGAAAATAACTCATGTGGATTGCTGATTGTCATGCGGATACCCTCTCAAATTTACTGATTTTAGAAGAAGAGGATATGACGCTGTATCAGCCGCAACCGATACACCACAGCGATTATCCCCGCATGCAAACAGCAGGATTACGCCTACAGGTCTTCTCGATTTTTNNGCGTTTGCCCCTGGGTAAAGCTTTCTTCTCGATTTTTACCATGCCTTATGAAGCGGGCCATTATGGCGCTGTACGGGCTTTGCAGATGATGCAAATTTACCGCGAAGATATACGCCGTCATCCCGAAACCTTTGGTCTGATTGAAAATCAAGCTGATTTGGCGGCCTTTCGCCGGGGCGAAAAGCCCCTGTTTGGCATTTTTTCCATGGAGGGGGCATCCCCTTTATGCGGTGATTTAAAAATGCTGGAGGTTTTCTACCGTCAGGGTTTGCGGGCGATTGGCCTGACTTGGAACCATCGCAATGAATTGGCGGATGGTTTAGGGGTGGGCTCTAATTATGGCCTCACCCCGTTTGGGCGTGACGTGGTCAAACGCATGAATGAACTGGGGATGGTCGTCGATTTGGCCCACATTAATGAAGCGGGCTTCTGGGAGGCCCTAGAGTTGTCGACCGACCCAGTGATTGTTTCTCATGCCAATGCCAAGGCTCTGCGTGCCCATCGCCGCAATATGAGTGATGCCCAATTGGATGCTTTGGCCGCTAATGGCGGTTTTGTCGGCATCTGTTTTGCGGGGAGTTTTCTCAATGAAGACCCCAAAGCTGCGAGTTTAGATGATGTCTTGCGCCACATTGATTATATTTGTGAGCGGATTGGCCCGGACTATATTGCTTTTGGCTCAGATTATGACGGGATTGTCGATGTGCCCAAGGGATTAGAAGATGTTTCACGCTTCCCCGTCATTTTTGAGCAACTGCGTGCGCGGGGGTATGCCGAAGCCGACTTAGAAAAAATGGCCTGGGGCAATGTGGCCCGTGTTTATGGGCAAGTGCTTCCGGCTGGCCCGGTGGCCCCGCTAGACTGAGGACACTCTGATGGCCTCACAATTTTAGATAAGGAAAATGAATGATGTTTGATGATCAACAGCCCGCATCGCGGGCCCTTAAGTTCCGTGCTTGGGATCCTGAGACCCGCACGATGAATGACGAATGGGTTTTTTCCCCTGAATTTCAGCCCCTGGTGCCGGGAACAACGGTTGAACTGTGGCAATTGGCGCAAATTCAACATTTACACGTGATGCAGTTCATTGGTGTGGGGGACAAAAACGGCCAAGAAATTTATGAAGGCGATATTTTGCTTTCCCAAGAAGAAAATACCGGCCTCGATGAAGAGCTTTTCCAAGTTGTGTACGACTTGGCCGGGTTTTGTCTGACGGAATACCCCCGCACTGAAGGGGCTGCCTTTTATCGCAATTGGTTTAACTCCACGGCGCGTCGTTATAATCCCGATGAAGAGTACCCTTCCTGTTATTTCCGGGTTGTGGGCCATGCCTATGAACCCCAGGAACTAATCGAGCGCCGGGTACTGGCGCTGAAGCAGGAAGCCGCAGAGGCTACTGGCGAAGAGCTGGACAATGAGTGGCAGGAACCCAGCGAAAACCTGCTGATCCAAGATTATAGTCTGGATGAAGTCGAATAGCCCGGATTTTACCCAGGACAGGGATAAATACAGGTAAACCTGTGCTTAAACTTGCTGCCTAAAAGGCACTGTTTTCGTGGTACACTGAGAAAGATCTTGCAGCAAACACTCCACTGATAGACCTTTCCCCTCCACAGGCAGGTATTCCATGACTGACTTACGCGTGGTCAACAATCCTGTGTCTGGCGCGCCTTCTCTTGAAGAAGAGGTGCGCCGACATGTCTCTATTACCACCTTTGATAAACTCATCAATTCTTTGAGCAACTGGGGCCGCCGCTCCTCGATCTGGCCGATGCAGTTTGGCTTGGCCTGCTGTGCCATTGAAATGATCTGTGCCGCCAGTTCGCGTTATGACATTTCCCGGTTTGGTTCCGAGTTATTCCGCGCCTCTCCACGCCAGGCCGATCTGATGATCGTTTCTGGAACCGTGACTAAACGTATGATCCCCATGATTGTACGCCTGTATAATCAAATGCCCGAACCCAAATACGTGATCTCGATGGGCGCTTGCTCAACGGGAGGCGGGCCCTTTAAAGAGGGGTACAACGTGGTTTCCGGGATTGACGAATTTATCCCCGTTGATGTCTATATTACCGGCTGCCCGCCCACGCCTCAAGCTCTGTTAGCGGGGCTCATCGAACTGCAGCGCAAAATTGACGGGCAGCACCACAAAGACTTACGCTGGTATCGTGACGATATGAGCGATGAACGCCCAATTCCTTTGCTCGGGCCCGATTTGGTTGATCCGCGCCAGGTGCCAGAAATTCAGGCGGCCATTGCTGCCGGTACTGCACAGTCGGAACGCCCTGCTGCCCCGGAGTATTTCCCGGCGTTTGCGGTGTATGAGCCTGAGCCCCCGGAAGCGGAAGAACCGCTCGCAGAGGGTGAAGTCAAGAAAAAGGTCGTGAAAAAGAAAAAGCTTGACCCGCCCAAGGTCAATGCCTCAATGGAAAAGATCCTGAAGCATTTTTCTGATATTCAGGTGACCACGGCCTCTACCCTGCTGGTGCCCGCTGAGCAACTGCATAACGTGGTGCATTACCTCCAGGATCAAGGTTTTGATTATCTCGCCAACCTGACTTCAATCGACTTTAAAGATGCCTTTGAAGTCATTTATAACTTCAACAGCACCACCCGGACAGATGCGGAATTGCCTCCGGTCACCCTGGCGGTGCGCACAACCAAGGATAGCCCTGTAGTGCCTTCGCTGACGCCGTTCTGGCCCGGCGCTGACTTTCAAGAGCGTGAAGTCTATGACCTCATGGGGGTTCGTTTTGAAGGCCACCCCAATCTGCGTCGTATCCTGATGTGGGACGGCTTTGATGGGCACCCGCTGCGCAAAGATTATTTAGAGCCCTATTACGAAGAACCGATTAAAATGTTTGGTTCACGCTGGCGTGAAGGCAAACACACCTTTGCTGAAAGCAAAAATATGTGGGGACGGAATGTCCAATATCCGGCCTCTTGGGACCCGGAAAACCATGCCTACCAAGACGATGATCCCCGTTTGGCGGCCATTGCCCCGATGGGTGACTACCCCACCGATTTGCTGGAAATGAACATGGGGCCGCACCACCCCAGCACCCACGGGGTTTTCCGCATGAAAATGGCCCTAGACGGCGAACGGATCGTGCGTTTGCAGCCGATCATGGGCTATTTACACCGCAACCACGAAAAAATCGGTGAGCGCAATTCATACATTATGAATATTCCCTACACCGATCGCCTCGATTATCTCACCTCAATGTCCAATAACCATGGTTATGTGCTGGCGGTCGAGAAATTGACGGGTATGGAAGTGCCGGAGCGGGCTGAATACATCCGTGTGATTATGACCGAGTTGACCCGGATTGCCAGCCACCTTTGGGGGCAGGGTTTCCTGCTCAATGACCTGGGGGCTTTCTTTACGCCAATGCTGTATGCGGCCCAAGAGCGTGAACTGATTCTCGATTTGTTTGAGATGGTCAGTGGGGCACGGATTATGTGCAACTACATGCGTTTTGGGGGCGTAGCCGCTGATTTGCCGGAGGCCTTCTTTAAGCCTTTTTACCATCTGATCAACGATCGTTTACCGCGCATGGTTGAAGAACTTGACCGTTTCTTGACCACCAATGAAATTGTCATGGAGCGGACCCAAAACCTGGGCGTGTTGACAGCGGCGGAAGCCACGGCTTATAGCTGCTCTGGCCCTGTCCTGCGGGGTTCGGGTGTGCCTTATGATGTGCGCAAAGCCCATCCCTATTCGATTTATGATCGCTTTGACTTTAACGTCGTGACGCAGCCACACGGAGATGTGTATGCCCGGTATCTGGTGCGCATTGGCGAAATGTATGAGTCGCTCAAAATTCTCCGTCAGGCGGCCAAAGATTTGCCCAGCGGCGAAATTATTGCCAAGAAACAGTGGAATATGCGCGTGCCCGAAGGGCAAGTGTATGCCGCTGTTGAAAGCCCCAAAGGGGAGTTAGGTTATTACGTGGTCAGTGATGGGAAATCGAATCCCTATCGTTACCATATCCGCTCTGGCAGCTTCATTAACCTGACCGCCCTTGAAAAAATGTGCCTCGGCCATTTGGTGGCGGATGTGGTCGTTGTGTTGGGCAGCGTTGATATTGTTTTGGGAGAGGTAGACCGATGAAACTTTATGGAGCCTCGGTGGTCAAAGGCTTGCTCTATACCTTAAAAACCTTTGTCAACACCTATATCGAAGACTTTAAGCGTATGGGGGGCAAAGGCACTTCGTTTGAAGGGTCACGCACGGTGTACGATGAAAAGGGCGTGTGTACGGTGATGTACCCAGAGCAGCCCATGCCAGTGGGCTCGACCTATGAGCGTTTCCGCGTTTTACCGATGCTGATCTATGATGAACAGCCCAATGGGGAAAAAGACGTGCGCTGCACTTCCTGCGGCATTTGTGCCAAGGTCTGCCCGCCCCAGTGCATCTGGATTGTGCAGGAAACGGATGCGTCCGGAAAACCGGTCCCCAAACCCCAAGATTTCCAGATTGATACTGCTGTGTGTATGAACTGTGGTCTGTGCACTGAGTTTTGTCCCTTTGATGCGATCAAGATGGATCACAAATTCGAGCTGACCTATACCGGGGATCGGGACGGCCGTTACGACAGCTACCTCTACGGGCTCGATAAACTGTTGCAACCCACCAGCTATTATGCGGCCACCCATCCCCAGGCCAATGCCGCTGAAGAAGCTGCCCGTTTGGCTGAAGCGGAGGCTAAAAAGGCCAAAGAAGAGGCCAAAAAAGCGGCTGCTGCTGCCAAAGCGGCGGCTGCTGCGGCGGCCCCAGCACCGGATGATGATGCCCCTGAGAAGTCCGTGAAAAAGCCGATGAGTGATGAAGAAAAAGCTGCCCTCAAAGAAGCAGCCCAGAAAAAAGCCGCTGAAATGCTGGCCAAAAAACAGGCCGCTGCCGCTGAAGCGGCAAGCTCTGAACCCTCTGACTCCCAAGGGGCTGCAACCGATGAAAAACCAGCCAAAAAGGTCATGACCCCAGAAGAGAAAGCGGCCCTTAAAGAAGCCGCTCAGAAAAAGGCCGCTGAACTGTTGGCCCAAAAACAGGCGGCGGCAGAGGCCTCGCCTGAAGCGCCCGCTGATCCTGCTGTGCAGGATGACAAAGTCGAAGGAGCCGTTTAATCATGGATCAAACCCTCGCGTGGAGCATCCTCGGAATTTCGTTTGTTTTGGCGTTTATTTTTGCCCTGTTGCCGATTGCCGGGGCCTTCTTCTTCCGCCCCCGGAAAGGCAACCTCTCCAAAGAAGCCAGTTATGAATGTGGTCTGCATCCCAAAAGTGACCCCCGCATTCAGTTTCACGTGCAGTATTATTTGTATGCGCTGGCTTTTTTAATCTTCTCGATTGAGATTTTGTACATTTACCCGTGGGCCGTCAACTTTAAAAAGTTGGGGAGCGTGGGGGTGATTGAAATGTTTGTCTTCTTATCGATCCTGACCGTAGGCTTGGCCTATGCCTGGAAAAAGGGCGGGTTGGAGTGGAGTTAATGGAACACCTTGAAAAAATCTTTCTCACGCTTTACACAATGGGTTTGGCCCTTCCCAAGGCTATTTTGCCCGAAGCCCTGTATAAACAGCTAGAAACCCCGCTGGGGGCTTTAATTGGCCTGACCGGGATTTTGATCTTTGCCCCAGTGACCATGCTCTTCTTGACCTGGATGGAACGCAAGGTGGTAGCGCGCATGCAGCGCCGTTATGGCCCCAACCGCGTAGGCAAATTTGGGGTGCTACAGCCTTTTGCTGACGGCATTAAGATGTTTTCCAAAGAGGACATTTTGCCCCGGGCTGTAGATCCGCTGTTGCATACTTTGGCCCCGGTGCTGGTCGTGGTACCGGCTGTATTGTTGTTCACAGTCATGCCTTTTGGCAAAGAGATGCTGCTGATCAACCTCAATGTGGCCACCATTTTTATTATGGCTATTTCCTCGATTGAGACAATTGCGATCCTGATGGCTGGTTGGAGTTCGCGCAATACTTATTCCCTGTTGAGTGCCTTGCGGGGAGCTGCGCAAGTGGTGTCTTATGAAATTCCCATGGGTTTTGCGATGGTGACCGTGATTATGATGGCGGGCTCCATGTCGACCCTGGATATTGTCAACGCGCAACAAAACCACTGGTTTATTGCGACCCCCTGGGGGTTGTTGGGTTTCTTGATCTTTTTTATCAGTGGCGTGGCGGAAGTGAACCGTGCTCCCTTTGATGTGCCCGAGGCCGAGTCTGAGCTGATTGCCGGTTTCCACACCGAATACAGCGGCATGAAGTTTGGTCTCTTTTATATGGCCGAATTTTTGGGCGGTTTTGCCATTTCGGCCTTTGCGGTCACCTTTTTCTTTGGGGGCTGGATGGGCCCGGCATTTTTGCCTTCTTGGGTGTGGTTCATGCTCAAAACCTATGTACTGGTCTTTGTGCTGTTCTGGTTCCGGGGCACCCTCCCCCGCTTCCGCATCGATCACCTGCTCGGTTTTGCCTGGAAATATCTGGTGCCGATGGCGCTGCTCAACATTGTGGTCGCCACGATCTGGTATTTTGTCCCCTGGTACATTGGCTGGCCGGTGGGCTTGGCTCTGATCTTAGGGGCCCACCAAGCTCTGACGGCAGCACGCCTCAAGCGTCTGTACAAGGCCTATGATCGGCCCCGCAATCCGTTGCAGCCAGTGGTGGTCAATCCATCTTAAGCGTGCGGGGGCTTAAAATGCCCCCGCTATTTTTTTCCCGAGGCGTGTCTTATGCCCCTGATTGCCGATCCCTTTCCCCCGAATGATTACCTCAAAGAGGTATACGTCCAAACCCAGGTGTTTTCACCCCAGGAGTGTCAGCAAATTTTGGCCTTGCCAGGGGATGAACAACCGGCTACGATTGGCAATGCGGGCATAGAATACCCCAAAATCCGCCGTGCCCAGAGCCGTTTTATTGTCAATCCTGCCCACCATGGTTGGTTCATGGAACGCTTGGGTAGTTTGACCCAGCATCTGAACCTGCGTTATTTCCGCTTTGTGATCGGTTATTATTCGATTCCCCAGGTTTTGGAGTATGGGCCTGAAGGCCACTTTGATTGGCACCTTGATTTGGGTGCCGGGGAAATGTCGACCCGCAAGCTGAGCCTGATTTGTTTTTTATCCGATCCCGCTGATTACAGGGGGGGGAAGTTGCGTATTGCCAATGGCAATAAACATTTGACGCCGCCCCAGGAGCAGGGGTCGGTGGTGGTTTTCCCCTCTTATTTGTTGCACCGGGTTGATCCGGTGACCGCAGGCAAACGCGCCACGCTGGTGGTGTGGTTACACGGCCCGGCTTTTAGCTAGATTTTGCGTCCTTTTCACTGGGAGGTAGCTCGGGCAAGCGGCCCGTGAAAAACTGTTGTAAGGCTTCACTTTGAGCTGGGTTATAGTGATTGCGGTAGGTATACGGGCCAATTTGGAGCTGGAGCTGATTTTTCTCTGGAACCAACCGGAACCCCGTCATTTTATCCCAGCTCACCACTTGGGTGGGGGTGACCAGGGCCTGCTCATGTAAAATCCAGCGGCTGCGCAGCGCTTGGGGAAGGTTGATCAGGGTGAGCATCACCCAAACGGCGCTGCTCTCCAGGGCTTTGGCGCGTTCTGGGCCTTCGGGTAGGCTCCAGCCTTTTTGAGCGGCGTTGAGGGCTGCAAACAGCGCAAAGCCAGTAATGATCAGCGGCAGATGAATGCCTGGTACCCGCAGCTTCAGGTGGGCTGCACCGGCATTTTGGCGCTTTTGCTGGTATCGTACTTCAAACCAGCCGACAAAAATGGCCAAGGCCAAACACATCCACAACATAAGCAATCTCCTTGTGCTCAGTATACCTGATGTAGCGTGGTCGCAGGCGGAAGACAGGGTATAATTGGGAGAAGGGCAATTGCCCGGTGGAGATGCTTGTGGCCTTGACTCCCTCTTCATCCGTTGATTCTGGCCGTGCCCGTGGCTTTTTAGAGCTCATGAAGCGCCAGAGTGATATTGTCATGGCGATTGTCATGATTGTGATTGTCTGCCTGATGATGGTTCCAGTGCCCAATTGGGCCTTGGATCTGATGCTGACCATGAACATTGCCCTGGGGCTGATGGTGCTCATGGTCGCTCTGTATGTCAATCGCCCTCTCGAATTCTCTACCTTTCCCACCCTGCTATTGGTGCTGACCCTGCTGCGCCTGTCCCTGAACATTTCCTCAACCCGTTTAATCCTCACCCATGGGGATGCGGGCAAGGTCATTGAGGCCTTTGGCAGTTTTGTCATTGGCGGCAATTATGTGGTGGGTATCTTGATTTTTATTATTTTGGTGGTTGTCCAGTTTGTGGTTATTACCAATGGGGCTGGGCGTATTTCTGAAGTGGCGGCGCGATTTACCCTCGATGCCATGCCCGGTAAACAGATGGCCATTGATGCGGATCTCAACAGTGGCCTGATTGACGAAGAACAGGCCAAAGTACGCCGCAAAGATATCCAGCGTGAAGCCGACTTTTATGGCAGCATGGATGGGGCGAGCAAATTTGTCCGTGGGGACGCCATTGCCGGGATTATTATCACCTTCATCAATATTATTGGCGGCATTATTATTGGCGTTGCGCAAATGGGCCTGACAATCCCCGATTCGATGGCCCGTTTTACGATCCTCACGATTGGGGATGGGCTGGTCAGTCAGATCCCGGCAATGGTGATTGCTATTGCCACCGGGATTCTCGTGTCCCGCGCGGCCGGGGAAAATGATTTGGGGGGCCGCGTCTCTCGTCAACTGTTGAACGCTCCGCGCGGTTTGCTTGTGATTTCCTTTTTTATGCTGCTTTTGGGCGTTGCCACCCCTTTACCCCGCTTGCCCTTTCTGGTGATTGCGGTGGCCCTGGGGGGCACTGGCTGGTGGATGTTGCGCCAAGAATCGCGGGAGGAAGCGGCTGCAGCCACGGGCACACAACTGGCCACCGGTAAAGACAGTGCCTTAACCGCAGGCCAAGTGCTCAAAAAAGAGCCCGAGGATATGATCAAGTTGCTCAAAGTAGACGCCATGGAGCTGGAAATTGGTTACCGCCTCATTCCGTTGGTGGATGCTGAACAGGGCGGTGACCTGCTCGAACGGATTACCAAAATTCGGCGTCAAATGGCGCTGCAAATGGGGTTGGTGCTGCCGCCGATTCGCGTGCGTGACAATATTCAGCTCAAGCCGCGTGATTATTCGATCAAGTTGCGGGGGGTTGAAATTGCCCATGGGGAAATCCATGTGGGCAACTATTTGGCCATGAATCCGGGCTTGGCCACTGAACCGATTGAAGGCATTCAGACGGTGGAGCCCGTGTTTGGTCTTCCAGCGGTCTGGATTACAGAATCGCAAAAAGAGCGGGCAGAAGTTTTAAACTACACTGTGTTTGACCCATCGACGGTCATTGCCACCCATATGACGGAGGTCGTCAAGCGCCATGCTGCTGATATTCTGACCCGCCAAGATGTGCAGCGTCTGATGGACAATGTGCGTGAAGAAGCTCCGGCTGTCATTGATGAACTGGTGCCGGGTTTGCTCAGTGTCGGCGAAGTGCAGCGGGTGTTACAAAACCTATTGCGCGAGCGGGTCTCGGTGCGCGATTTGATCCCCATTTTGGAGTCTTTGGCCAACCATGCACGGGCGACCAAAGACCCGGATTTGTTGACGGAGCATGCCCGGCAGGCGATTGCCCGGTCGATTTGCCAGCCCTTTCGGACGCCTCAAGGCATGATTCCTGCGATTACTCTCAATCCGCAGTTGGAGCAATTGCTGAGTGAAAGTGTCGCACGTTCAGATCAGGGATTGGTCATGAATTTAGACCCAGGTTTGGCCCAGCAGGTGGTCAATAGCATTGCCCGCCGGGTTGAAGAAGTCGCGACCCGAGGGGTCCATCAACCGGTGCTGATCTGTTCGGCCAAAATCCGTCTGGTATTGCGCCGTCTGACGGATCGCGCCTTGCCCATGCTGGCGATTTTATCTTATAACGAGCTCATGTCCCAAGATGCCCAAATCCAGACTTTGGCGCGGGTTGACCTCGATATGCAGCAGGCTGTAACCGGCTAACGTAAGCGGGCGATGGCGTCGCGGAGGAATGCGAGCACCCGCGCCTGTTGGGTGATGGCATCAGGGGCTTCATGGAGCACTTCTTCTGCGGGTAGCAACACCCCACTCCATTGACTTTCATTCCAACGTCCGAGTGCATAGATGCGGGGTGCATGGGCTGGGACGGGCCAAGGGGCAACAAAAAAGTAGGGGCTGCTTTCGATTTTATCTCCCGGGCAAAACCCAACACGTAGACTGTGATCGGCAAAGCGCAAACTCATGGAAAGCTCAAAGGCGGCAGGCCAGAATAGAAGCTCTCCACTGTAGGCCTGATGCTCTTGTTGAAGGGTTTGGAGGGTGTGAGCTGCATTTTCAAACCAATGGCGAAGCTCTTTAAAGGCGGGATTGGGAGCGCTAAAAATGGCTCCCATTTCGAGGGGATGATGGGGTAAATGCCATCCCATTTCTTCGGGGCGGCGTAAGGGGCGTTCAATGGGATGTTCTAGATAATCTGCGATTGCTGTTTCGAGCCAGGTGTAGATTTGCTCTAGTTTGTGTCCTGCGAGAGCAAAACTGGCTACCGGTGAATAGACAAGATGACCACCTTGGCCCACATGTCCCAATAAATGGAGGGTTAATGTGTCGAATTCGAGGGCTGTTCGAAAAGCCTTAGCGGGCCTTATTTCTTGGCCCATGAGCCAAGTTTGCTGCCAGTGTAAACTGCTGTGGCTATGATCATTGCGCAGGGGTAAGAGTGTAGCTCCTACAGCGGCAACAGGATAGAGGGCCCAGTGGATCTCCTGGCGGATGTGCGCCAAACGGGGAGACGTTGGAGATAGGGTATGCCAAGCTTGCATAGGTGATGCTCCAATCTAGCAAAAGGATGTTCCTATCATAACACCTTCCCTGAGATCGGCCTAAAAAGGCTCCCGGAATTGACCCCAAGAATATGCTAGAATGCCTGTCAGAGCCTTATTTTTTGAAAGAGCATCTCCTTATGAGCACGCACGAAACCCCTATTTCCACCAACTTCATTCACACGATCATTGAGGCCGATCTTGCCAGTGGTAAACATTCCTCTGTGGTCACCCGTTTTCCTCCTGAGCCCAATGGTTATTTGCACATTGGCCACGCCAAATCGATTTGCCTGAACTTTTCCACGGCGCAAAAATATGGGGGTCGTTGCCACCTGCGTTTTGATGATACCAACCCGGTCAAAGAAGACATCGAATACGTTGAGTCGATCCAGGCGGATATCCGCTGGTTGGGTTTTGACTGGGAAGATCACCTGTATTTTGCCTCGGACTATTTTCCCAAGCTCTATGAATGTGCCATCACCCTGATTGAGCGTGGCAAAGCCTATGTGGACAGCCTCAGTGCTGATGAAATTCGTGCTTATCGCGGCACCTTGAATGAACCGGGCAAAAACAGCCCATACCGCGATCGCAGCGTGGCTGAAAACCTCGATTTATTTGCCCGTATGAAGGCCGGTGAATTCGAAGAAGGCACCCACATTCTGCGCGCCAAAATTGATATGGCCAGCCCGAATATGAATCTGCGCGATCCGGCGCTGTACCGTATCCGCAAGGCCCACCACCACCGCACCGGTGATGAATGGTGCATTTACCCCATGTACGATTATGCCCACAGCATCTCGGATGCGATCGAGGGCATTACCCATTCGATCTGTACCCTTGAATTTGAAGACCATCGCCCGCTGTATGACTGGTGCTTAGAATCTCTCGACTGGCCACAACCGCGTCCCCATCAGTATGAGTTTGCGCGTTTGAAGTTAACCCAAACCCTGATGAGCAAGCGTTATCTGCTCAAACTGGTGCAAGAGGGTTTGGTCAGTGGTTGGGATGATCCGCGTATGCCGACGCTGTCAGGCATGCGTCGCCGGGGCGTGACCGCTGCTTCCCTGCGTATGTTCTGCGATCGGGTCGGCGTGGCCAAGAGCAACAGCGAAGTTGACTTTGGCCTGCTGGAATTTTGCCTGCGCGAAGATCTGAACAAGGTGGCGCAACGGCGGATGGCGGTCTTGGATCCTCTCAAAGTGGTGATCACCAATTATCCTGAGGGGCAGTTTGAAACCTTTGAAGCGGAGAACAATCCAGAAGATCCCGACGGCGGGCATCGCCCGTTGTTGTTTGGACGGGAGCTGTATATTGAGCGCAGCGACTTTATGGAAAACCCCCCTAAAAAGTTCTTCCGTCTGTCACCGGGCCAAGAAACCCGCCTCAAGCACGCCTATTACATCACCTGCCAAGAAGTGATTAAAAACGAGGTTGGCGAGGTGGTTGAGCTGCACTGCACCTATGATCCCGACAGCCGNNAGCCGGGGCGGCTGGACCAACGATGGCCGCAAGGTCAAAGGCACGCTGCACTGGGTGTCTGCGACCCATGCCCGCAAGGCGGAAGTGCGTCTGTATGAGCATTTGATGCGCAATGCAGACCCAGACTTACCCTTTGAGGACCAGCTCAATCCCAATTCCTTGACGGTGATTGAAGCCCTGATTGAACCGGCCTTGGCAGAAGGTCAACCGGGTGATTTATTGCAGTTCCTGCGTCAGGGTTATTTCTGTATAGATTCCGACAGCACGCCGGAGCGTCCGGTCTTTAACCGCACGGTGGGGCTGACCGATACCTGGGCCAAAATGGCCAAAAATATGCAGCCGAGCGCTTAAGCTCCGAAGCTGACGTGGCCCGCCCTTGGCGGGCCTTTTCCATGTCAAATACCGGCATTTGCAGTACAATATGGGCAGCATGATCCCGAGGCGTCTCATGACCGAGCTTCCCTTTTTTTCTGCTCCTTTGTCTTTGGCGACCTATGCCCAATTGCCGCTGGAGGTGCGTACCATCCCGGTGATGGAACTGCCGGAGCGGGCTTGTTTCCAGCTCAACCCGTGGCTCTTTTGGCAAACCGAGGCCATGTTACCCGTCGATTTACAACAGCGTTTGCCGTTTGTCGAACGCTTTGCGCCTGCCCGTCCGATCTTATGGGTAAGGAATCCCCTCTTTGACACGTTTGAGCCCTGTTGGCCCGATCGGGAAATGACCGCCGTGGTTTCGGCTCTCATGACTGGGACCTTGTCGGTGATGGATCTGAGCCCTGAACACTTTCATCTCTTGGGTCTGGCGCGTATTTTGTTGCCCGCTCCCCCACAGGTCTATGCCACTTTGCGTCAGGACCTTGTGGCGACAGCGCGTCAGGAATTGCATGCTCAGCTGTGGACCCGTTTGCCGGATCTGATTGGCCCGGTGCAAATTGCTGGCTTGCGCACCTACACCCGTAATTTATTGGCGCAGGGGGATTTGGGCCGGGAAACCACCCATGCGGTCAATCGCAATTATGCTTTTGAAGATCAGGCCTTCCGCTTTTTCCATTTGCAGATGACCTGGGTTTTATACCAAGTACTAGGGCAAATCGTGAAATCTTCCTATACGTTTTTATCGTATTATCGCGAAACGGGCATGGGTCGCCACAAAGATCATGATGAGTGTGTCTGGAATCTTTCTGTGGGGATTGATGTACAGCCGGATCAACTGCCTTTGGCCCTGCCGTCCCTGTATATTGATAACCCAGAGGGTGTGCCTGTCCGGGCTCCTGCCCCCTTGGGCAGCGGGGTTTTGTACCGCGGCCAGGAAGTGTATCATGGGCGAGAAGCTTTGCCCCCTGATATAGAGGGGATGACCGTGGCTCTGTTTCATTTTGTCCCGTGGTCGGAGGAAACCCCATGAATTATTGCTGTCCCCTAGTGGGGAGCCTGCCTGCGCTGTTGCCCTTGGCTAACCGTGAGATTCCCCCGATTCCGAAAGACCTGCGGGCCACGTTTCGCATCAATCCCACCTGTCAGCATTTGCCCACGGGGATCGCGCCCCCAGGCCTTGAACTGTATCAACCGCTATTGGCTTGTCTTGAACCAGCCCCAGAAGGTATCTTGTGGGTCAAACAACCCCTGTATGGCATGTGGGAACCTTACTGGCCCGATCGCGAAATGGCTGCACTGGTGACGGCCCTGGTGCAAGGTCGTCTGAGCCCTGGGGATCTGTCGGATGCTCAGTTTCATTTATTGTGTTTGGCGAATATCCTCTTGCCCCATATCTGGGATGCCTGTCAGGCCTTTGGCGGAACGCTGATGGCGCAGGGTTTGGCTTCGCTGCGGACCCAACAGTATGCCCTTTTGCCCGCCTTGATCAGCCCCTTGCAGGTGACGGCTCTGCGCACCTATACGCGCCATCTCGAGAAAGCGGGACAACTCAAGCCAGAAATTAGTCCGGCAGTGGTGCGCTGGTATAAATACAATGATCCGGTGATGCGTTTTTTCCATTTCCAGATGGATGCGGCCATTAGCCGGGTCGTAGATGAAGACGCCATGGCCTCATACTGTTATTTGGCCTATTATGAAAAAACGGGTTTGGCCAAACATCAGGATCGCGATCAGTGTGTGTGGAACCTTTCGATTCCCCTCGACCCTGACCCGGAAGTTCCCCAAGCGGAGCTTTCGCCCTTATGGTTTGAACTGCCCGAAGGCCCTCAAGGCGTGATCGCCGGTTTGGGGGATGCAATTTTATACCGGGGTACAGATGTGTACCATTGGCGTTATGCGTTGCCCAGAGGCCACCGCCTGACGGTCAGTCTGTACCACTTTGTGCCCTTACACTTTCCCGGTCAGCTGGATTAAGCACTTTCCGAGAGGCTGTGCTTGCGTGCCGTCGCTCTGCTGCCACTGATACCTTAACGGATTTTTATCCCGGTTTTATAGTTTTGAAGGGCGTTGGGCTGAGATAATAAGAGCAGCTTTACTTTGAAAGGTCACTCTATGTCTGATTTGCGTCTTTCTTCCACCCCCGCTATTCCTGTGCCAGTTGCTCGCCCCAATCCTGCGGCTGCAGGGGCCACTGCCCCGGTGGCCGGAAAGCCCGCTCCAGAATCGCCTGCGCTGGCTGCTGATGCCGCGGTGGTGACAGAAGTTGCCAATGGTGCTGCCAGTGCGGCTCTCAGCTTTGTGGATGGGGCTGATCCGCAGACGGCAGCCATTGAAAAGCTCAAAACCATGAAGCCCGCTGAGCTGGCCAAGTTAGGTAAAACCGACAAAAAAGCCTTTTTCCAGGCTCTATTGCCTGCGGCTCTTGAATCCGAGCGCAAATACGGGGTCCCTGCTGAAGTGACTTTGGCCCAAGCGGCTGTTGAATCCGGGTGGGCCAAGTCGCCGATAGGGGGCTACAATATTTTCGGGATTAAAGGCTCCGGCCCGGCCGGAACCGTTTCCCTGGCAACCAAAGAGGGTTCAGGGACGCCTTCCCGGGCCCGTTTTGCCAAATACAATAATTTCTATGAAGCTGTGGGTGAGCATGGGCAGCTTTATAACAATGGTTATTATAAAAAAGGCATGAGTCAGTATGCCAAAGACAAAAATGTCAGCAAATTTATTGACAATATTGCCCGAATTTATGCCACTGCCCCCAATTATGCCACGAAACTGAAAGGTGTGATTAAAAGTTATGGTTTAGCGACCATGGCCAACGCCATGCGGGCCAGTGGCAGGACGGTTGCACAATAAAAGGCAAAGCCCCCGGATTCCGGGGGCTTTATACTTTAGAGGGGTAAGTGACGGGAATCGAACCCGCGAATACCAGAGCCACAATCTGGCGCCTTAACCACTTGGCTACACCTACCATGAAAACGTGCGTTGTGCGTCTTTGGGCGCGCGCCAGGCAGGACTCGAACCTGCGACCGACCGCTTAGAAGGCGGTTGCTCTATCCACTGAGCTACTGGCGCCTGCTCTGCCGAAACGACAGGAGGCAGAAGCGGGAGATGGGATTCGAACCCACGACAGCCTGCTTA